>NZ_RPRY01000313.1 GCF_003949795.1 Streptomyces sp. WAC06614
GTCTGGCCCGCCGGCGGGCCAGACCGCGTGGTCATGCGGGTCCTCACGTACGGGGCCGGGACCGTGGGCCGCCCCGGCCGGGCGCAGGAGGGGCCGACCCCTCACCGATCACAACGACCCAACCCGAACGGGGTAACACCCCCTGCCCCCGCCTGCGCCGGGGCGAAGCCGGACTCCGGTCCGGCCGGCGCCACCACCCGGGCCGAAGCCCGGCCCCACAGGGGCGCGGGCAACTGCGCGGCCGGCCACCGACGGCCTGCAGCCCGCAGGACAAGCGCCACCCCTACGGCGGCAGCCGGCCCGCAGCCCCGCCGCCGGGGCGAAGCACCCACGACGACTACAGCCCGTCGCGGGGCCGGGCGCGCAGTTCCGCGCGCCCCTGGGCGGTGGCTCCGGTGCAACCGGGGGTCAGGGCGTGGGGTGGCCGGTCATGCCCAGTCCTCCTCGGTGTCGTCGTACTCCTCGTCGTCCTCGTCGGCCTGGTCCGGCCGATGGTGGTAAATGATGGTGGCGAGGTCGCGGACCTCGTCGTCCAGGGTCTTCCACTCCGGGTGCGACCCGAACGGCTCCAGGGTGGTCTGTTTCGCTTCGGGTGTCTTGGCGTAGTCGAGAAGAGCGTCCAGCCGCTGCCGGGCCGCTTCCACTGCCACGACGAGGTCCCTGCGCTTCTGGTCGAGCACCTCGCCGACGGTCATGGTGTCCTCGGAGGCCCGGTCCTTCTCCTCGTCCAGCGCCTGGGCGCGAACGGGATCGGAGGCTTCGACCACGCGCCAGGGGGTGAGGGCGAGGGAGGCGACGCCTCCCTGGTCCTTGCGCAGCCGGTCCGGATGCTCGGGGTCGACGTCGGGGATGGTGTACATCTCCGTCTTGTCCTTGCCGAGCAGTTGCGTGGCGGAGAAGGAGTTGACGCATTCCCTGTCCGCGTCGAATGCGTTGGCCGCCACGGCGAGCATCCACAGGCCCTCGTGGCTCTCGGCCAGTCCGGCCACCACCTGGTCCACGTTGCTCCGCCAGGGAACGGTGTTCCCGACCGCCGAGCCCACGTTCCGGGTGATCAGTTTGTCGGCGAGCAGGGCGGTACCGCCGGCCACGGTGAGGGTCTGACGGGCATCGGTGTCCCCCTCGTGGGCAGCGGGTACGAGGTGGGTGAAGTCGTCGCAGGGAATCGGGGTCCAGTGGCCGAGTACGGCCTTGGTGAGGACGCCCCCGTTGGCCCAGGCGTTGCGGGCCTGCTTGAGCGAGGCGGATTTGGCTCCCCGCCAGGGCAGGTCGATGATCGGGCCGAGGAGTTCGGCGTATCCGGCTGTCTTCATCTGCCGGGTGCCCTTGATGTCCTTGGCGTGCCGCTTGACCTCCCTGAAGACGTCATCCCTGGTCAGGTGATGTACGAGGTAGACCGCGCGCCACAGAGGGGTGCCCGGTATCCGGCGGTCCCCGAAGACCTCGGGCAGCTCCTCCGGCCGCCGCCTGCCGAGGGCGAGGGCGACCACGCCTTCGAGGAGCCGCGTCTCGCTCTGGCCGTTCAGGTGCACCCTTCGCAGGGCGCGGGAGCCGACCTCCACGTTCTGCGCCGCGGACTCCCATGCCTTGAACTCGACGTGGAGCGAGGCGAGGATGCTGCGCACCGCGTCGTCGAACACCTCCTCGGCGGGCAGGGTGGTCGTTCCGTGGCGGCGAAGTCCGACGGTGATCTGTGCGGGGACGACGAGGGTCTGGCCGAGTCGGACGGACCGGTCGGCCGGCTGTCCTCCGCCCAGGCCTTGGTAGAACTCGGCGCGGAGTTCTGCCAGTGCGTCCCGGCGGCCGAGTGCCATGCGCTGGCTGCGTGGCTTCTCCGCGCCGCGGCGCTGGGGCTTCTCGGCGAGAAGCAGGTCGCCGGCGGTTCGGGCGATCTGGTCCGGAGTAGGGCTCTCCTCTCCAGTGAGGAGGGCCCATGCGCTGGTCAGGCGAGTGATGCCGTCGCGGACGACGAGGATGTCGACCGGCTCGGTGCCGTCCTCGAACTCCAGGCGCGCGGGGTGGGCGATCACGGCTCGGGTGATGCGCCGGGCGAGGATCGACTGGTCGTACGGGTTGGGGTTGGCCCGCCGGGTCTCGGTGATGGTCTGGCGCAGGTGCGCGCGGAGGTGGGCGATGTCGCGGTACGTGTAGACGACGCAAGCGAGGGGTTCCCCGTCGTGCCCCAGGTCGCCCAGGACGACCGGGTCGTCGACCGGGAGGGCCTCCTGGCCGGTGCGGGGCTGGAGGCCCGGGAAGAGTTCGGTGAGCCAGGCGCGGGTGTGCAGGGAGCGGAGGGTGGCGCCTTCGACGTGCTCCTCGATGAGGGCGGAGAGCAGGCCCTTTTGGGCGCGGAGTTGAGCGGCGGCCGAATCGGGGGCGACGACGGCGCGGGCGACGGCATGCCAGGAGTCCACGTCGAGGGTGGCGCCGGGCGAGTTCAGACCTGCCTTGACGAGGGATCCGCGGTCTGTCACGGACGACAGTTCCGGCAGGTCGTTCTCGAAGCCGGAGACGGTGAATTCTTCCTCGCCGTAGAGGAAGGTGATGCTCTGAGGGCCTGAGGTGGCGGGATCGGCGGTACGACGTTCACCCATCGAGGGTTCTTGGAATCCAGTGGGGACGGACAACGTCACTCCTTAAGGGCGGAAGGCTCCGCGGTGTGTGACCCGTCGCTGTACGGGTGGTTTCGTGTGGTAGTGGTGGGTACACTGGTTGTGTAGTCCGGGCAGCGCCGGCGGCGTCTGTCAGGTCTGCTTTTACGGAGGCCCTGGCGCGTGCGCCGGGGCCTCCGTGGTTCACGGCTCATGCCTCCCGCGGTGGCGGAGCCTTCGGCAGGTGCTGGGCGTGCCAGTACCACATGAACTCGCGTTCGGGCTGCCGGGCCACTGCCTGGCAGGCCGTGTAGGCCACCAGGTCGGCGGCCTGGATCCACAGCGACTCGTGGGCCGGTACCTGGGCTGCGGGGCCGATGAGCCGACGCGGGCGGACCTGTTCGTGGACCTCGGTGTAGAGGTGCTCGGTGCCGTCGCCGTCCACGGTGAGCGCGGCGTACCGGCCGTCCTCGACGAGCGCGGCGTCGAGGGAACGGAGCAGACCGCTGAAGGCGGCCCGCTTGGCGGCACGGAAGTCGCGGTCGATCGAGTAGACGGAGTGGACCGTCAGACCCGGAAAGCGCCCGATGAGGTCCAGCAGGCTCTGGGCCATGCGGCGGCGGTCGGTCCGGTCCGGGTTCCGGTCGCCGGGACGGCCCCGGCCTCCGAGGAACTTCGCCGTGTGGAACTCGTAGTCGACGGGGATGCCGTGCTGGTGCAGCCAGTCGTGACGCAGGTCTGCGTAGCGGGATTCGAAGCTCGCCGTACGGTGGGGTACGACGGTGATCGCGGAGAAGACCGCGAGGCCAGCTCCGGGGATGCCGGAGTCGTCGCTGTAGGCGAGACGATCGGCTAAGACGTAGGCGTTGATGGCTGGTGGGCCCTTCGCTGGATCCGTGGGAGGACTCGGGTGTCAAGCGGCTGCACCGCTCGACCCGGGGTGTGGATCCGCGATACGCGCTGCGTCGACCCGGAGAGTCGCTCGACGGACCGTTGCTCGCGTCCTTGCCTGCCCATGGGTCGGGTGGCAAGGTCAGCTCTGGGCTCCCGCGGGGAGCATCCGGCCGATGCCGGATACCGCGTCACGTCTCACCAAGTGGCTCGTAACCCCTCAAGAATATCACCGGCACCTGTCGGATCGTCAGACGATTTGCCTCTCGCCCGCACATGCCGGCTCCCGCCCCTCTCACGACTCCCCAGAGGGACGGGAGCGAAGTGGCCGCAGATCAGCCGACGTTGGTCGAGCGGATGTGCAAGGCTCGCGTGAGGTCGGCCAGTTGGTCGGTCAGTTTGCGGTGGAGGAGGGGGATGAGGTCCGGGTTCGACAGGCAGGCTCGGGCTGCTTCCACCGTGGTGGGGGACACCGCGTGGGTGGGGAAGGCCCAGCGGCCCGCGGCTTCGCCGATGGCCGGGCCGCGGCGGGCGCCGAGGGCGACGGCGTCGGCCCAGTAGCGGGAGACGTAGGGGGCGGTCAGGTCGGTCTGCTCCGGCTGCCAGAAGCCCTGGGCGGTGGCGGTGAACAGGTAGTTCGACAGGGAGTCGTCCTCGAACATGCGGGCCCAGGCCGTCGCCTTGGCCTCGGCGTCGGGGAGGGCGGCGCGGCAGCGGGCCGCGCCCTCCTCGCCGGTGGCGCTGGGGTCGGCGGCGAGGGCCTCGGCGATCTCCGGCTCGCCCACCGCGCCGAGCACGGCCAGTCGGCCGAGGATCCGCCAGCGCAGCTCGGGGTCGAGCTCGGGGCCGCCGGTGACGGTGCCGTCGGTGAGCCAGGCGGCGATGGTGTCGGGCTGGGTGGCGCTGTCGATGAAGACGCGTACGGCGGCCAGCCGCAGGCCGGGCGCCTGGCCGTCCTCGGTGCGGCGGATCAGGTCGCGGGTGGTCGAGGTGATCAGGCGCAGGGCGCCGGCCCGTTCCTCGGGGGCGAGGTACTGGTCGGCGATCTGCTGGCGGGCGAAGCCGAGGACGCCCTGGACGACGGCGAGGTCGGTCTCCTCCGGCAGGTGGGCGTGGACGGTCTCCAGGTAGGCGACGGGTTCCAGTTCGCCGTCGCGGACCATGTCGCGCAGCGCGTTCCAGAGCACGGCGCGGGTGAGGGCGTCGGGGATGCCCGACAGGCGGCGCAGGGCCGTCTCCAGGGAGCCTTCGTCGAGGCGGACCTTGGCGTAGGTGAGGTCGCCGTCGTTGAGGAGGACCAGGGCGGGGCGGGGGCCGGTGCCGGAGACGACCTCGCCGGAGGGGACGTCCAGGTCGAGGCGGTCGCGCAGCTCCAGCCGGCGGGCGTGGCCGGGTTCGGCGTCGTAGGTGCCGACGGTGAGGCGGTGCGGGCGGCTGCCGTCGCGGCGGACGGCGAGGGTCCAGCCGCCGGGGCTTTCCTGGAGCTCGGGGGTGAGGGTGTCGATGCCGGTGGTGCGCAGCCAGATGTCGGCCCAGGCGTGGACGTCGCGGTCGGTGCTGTCGGCCAGGGAGTCGACGAAGTCGGCGAGGGAGGCGTTGGCGAACTTGTGCCGGGTGAAGTGGGTGTTGATGCCGGCCAGGAAGTCCTTCTCGCCGAGCCAGGCGACGAGCTGGCGCAGGGCGGAGGCGCCCTTGGCGTAGGAGATGCCGTCGAAGTTGAGCAGGGCGCCGGCGGTGTCGGGGACGTCGTCGGGGTCGGGGGCGACGGGGTGGGTGGAGGGGCGCTGGTCGGCGTCGTAGCCCCAGGACTTGCGGGTGACGGCGAACTCGGTCCAGGTGTCGGTGAAGCGGGTGGCTTCGGTGAGGGTCTGGTAGCCCATGTACTCGGCGAAGGACTCGTTCAGCCAGATGTCGTCCCACCAGCGCAGGGTGACGAGGTCGCCGAACCACATGTGGGCCATCTCGTGGGCGACGACCATGGCGCGCCGCATGCGTTCGGTGTCGGTGACGGCGGAGCGGAAGATGAATTCGTCGCGGAAGGTGACCAGGCCGGGGTTCTCCATGGCGCCGGCGTTGAACTCGGGGACGAAGGCCTGGTCGTAGGAGTCGAAGGGGTAGGGCTCGGAGAACTTCTCGTGGTAGCGGTCGTAGCAGGCGGTGGTGACGTCGAGGATCTCGTCGGCGTCGGCGTCGAGGTGCTCGGCCAGGGAGCGGCGGCAGTGGATGCCGAAGGGCAGTCCGGCGTGCTCGGTGCGTACGGAGTGCCAGGGGCCGGCGGCGACGGCGGCGAGGTAGGTGGAGATGACCGGGGTGGGGGCCGATTCCCAGGTGCCGGCGCCGTCGGCCTCGCGGGTGCCGGTGCGCTCGGTGGTGCCGTTGGCGAGGACGGTCCAGTGGCCGGGGGCGGTGACGGTGAAGGCGAACGCGGCCTTGAGGTCGGGCTGGTCGAAGGCGGCGAAGACGCGCTGGACGTCGTCCATGAACATCTGGGTGTAGACGTAGGTCTCGCCGTCGGCGGGGTCGGTGAAGCGGTGCAGGCCCTCGCCGGTGCGGGAGTAGCGCATGCGGGCCTCGACGCGCAGCTCGTGGTCGCCGGGGGTGAGGCCGGTGAGGGGGAGCCGGTTGCCGGTGAGGATGTCGGGGTCGAGCGGCTGTCCGTCCAGGGTGGCGGAGCGCAGGGCGTCCGGCTTCAGCTCCACGAAGGTGTCGCCGGCGCTCTTGGCGCCGAAGTGGATCACGGTGGTGGAGTCGAACGTCTCGTCGTCACCGGTGAGGTCGAGGGTGACGTGGTACCGGTGGACGTCGAGGAGGGCGGCTCGGGTCTGCGCTTCGTTGCGCGTCAGTGCGGACATGGGGCCCATGCTGCCTGAAGGGGCGGCCGAGCCCCAGCCCCCTATTCTTCGCCCGCAGCGATCGTCTCGTGGTGGCGGATGACCTCGGCGATGATGAAGTTCAGCAGCTTCTCGGCGAAGGCGGGGTCGAGCTTGGCGTTCTCGGCGAGCTCGCGCAGCCGGGCGATCTGGGCGGCCTCGCGGGTGGGGTCGGCCGGGGGGAGCTGGTGGCGGGCCTTGAGGTGGCCGACCTGCTGGGTGCACTTGAAGCGTTCGGCCAGCATGTGGACCACGGCCGCGTCGATGTTGTCGATGCTGTCCCGGAGGCGGGCCAGCTCGGCGTAGACGTATGCGTCGATCTCGCTGCTGTTCATGGTTCCCGAGCTTACGTGGCGGGCGGGCCGGGCCGGCCGGGCCGTGTCACTGGGTGAGACGGTGGTCCCCCGATCGGGAAGGGGCCGGCCGGTGGGGGACGGGGAGGACGGCGCGGACCTGCCAGCCGCCCTCGGGGGCGGGGCCGGCCTTGAGGGTGCCGCCCATGGCCTCGGCGCGTTCGGTCATGCCGGCGAGGCCGTAGCCGCCGCCGCGGGCCTTCTCGGAGAGGCGGGCGGGGCGGCCCCCGTCGTCGGCGACGCGGATCTCCAGGCCGGCGGGGACGGTGCGCAGGCCGATGCGGACGGCGGTGGCGGTGGCGGCGTGCTTGGTGATGTTGGTGAGGGCTTCGAGGACGATGCGGTGGGCGGTGGCGGCGACATCGTCGGGGATCTTGGTCTCCAGGTCGTGCTCGACGTAGAGGACGACGGGCGGGCCGGTGGCCGAGAAGCGCTCGGTGAGCTCGCGGAGGTCGGCCAGGCGGGCGACGGGGCTGGTGCCGGGGCCGGTGGCGGGGTCGCCCTCGCGCAGGACCTTGACCAGGCGGCGCATGGAGCCGAGGGCCTCGTCCCCGGCGGTCTCGATCCGGCCGAAGATCTCGGCGGCGCGGTCGGCGTCGACGTGGGTGTAGCGGGCGGCGCGGGCCTCGACGACGATGCCGGTGACGTGGTGGGCGACGAGGTCGTGGAGCTCGCGGGCCAGCTCCAGGCGTTCGGCACTGCGGACGGCGTCGAGCTCGCGGCGGCGCTGGACGGCCTGGAGGCGCAGCAGCAGGGAGTAGGCGGTGACGACGACGGTGAGCACGGAGAACAGCAGGGTGAAGCGCCCGGGGTCGGTGTCGCGCACGGGTACGGCCATGCAGCCCAGGCCGAGCAGCGGGCCGAGGACGGCGGCGGTGCGGGCGGGGGCGCGCAGCAGGACCCCGGAGAGCAGGACGAGCAGGGCGACGGCCTCGCCGGCGCCCCAGACCTCCAGGGGGCGGTCGCCGAGGATGAGCAGCAGGGTGGCGGTCCAGGTGACGGCGGCGGCTCCGGCCTGAAGGCGCTGCGCGAAGCCGGCCAGGACGACGTCCTCACCGAAATGGGCGACCGCTGGCACTTCTTCCGCAACTTCCTGTCCAACGTCGAAATGACCCTGGCCAAGACCGACCTG
>NZ_RPRY01000314.1 GCF_003949795.1 Streptomyces sp. WAC06614
ACACCCCCCTTCACGTCACCGCCCGGACCGGGCCGCCCCCGCACGCGCGGCCACGGCATGCCCCGTCGCGCCCTGACGCACCCTGACGCGCCCTCATGCGCCCCGAGGCGCCCCGTCGCGCCCCGGCACGCCCTCACGCCCTCACGCCCTCGCAGCTTCCGAAGGAGTCCTGCCATGCACGCCTTCAGCCCCGCCGAGATCCACGCCCAGACGCACGCCACCCGCTCCGCCGAACTCGCCGCCCGGGCCCGCGCCGACCGCTTGGCGAGGACCGCCGTACGCGCCGCCGCCGGGTCCCGGCCGGCCTCCGCCCCGCTCGCCGCCGCCCGGATCCGCCTCGGCGAAGCCCTCATCGGGGCCGGCACCCGCCTCGTCCGGCCGCGCCCGGCCACCGCGGCCCAGTGAGCCGCGCCCGGCGCCCGCTGGCCGCCGTACTCGCCGCCAACACCGTTTCCATCGCGGGCAGTTCGCTCACCCTGATCGGCGTCCCGTGGTTCGTCCTGCAGACCACGGGCAGCGCCGGCCGGGCCGGCCTGGTGGCCTTCTGCGCCACCCTGCCGGTCGTCGTCGCCGCCCTGGTCGGCGGCCCGGTGATCGACCGGATCGGCCGCCGCCGGGTTTCGGTCGTCTCCGACGCCGTCTGCGGCCTCGCCGTGGGCGCGATCCCGCTGCTGCACCAGGCCGGGCTGCTGGAGTTCTGGATGCTCTGCGCGCTGATGGCGGTCAGCGGCCTGGTGCACACCCCCGGCCTGACCGCCCGTTCGGTCCTCCTGCCCCACCTCGCCGAACACGCCGGCACCTCCCTGTCCCGGGCGACGAGCCTCTACGACGCCGTCTCGCGCGGCGCCCGGATGATCGGTGCGGCCCTGGCCGGACTGCTGATCGCCGTCCTCGGCGCCGGGAACGTCCTGCTGCTGGACGCCGCCACCTACGCGGTGTCCGCCGCCCTGGTGGCGTGCGGCGTGCGCGGGGTCGCCGCGGCCGAACCCCGGCCGGGGACCGAGCGGATCTCGTTCGCCGGCTACCGCGCCGAACTCACCGAGGGCTGGCGGTTCCTGATGAACCACCGACTGCTGCTGGGCATCACCTGCATGGTCATGCTGACCAACGGCCTCGACCAGGGCTGGGGCGCCGTCCTGCTGCCCGTGCACGGCCGGGAGCAGCTCGGCGGGGCTGCCGCCGTCGGCCTGCTGGTCTCCCTGTTCGGCGGCGCCGCCCTGCTGGGCGCGCTGCTCTACGGGGTCTGGGGCGAGCGCTTCCCCCGCCGGGCGGTGTTCACGGCCGCGTTCCTGTGCAGCGGGGCCCCGCGCTACGTCGTGGCCGCGCTGACCGACACCACGCTCCCGCTCGCCGTGACGATGGCGCTGGCCGGGCTGGGCGCCGGGGTGCTCAACCCGGTCCTGGGCACGATCTTCTACGAGCAGATCCCCGAGGAGCTGCGCAGCCGGGTCTCCGGCGTCGCCACGGCCGGCTGCGAACTGGCCATGCCGCTCGGCGGACTGGCCGCCGGCCTGCTGATCGAGGGCCTCGGCCCGGCCACCGCCCTGCTGCTCTTCGGCGGCGCGTACCTGCTGGCCACCCTGTCCCCGCTGGTCTTCCCCGCCTGGCGGGCCATGGACCACCGCCCGGCCCCCGCCGGCGCCCCCACCGGCCCGGCCGCCGGTGCCGGCGCCGGGGGCCCGGAGCCGGTCAGCAGGAAGGAACCGGCTCCCCGCGGTTGAGGGCCCGCAGCGCGTCCACGGCCCCGGTCAGCGAGGTGACGGGCACCAGCCGGAGCCCTTCGGGGAGGTCGGTGCGCGCGTCCGCGCACTCGGCCTTCGGCACGAGGAACACGGTCGCCCCGTCCCGCCGGGCGGCCTGGGTCTTCAGGGCCACCCCACCCACCGCGCCGACCTCGCCGTCCGCGCTGATGGTGCCCGTACCGGCGACCGTACGGCCCCCGGTGAGGTCACCGCCGGAGCCGTCGCCGGCGAGCTTGTCGACGATGCCGAGGGAGAACATCAGGCCGGCGCTGGGGCCGCCGACGTCGGCGAGGTTCAGCTCCACCTTGACGTCCTTGGGGTCCTTGTGGAGATAGCCGAGGGCGGCCTCGGTCGCGGTCGACTGCGACGTGGCCATTTCCTCCAGGTTGTGCCGCTCGATCTCCTCGTCCGATCCGCCCGAGGGGTAGACGGCCTCGCGGGGCATGACCGCCCGGTCGGTGCGGAACCACATCCGCACCAGCTCGGCCAGGCTGGTCTCCTCGGACGGGCCGGTGGCCTGGATCGTGGTCATGCGCAGCTGGCCGCTGGTCTCCCGGGCCGGCGCACCGCTGACGCTGATGACGGTCCGGCCGTCCTTGGCGCCGAGCACGTCGGCGGTGGGGCCGGGCTGGGCGATCGCGAAGGGCAGCGGGGCGAACGCCGCCACGGCGAGCAGGCCCGCCAGCGGGGCGGCGCAGAGGGCGAGGGCGGCGGGACGCGGGAGACGAGCGAGGCGAGAGAGCACCCGGCCAATCTAGCCGCCCGGGCAGGACGGGGCCGAAGGGCCGGGTGCAGGGTGTCGCGGCGGCCGGTGGGGGCGGGCGGCCGCCGCGTCGGTGCGCCGGTCAGCGCAGGGCGTCGGCGACCTCGCGGGCCGCGTCGACCACGCGCGGTCCGACCCGCTCGGGCACGGCGTCGGCCAGCATGACCACGCCGACGCTGCCCTCCAGGCCGGTGACGCCGAGCAGCGGCGCCGCGGCCCCGCTGGCTCCGGCTTCGAGCTCGCCGTGGGTGAGGGTGTAGCCGGGCTCGGTGAGCGCACCCTGCCTGGCGGCCAGGATGGCTCGGCCCGCGGCACCACGGTCGAGCGGATGGCGGAAGCCCGCCCGGTAGGCGACGTGGTAGTCCGTCCAGGTCGGCTCGACGACGGCCACGGCAAGCGCCTCCGTACCGTCGACGAGCGTCAGATGGGCGGTTGCACCTATGTCCTCCGCGAGGGAGCGCAGCGCCGGCAGCGCCGCCTCCCGTACGAGCGGATGGACCTGGCGGCCCAGCCGCAGCACCCCGAGCCCGACCCGGGCGCGCCCGCCGAGGTCACGGCGGACCAGGGCGTGCTGTTCCAGGGTGGCCAGGAGCCGGTAGACGACGGTGCGGTTGACGCCGAGTCTGTTGGACAGCTCGGTCACGGTCAGCCCGTGGTCGGTGTCGGCGAGCAGTTTGAGGACTCTCAGCCCTCGGTCGAGAGTCTGGGAGGTTTCCGCGGTCACGACGCCTCTCCCTCTGTGGTGAGCGGCGGCTGACTCTCACGGCGGGGCGTGGCCGGTCCCTTTCGGCGACGCACGGAGAGGCCGCCGGTATAAGGCCATGGCACCGGCTGCGCTCCCGCGGCGGCGCTGCCACGGGGCGTTCGATGCGGGGACAGTAGCGAGCGGGTCCGCTCAGCGGAAGGGCTCGTCCAGAATCCGGGCGCCAACCACCCCTATGTGGTGTTTCGCTCCTGGCCGCCGGGCCGGTTCCGGCAGGTCGTCCGCTGTTCGATCTACCGAAGGGCGGGCGCGCGCCGTGATCGACGGTTCGTCCGAAAATCGACTGCCGGAACGCGGGACGGGGTCCGTGCGAAGCTCCGCACGGACCCCGTCCCCTGGCTCACCGCATCCGGGTGGCCCACTCCTGCACCTTCTTGATGCGCTCGCGCAGCTGCCCGGCCGTCGCCTCCGCACTCGGCGGGCCGCCGCACACCCGGCGCAGCTCGGTGTGGATCACGCCGTGCGGCTTGCCGCTCTGGTGGACGTAGGCGCCGACCATCGTGTTGAGCGACTTGCGCAGCTCCAGCAGTTCCTTGTGCGAGACCACCGGCCGCCGCTCGGCCGGCAGCTCCAGCAGGTCCGCCTCCGCGTCGGGCTTGCGGCGGCTGTGGGCGATCTGCCGGGCCTGCCGCTTCTGGAGCAGCATCTGGACCTGCTCGGGTTCCAGCAGGCCCGGGATGCCGAGGTAGTCCTGCTCCTCCTCGCTGCCCGGGTGGGCCTGCATGCCGAACTCGGCGCCGTTGTACATGACCCGGTCGAAGACGGCGTCGGACTCCAGCGCCTCGAAGGGCAGCATGTCCTGTTCGCCGGTGTCCTCGTCCTGCTGCTTGTTCGCCTCGTCCATCTCCTTCTCGGACTCGGCGTACGGGTCCTCGTCCTCGCCGGCCTTCTTCGGCTTGTCCAGGACGTGGTCGCGCTCGACCTCCATCTCGTTGGCGAAACCGAGCAGGTACGGAATCGTCGGAAGGAACACCGAGGCCGTCTCGCCGCGCCTGCGCGACCGTACGAAACGGCCGACGGCCTGGGCGAAGAACAGCGGGGTGGAGATCGTCGTCGCGTACACGCCCACGGCGAGGCGGGGCACGTCGACGCCCTCGGACACCATGCGGACCGCGACCATCCAGCGGTCGTCGTTGCCGCTGAAGGTGTCGATGTGGTTCGAGGCGCCGGCGTCGTCGGAGAGCACCAGGGTGGCCCGGGTGCCGGTGATCTCCCGGATCAGCTTGGCGTAGGCGCGCGCGGAGTCCTGGTCGGAGGCGATGACGAGGCCGCCGGCGTCGGGGATGCTCTTGCGGACCTCGCTCAGCCGCTGGTCGGCGGCGCGCAGGACGTTCGGCATCCAGTCGCCGCGCGGGTCGAGCGCGGTGCGCCAGGCCTGCGAGATGGCGTCCTTGGTCATCGGCTCGCCGAGCCGGGCGGCGATCTCGTCGCCGGCCTTGGTGCGCCAGCGCATGTTGCCGCTGTAGGAGAGGAAGATGACCGGCCGGACGACGCCGTCGGCGAGGGCGTTGCCGTAGCCGTAGGTGTAGTCCGCGGCGGAGCGGCGGATCCCGTCGTTGCCCTCCTCGTACGTCACGAACGGGATGGGGTTGGTGTCGGAGCGGAACGGCGTACCGGTCAGCGCCAGGCGCCGGGTCGCCGGCTCGAACGCCTCCAGGCAGGCCTCGCCCCAGGACTTCGAGTCACCGGCGTGGTGGATCTCGTCGAGGATGACGAGGGTCTTGCGCTGCTCGCAGCGGTTGCGGTGCAGCATCGGGCGGACCCCGACACCGGCGTAGGTCACGGCGACGCCGTGGTACTCCTTGCTGAGCGGCCCGGCCGAGTACTCGGGATCGAGCCGGATGCCTATCCGGGCGGCGGCCTCCGCCCACTGCTTCTTCAGGTGCTCGGTGGGCGCGACGACGGTCACCTGCTGCACCACGTGGTGGTGCAGCAGCCAGGAGGCGAGGGTCAGCGCGAAGGTGGTCTTGCCGGCGCCGGGGGTCGCGACCGCGAGGAAGTCCCGCGGCTGGGTCTGGACGTACTTGTCCAGCGCTCCCTGCTGCCAGGCGCGCAGCTTGCTGGCGGTGCCCCAGGGGGCACGGCCGGGGAAGGCGGGTGAGAGGTGGTGGGAGGCGGTAGTAGTCACGGTCTCCGGGTTCGTCGCTCTCGGCAGTCGTAGCACTCGGCAGTCGGTCGTACGTAGGACAACCGGGCCACCTTACCGGGGCGGCCCCGCCCCGACGGGCGGGACGGGGCCGTGACCTCGGGGGGTGCGGCGAGCGTCACACGCGCGCGGGCGCGCCCCGGCCGAGGGCCCGGAGCCGGGCGGCGATCTCCCCGGTGTCGGCGAGCTCGCCGGACGCGACGGAGACGACGAGCGCGTACGCGGCGTCCTGGTCGGCGGCGGCGAGGTCGACGCCGTTGACCGCGAGGAAGGTCACGGCGGCGAGCCAGGCGGTCCGCTTGTTGCCGTCCACGAGCGGGTGGTTGGTGGCGATGCCGTGCAGCAGCACGGCCGCCTGCTCGTGCAGGTCCTCGTACGCGGCGGTCCCGAACATGCGGGCGCGCGGCCGGTGCACGGCGGACTCCAGCAGTCCGGGCGCCCGGACCTCGACCGTCTGCTCGCGGGCCAGGCAGGCGAACCGGGCGAGGTCGGCGACCTCGGCGAGGGTGAGGTGACGCGTCATGCCCCGAGCCTCCTCAGCAGCTCGGCGTGCAGCCCGGCCAGCCGCTCCGCCTCGGCCCCGACCCGGGCCCGTTCGGCCGCCAGGCGTTCCCGTACGGCGTCCAGCGCGAGGTCCTCGGGCGTGCGCCCGGTGGCGTCGGCGAGGTCGGCGAGCTCCGCGCGTTCGGGGGCGGAGAGGAGGAGGGCCAGTGGCTCGGTCATGCGACGACGCTATCGGCCCGGCCGGTCAGCCTGCAGCGGATTTCACCGACGGGACGGCGGTGGTCCGGGCGGGGTCGGTGGGGGCCGGGGCGTGGAGGCGGGTGGCGACCCAGGCGCCGGCCAGGGCCACGGCCGCCATGGGCAGGAAGACGGCCACGAAGGCGGCCGGGTGCGAGGCGGAGGCCCCGCCCGCGGCAGCCGAGGCGGTGGCGTCGTGCACGGCTCCGACGGCCCCGCCGCCGAGCGCGGCGAAGGCGGCGCCGCCCGCGGCGAGCAGCACGACGTTCGCGAGGGCGTCGGAGATCTGCAGGGCGGCGGAGTTGGCGCCGGCCTCCTCCGGCGCCGACAGCTGGAGCAGCAGCACACTGGTGGACCCGATGACCAGCCCCATCCCGAAGCAGCCGACGCCCCAGGCCACGGCGGGCGTCCACACCGGAACGGAGTCGATCAGCACGGTGGGCGCGGCGGCGATGGCGAGGGCCACCAGCACCATCCCGAACACCATGAGCCGCTCCCGGTAGGGCTCGGTCCGCCCCTGGGACTGCACCCACGAGCCGAGCGCCCAGGTCAGCCCGCCGGCCGCGAGCGAGAGCCCGGCCAGGGTCGGGCTCAGCCCGCGCTGGGTGACCAGCATCAGCGGGACGAAGCTCTCGGCCGCGATGAACGCGCCCGCCGCGAGGCCGCGCAGCAGCACCACGGACGGCAGACCGCGCCGGGCCAGGTAGGTACCGCGGGGCAGCAGCCCGAGCACGGCGGGCACCAGCAGCGCGACCCCGGCCAGGCCGGGCAGCAGCGAGATCCACCGCAGGTCCTGGGCGGCGTACTGGAGCAGACCGGCGCCGAGGGAGATCCCGAGCGCGAGCCGGATCCGCCGCCGGTCGAGGGCGACGCGCGGGGCGGTGGGGTCGACGGGCCCGGAGGCGGTGCGGCGGATGGCGGGCAGGGCGACGGCGAGCGGGAGGACGACGAGCGCCGGGATGCCGAGGAAGACCCACCGCCATCCGACGGTCTCGGTGACGGTTCCGGCGGCGAGCGGCCCGACGATGGAGGGGACGACCCAGCCGGCGGCGAACGCGGCCATGATCGCGGGCCGCAGCCGCTCGTCGTAGGCGCGGCTGACGACGACGTAGAGCGCGACGATGACCAGGCCGCCGCCGAAGCCCTGGACGGCGCGGCCGATGACGAACGCCCACATGGTGGTGGCGGTCCCCGCCACGACCAGGCCGCCGGCGAACGCGGCGATCCCGACGGCGAGCGGACGCAGCGGCCCGTCCCGGTCGGACCACTGGCCGGCGAGGACCATGCCGAAGAGGCTGGTGGTGAAGTAGGCGGAGAACCCGAAGGCGTACAGCCCGATCCCGTCGAGCTCACGGGCCGCCACGGGCATGGCGGTGCCGATGGCGGTCGCCTCGAAGGCGATCACGAAGATGACGGCGACCATCCCCACACTGAGCGCCCGATGCGCGGCCCCCCAGATCCCACCGCCGGCGCCGACCCCCGGCGGACCGGGCTCCCCTGTGCCCGCGACGGCCACCGGCGGACCGGGCTCGCCCATGCCGGCGGGGGCGGGGGCGGTCGGGCCGGAGGCGGGGGCGCTGGATGGGTCGGTGGAGGCAGTCATCGCCCCAGAGTAAGTTCCGTGGCCGCTTTTCGCCCCTGTCCGTTG
>NZ_RPRY01000315.1 GCF_003949795.1 Streptomyces sp. WAC06614
CCCCCAGCCCGATCCCGCAGCACATCCCCGTCCTCCCGACCCCTCCTTTCCCGACAATCGGTGACCCCTCCATGACCCTGTGGTCAGATCATCCTTCGTCCGTAACCCAAGTGCCGCGCCGCTCGTTGTGCGGAATGCAGGCTCCCTGTGGACACGCCATGCCCGAAGGCGCTCACTCGAAAGTGTGGATGCGCTCAAGGAAGGCAACCTTCCGGACACCTTGGGGAGTCGATCGTCATGACGAGAGGAGGTGCCGCCAGTGATCGCGAACGTTTCTCCCCACCGGCGGGCGAACGCCTTCGCCCAGGCCCTGGAAGGTCGGACGCCGTCCGACCCTTCGGAACCGGAGCCGGCGGCCGAGCAGTCCGAGGCACCTGCCGAACCTGCTGAGCACGAACGGCTGCTGGCCTTGGTGAGTGCGCTCGGCGAGGTGCCGCGCCCACAGCTGGACGCCGAGGTCAAGGTGGTCCAACGAGCCCAGCTCGTGGCCGCCATGGAGGCCATGGTGATGGAGGAGAGGGCCGGGGGCGGTGCCGCCTCGGACCCTCAGGTGCCCGAGCAGCGGACCGGCCGCGGCGCCCACCGGGCGACCCCGCTCCGGAAATTGCGGCCCCGCTCCCGCTGGTCCAAGGGCATCGCAGCGGGGGGGCTCACGGTCGGCGTGGCGGCGGGAGCGTTCAGCGGTGTGGCCGCTGCCAGTACCGACGCCCTGCCGGGTGATTCGCTGTACCCGCTCAAACGGGGCGTGGAGGACCTCAAGCTCGGCATGGCGGACGACGACGCCGACCGCGGCGAGCTGTACCTCACCCGCGCCTCGACCAGACTCTCCGAGGCACGCCGCCTGATGGACCGCGGCCGCTCCGGAGTCCTGGACCACGAGTCCCTGGGCGAGATCCGACGCACCCTGTCGGGCATGCGGCACGACGCCGCGGAGGCCCACCGACTGCTGCACTCGGCCTACGAACGGGACGGCTCGCTCGGCCCGATCCAGGCGCTCACCTCCTTCTCCCGGACCCACCGCGACGCCTGGGGCCGGCTCCGCGAGTCGCTGCCGCCGCAGCTGAACGACGTCGGGGACCAGGTGAGCTCGGTCTTCCAGGCCATAGACGATGACGTCGCGCCGCTGCAGTCGCTGCTGCCGAAGCCGCCGGAGCAGACGCGCGGGGGCAGCCCCGCGTCCAAGCCGGCCGCTCCCCCGGCGGGCACCCCGCAGCACGCACCCCCGGCGGCCACCCCGCCCGGAGCCCAGACCCCACCGGCCAGCACCCCGCCGAGCCCGGCGGGTCCGAGCCAGAAGGAGGGGATCCTCGGCGGCGCCGACGGCCTGCTCCACCCGCCCGCGGCGGGCACCACCGGGCCCACGCCCCTCCCGGTCGACCCGGCCAGGCCGGAGATCACCCTGCCCCCGCTCCTCCCGGGCATCCTCCCGGGCCTGGGGCTGAAGGCGGAGGACGCGGAGTAGCCACGAGAAGGCCCCCGACCGGTGGTCGGGGGCCTTCTCGTACGCAGAGACCGATCAGCAGAGGAGACCGGTCAGAGTCGGAGACCGTCAGAGCCGGAGACCGATCAACGTCAGGGACCGGTCAGAAGAAGACCGAACGCCGCTGCACCAGCAGCTTGTACAGCGTGTGCTGGATCTGCTCGCGCACCTGGTCGGTCAGGTTGAACATCAGCATCGGATCCTCCGCCGCCTCCGGCGGGTACCCGTCCGTCGGGATCGGCTCGCCGAACTGGATCGTCCACTTCGTCGGCAGCGGCACCACACCCAGCGGCCCCAGCCACGGGAACGTCGGCGTGATCGGGAAGTACGGGATCCCCAGCAGCCGCGCCAGCGTCTTGGCGTTGCCGACCATCGGGTAGATCTCCTCCGCACCCACGATCGAGCACGGCACGATCGGCGTCCCCGCCCGCAGCGCGGTCGAGACGAAACCGCCCCGGCCGAACCGCTGGAGCTTGTACCGCTCGCCGAACGGCTTCCCTATCCCCTTGAAGCCCTCCGGCATCACCCCGACCAACTCGCCGGACTCCAGCAGCCGCTGCGCGTCCTCCGCGCAGGCCAGCGTGTGCCCGGCCTTGCGGGCCAACTCGTTGACGACCGGCAGCATGAAGACCAGGTCCGCCGCCAGCAGCCGCAGGTGCCGCTGCGCCGGGTGGTGGTCGTGGACCGCCACCTGCATCATCAGCCCGTCCAGCGGCAGCGTGCCCGAGTGGTTGGCGACGATCAGGGCCCCGCCCTTCGCCGGGATGTTCTCCAGCCCCTTCACCTCGACCCGGAAGTACTTGTCGTACAGCGGGCGCAGCAGCGACATCAGGACCTGGTCGGTCAGCTCCTTGTCGTAGCCGAACTCGTCCACGTCGTACTCGCCGGTGATCCGGCGCCGCAGGAAGGCCAGGCCGCCGGCGATCCGCCGGTCCCAGTCCGTACCGGCCCCGCCGCCGCCCGGCTCCGAGGACACCGGCACCGCGGGCTCCGGCTCGGTCGCCGGCGAGGGCACCGACCGCACCCGCCGCCCCGGCAGCCGCCGGCGCGGGCGGTCCTCGTCGAACGGAATGACCTTGGCGTCCGCCACTATCGCTGCGCTCCCTCGTCCAGTTCGACGTCCAACAGCCCCGCCACCCGGTCCACGGCCCAGCCCACCCGCTCCGGCGGCAGCAGCCCGGTCCCCCGGCTCCGCGCGAAGTCCGCGAAGGTCTCGGCGGTGGTGTACATCGGCTCGAAGCCGAGCACCTCCCGCATCTGGGTGGTCTCCACCACCCGTCCGTGGGTCAGCAGCCGGATCTGCTCCGGCGAGAAGTCCGTCACGCCCACCGTGCGCAGCGCCGAACCGACCCAGGTGACCGCGGGCAGCAGCAGCGGCACCGTCGGCCGCCCCAGCCGCCGCGAACACTGCGACAGCAGCAGCACCCCGTCCCCGGCGATGTTGAACGTACCGCTGTTGAGCGTGCCGCGGCGCGGCTCGCGCGCCGCCAGGCCCAGGACGTCCAGCACGTCGTCCTCGTGGACGAACTGCAGCCGCGGGTCGTAGCCGAGCACGGTCGGCATCACGGGCATCGAGAAGTACTCGGCGAGGGCCGAGTCGGCGAAGGGGCCGAGGATGTTCGCGAACCGCAGCACGCACACCGCCACGTCCGGCCGGCGCCGCGCGAAGCCCCGTACGTAACCCTCCACCTCGACGGCGTCCTTGGCGAACCCCGTCGAGGGCAGCGCCTTGGGCTGGCTGGTCTCGGTGAAGACGGCCGGGTCCTTGGGCGCGCCGCCGTAGACGCTGGTGCTGGACTTCACCACCAGCCGCCGTACGGTCGGGGACTTCTGGCAGGCACCGAGGAGCTGCATGGTGCCGATGACGTTGGTCTCCTTCACGGCGCTGCGCGCACCGGCCGGGCCGCCGCCGGTGACCGCGAGGTGCACCACCGTGTCGACGGCGTGCTCGGCGAGCACCCGGGCGATGGCGGACTGCCGGATGTCGGTCCGGATGAACTCCGCGGCCCCCAGCCGGTGCGGCGGCGTCACCGCGTCCACCGCGATCACCCGCTCCACGTCCGGATCACGCTGGATGCGGCGCACGAAGCGGCCCCCCAGCTGCCGGGCAGCCCCGGTCACGAGCACGACCTTGCCCACCGCTCAGCGCCTCCTCGTGCGAGTCAGAAGTACCCGGCTGCACCGCAGCCCCTCCACCAAGGATGGTGGAGGGGCTGCGGAGAACACGTACAGCTGCCGTTTACTTCTTGTTACGGCGCTGGACGCGGGTGCGCTTGAGCAGCTTGCGGTGCTTCTTCTTCGCCATCCGCTTACGCCGCTTCTTGATAACAGAGCCCACGACTACCCTCGCTCACTTCTCGGTTCATCCCCGCATCAGCAGGAAATCTTGGTGCGGGGCGTCTGGGCCCACACGACCTACGTCGGCCTAGCCTACCCGCCCGAGCTCCGAGCTTGTAATCCGAGGGCCACCGGGGGGTCAGACTCAGGCCGACTCCACCCCCACGAAGGACTCCCGGAGGTACTCGTGGACCGCGTTCTCCGGCACCCGGAAGGAGCGGCCCACCCGGATGGCGGGCAGATGGCCGTTGTGCACCAGGCGGTACACGGTCATCTTCGACACTCGCATCACCGAGGCGACCTCCGCCACGGTAAGGAACACGACCTCGCTCAGAGGCCTCTGGTCAGCAGCCATGTCACACCTTGACCTTCCGCGCATGACGGGGCACCGGCTTCCCCTCCGGTTACTCCACGTCGTCGCACGCTCACTCCCCAGAGTAGGGGCGTGTGATACGAGTGGGGAAGAGGAGCTACGGTCCTCACTCGGCGAGCGACAGGCTCGCCCGGTCGAGCACGTACCGGGTGAGCGGCCGGTAGTAGTCCGAACGGACCCCGTCATCGAGCGGAACGGCGACCGCCACGCGCCCCTCGGCCTCCCCCACGAACACCGCCGGATCATCCGTGTCCGCCAGCCCGATCGCCTCGAACCCCAGCTGACCTGCCCCGCAGACCCACCCGTGGTCTCCCACCACCAGCTCCGGCAACGGCCCCCCGGACTCCGCCAGGGCCCCCAACGCGATCCGAACCGGCAGCGGCGAATGGGTGTGAGCGCCGGTGGCACTCCCGAGGGGCCGCACGCCGGGTTCCCGCACCAGTGCGACCCCCTGTACGTAGTCCAGGCGGTGCGGGCGTACGCCGAACCGGGTCGCCACGTCCACCCCCCACCCCTGCGCCGGGGTGAGGACAACACAGCCCGCTGCCGACAACGCCCGGGCCAAGGTGGCGTAGAAACCCAACAGCCGGTCCGGGTGCCCGGTGCCTAACAGCACCGGCCCACGGCTCCGCGCGACCTCGCGCAGCCGCTGCGCGAACGCCTCCAGCGCCGCCACCGTCCGCTCCGGGTCGATCGTGTCCGGACCGCTGACGTGCGCGGGGTCCGCGGAGACCCCGCACCGGGCGGCCATCAGCGCCAGCAGGTCCCGCACGGCCCAGCCCCCCTCGGGGTCCAGCCCCAGCAGCACCCTCGGGTCGCGGGCCGCGAACAGCCGGTAGCTGCGCAGGCTCTCCTCCCGGGACGTCGCGACGGGGCCGGCCAACCGGGCGGCCAGCAGATGCGCTCGCAGGGCGCCGGTGCTCAACACCCTCCCGATGCTGCCGCACCGGGCCCGCCGGCCGGGCCGATTGGGCCGCACGGCCCACCGTTGGGCTAACGCCCGCGCGCGCCCGGTCGGATCCTCAGGCGAGCAGCCCGCGCAGCGGGAACACCGCCCGCCGGGTCGCCAGAACGGCCTGATCCGTACGGTCGGCCGGGTCGTAGCCGGCGTCCCAGTCCCGCCAGTCCACCGACCGCCCGTCCGTCATCCGGGCCGGCGCCAACTGCCGGGTCCGCGCGAACACTTCCTCCCGCCACGAGGCCGGCACCGCCGTCCCCGGCTCGACCGGCCGGTGCCCGGCGATCGCCACCAGGTGCGTCCACGACCGCGGGACGACGTCCACCACCGCGTACCCGCCACCGCCCAGCGCCAGCCAGCGGCCGTCGGCGTGCCGGTGCGCCAGCTCGTGGCAGGCCTCCTGCACGGCCCTTTGCGCGTCCAGGGACACCGCCAGGTGCGCCAGCGGGTCCTCGAAGTGGGTGTCGGCGCCGTGCTGGGTCACCAGCACCTGCGGCCGGAAGTCCGCCAGCAGCTCGGGCACCGTGGCGTGGAAGGCCCGTAGCCAGCCCTCGTCACCGGTGCCGGCGGGCAGCGCCACGTTCACCGCCGAACCCTCGGCGGCCGGACCCCCGGTCTCCTGGGGCCAGCCCGTCTGGGGGAACAGCGTCCGCGGGTGCTCGTGCAGGGAGATCGTCAGCACCCGGGGGTCGTCCCAGAACGCCGTCTGCACCCCGTCCCCGTGGTGCACGTCCACGTCCACGTACGCGACCCGCTCGGCGCCCAGCTCCAGCAGCCGGGCGATGGCGAGCGCCGGATCGTTGTAGACGCAGAAGCCCGAGGCGCCGCCCGGCATCGCGTGGTGCAGCCCGCCGGCGAAGTTCACCGCGTGCTCCGCCTCCCCGGCCCAGATCGCCTCGGCCGCCGCCACCGACTGACCGGCGATCAGCGCGGAGGCCTCGTGGATCCCGGGGAAGGCCGGATCGTCGGCCGTCCCCAGCCCGTACGAGCCGTCGGCGGACCGGGGATCCGCGGACACCTGCTTCACGGCGTCCACGTAGTCCTCCCGGTGCACCAGGCGCAACGTGGAGTCCCCCGCCGGCCGGGCGGCCCGCACCTGGAGCACCTGGTCCAGCCCGAAGGCCCGTACCAGGCCCATGGTCAGCGCCAGGCGCACCGGATCCATCGGATGGCTGGGCCCGAAGTCATACTTCGTTACCGCCTCGTCCCACATCAACAACCCGCGGCCGCTCATGCCGGACACCGTATCGGGCGGGCTCGGCGGCGAACGAGCGGGCTGGGAGCAGCGTCAGCAGGACGAGCACCATCGGGACGAGCATGGCCCCGCGGTAGCTCCAGGCGTCTCCGAGGGCGCCGACGAGCGGGGAGCCGATCAGGAAGCCGACGTAGTTGAAGATGTTCAACCGCGCCACGGCCGCGTCGGAGTCGCCGGGGAACAGCCTCCCGGCCGCGGCGAAGGTCTGCGGCACGATCACCGACAGCCCGAGCCCCAGCACCGTGAACCCGGCCATCCCCGCCCATGCCCCGGGGGCGAGCGCCACGACGGCGAACCCGCCGGCCGCCAGCACGGTGCCGCCGCGCACCACGGCCGCGGCGCCCAGGCGCCGCACCCCGAGGTCACCGACGGCGCGGCCGAGGAGGGTGGTCACCATGTAGACGTTGTAGGGGACGGTGGCGAGCTGCTCGGAACTGCCGAGGACGTCCTGGAGGTACTTGGCGCTCCAGTTGGAGACGGTGGAGTCCCCGATGTACGCGCAGGCCATGACGAAGCAGAGCGGCACCAGCAGCCGGAACCCGGTCCCGCCGGCGGCGGGGGCCGCGCTCTTGCGGAGCTCGGGGCCGCCCTGGTCGACGTAGTACCGGCTGCCGGCGAGGGCGAGCGGCAGCAGCAGGACCACGGCCGGCAGGTAGGAGACGAACAGGTCCAGCTTCCAGTGCGCCCCGGCCCAGGCCGCCGAGGCGCCGAGGATCCCGCCGAGGCTGTACGCCGCGTGGAAGCCCAGCATGATGCTGCGCCCGTACGCGCGCTGGAGGCTGACGCCGAGCATGTTCATCGAGGCGTCCAGCCCACCGACCGCGAGCCCGAACACCCCCAGCGCGAGGGCCACCTGCCACAGTTCGCCGCCGGCGCCGACCCCGAGCAGGGCCAGCAGCACGACCGGCTGCGACCACCGCAGCACGGCACTGGGCGCCACCCGCCGCACCAGCCGCTCGGTCCCCACGCTGGCCACCCCCGCGAGGACCGGCACGGCGGCGAGGAAGGCGGGCAGCAGCGCGTCCGATATCCCGTACCGGTCCTGGATGGCGGGGATCCGGGTCACCAGGAGGGCAAAGGTGACGCCCTGCACGAAGAAGCTGATCGCCAGGGCAGCCCGTCCACGGCGAAGGCGCACATGAGTCATGGCCGCACAGCGTAGGGTCCCGGGCTACCGGTGGGTAGACCTTGAACGCAGAAAAGCCCCGCACCTGATCTCACGATCGGTGCGGGGCTTTCCCACAATGATTGTTCGGCGGCGTCCTACTCTCCCACAGGGTCCCCCCTGCAGTACCATCGGCGCTGAAAGGCTTAGCTTCCGGGTTCGGAATGTAACCGGGCGTTTCCCTAACGCTATGACCACCGAAACACTATG
>NZ_RPRY01000316.1 GCF_003949795.1 Streptomyces sp. WAC06614
CCAGATCAAGTGGGGCCTGGACTACATGAACGACCGCTACGGCAGCCCGGCCGCCGCCTGGAACTTCTGGCAGGCCAACCACTGGTACTAGACCGGTGACCCCGCCCCGGCCCGCGGCACCGCCACCAGCCGCACACGACGCACGAAGGCCCCGGTAGGCCGACCTCCCCAGGTCCGCCCACCGGGGCCTTCTGCATGCCCGTCCCGCAGACCTCCCCTGCTCCGGGCACGTCGAGGCGGCGGTGCCGTCGGCGTTTCGCGCCGGAGGGGTGGGGCAACTGCGCGGGCGACGACCCGATCGTCCCGATGTCGCCGACACACCATCGAGGAGTCATGAACAGCCTTCTGCGCCTGCTGGCCGTCCTGGGCGGTTCCGTCCTGCTCACGGTCACGGCGGGCTGGATCACCGACCTGCTGCTCAAACGAGCCGATGCTCGCCACCCGGAAACCCCCCTGTGGAGCATGCTGCGCCGCTGCCGCCCCTCCCTCCAGGTCCTGCTGCTGGCCGCCCTGCTGCGCGGGTCGTACCGGCAGCTCACCTGGCAGCCGCTCCGCGAACACGCGGCGGCCGTCGGGCAGGCACTGTCACTGCTGCTGATCGGGGCCGGCGCCTGGTGCGTGGTCCACGTGACCTCGGCCGTCGTCGAGTCCTCGTACGCCCGGTACGCGAACGGCGGCCGAGCCGGCAGCCGTGACCCCTCCCGGATCCGTAGGGTCCGCACGCAGGTGACGCTCATCATGCGGATCGTCACCGCCGTGGTCGCCGTCGTAGCTGCCGCGGCGATGCTGCTCACCTTCCCGGGCCTGCGGGCCGTCGGTACGTCGCTGCTGGCCTCGGCCGGGATCATCGGCATCGTCGCCGGTGTCGCGGCGCAGTCCACCCTGGGCAACCTCTTCGCCGGGTTCCAGATCGCCTTCGGCGACATGGTGCGCATCGGGGACACCGTGGTGGTCGACGGCGAGTGGGGCGTCGTGGAGGAAGTGACGCTGACCTTCCTCGCCGTGCGCACCTGGGACGAGCGGCGCATCACCATGCCCGTCTCCTACTTCACCGGGCGTCCCTTCGAGAACTGGTCGCGCGGCGGGATCCAGATGACGGGCACGGTGTTCCTGCACTGCGACCACACCGTCCCCGTGGCGCTGATGCGCGAACGGCTCAAGGAGATCCTGGACAACTGCCCGGCCTGGGACGGGCGCGGCTGGGACCTCGCGGTGACCGACACCACCCCGACCACCGTCGTGGTGCGCGCGATCGTCACCGCCAAGGACCCGGACGACCTGTGGACCGCACGCTGCACGGTGCGCGAGGAACTGGTCGCCTGGCTCGCCGAGAAGCACCCGTACGCCCTGCCCCGGGTCACCACGACCCCCGCCACCCCGGCGCCCCACCCGCGGCACGAGCAGCGGGTCTGACACGACCGGCCACCGGACATTCCCGACCGGAACCCCGCCGCTCCGGACCGGCCGCGCCCGGACACTGGCCCCCGACACTGGCCCCCGACACTGGCCCCGGACGCCGGCCCCGACACCGGCCGAGGAGCGCCGGCGCCCGGATGCCTCCGGACGCCGGCGCCCCAGGCGCGCGCAGGGCCGGCTCAGCCGGGCCAGGTGCCGGTCAGCCGCCGCGTGGCAGCGGCTCCGCCGCGGTCGACGGCCGCCTTCACCACGGCGAAGATCGCGCCTTGCAGGGCCGCGGCGATCAGGACTTCCTGCCAGGTGCGGTCCTCGTCGGTGGCCTCCGGGGCGTCGTCCTCGCGGCCGATCATCTTCCACGCCTGCTTGAACGCCGCCCCGGCGACCATGCCGCTGGCGGCACCGAGCAGCAGTCCGACGGGCCTGTAGGCGATCTTGGATGCGGTCACTTCCGCCTCCGGTTGCGTCGCAGGAGCAGGAAGACGACGAGGGCCGCGGCGGCGGCGAGCAGCGGGGTCCGGTTCGCCCGTGCCACGGTGGTGGCCGAGGCCGCCTTCTCCCGTACCTGTTCCGGGGTCTTCGACGCCGCCACGTGCCCGGCGTGGATCGCGCCGTCGCGGACCTGGGCCGCCTTGTCGAGGACCGGGTCGGGCGTGTTGTCCTTGACCAGCTTCGCCATCTGGGTCGCCTTCGCCCGGAGCTGGTCCTGCACGAGCGCGGCCGCCTCCACGGCCTGCTCCTTGAGCTCGGTCGCCTTCTGGCCGGCCTGCGCCTTGACGTCGGCCTTGGCCGCCAGCGCGGCCACGGTCCGGCCGAGCTCCTCGCGGGTGTGCTCGACCTGCTCGCGCAGCTCCTGCTCGTGCAGCTCCTCCGGGGTCGGTACGGATGCGTCGCCGTGCGTCTGATCGCTCATCGGTGTGCCTTCTCCTTGATCTCGGCCACGTCGGCCTTGATGCTGTCGATGGACTTCTCGGGTGCGGGACCACCGGCGCTCGCGACCTGCTTCTTGCCGGCCATGGCCAGGACCGCGGCCACCGCCGCCAGCACGACGCCGACGACCAGGGCCGCCGCCCACAGCGGCAGGACCAGCGAGAGGGCCGCGATCGCGGCGGCGACCAGGGCCTGTGCGCCGAGGACCCCCACCAGGCCGGCGCCCCCGAAGAGGCCTCCGCCCACGCCGTAGCGCCTGCCCTTCTGCGTCAGCTCCGCCCGAGCCAGCTGCATCTCCTCCCGTACCAGCTCCGAGATCTGCTGCGACGCCCGTGAGACCAGCTCGCCCACCGACTCGTCGCTGCCGTGCTTCGGACGGCTTCCGACGACGCTCATCGACTCCTCACCTTCTTCCGCTCGTCAGGGGTTGTCCCGGGCGCGCCTACCCGGCAACCCGCCGCTCATCCGCCCGTCGGGTGGGCCGGCGCCCTTGCCCACCGCCGTCAGGCGGAGCCGTCGTGCGGGGAGGGCCGGTCCGGCGGGTGGAAGCAGGCCGTGATCGCCTTGCCGCCGTGGACCTCGTGGGCGTCCCATGCGTCGGCGAGGGCATCGATGATCGCCAGACCCCGGCCCGAGGTCGCCTGGGTGGAGGCCTGCCGGGGGGCGGGCAGGTGCGGATCGGCGTCGGCCACGCTGACGTGCAGACAGGTGCCGTCCCAGGTCAGGACGAGCTGGGCGCTGCTCCCGGCGTGCACATGGGCGTTGGTCACCAGTTCGGACACGGTGAGCAGGACGGAGTGGACCGTGTCGGGCGCGTCCGCCGTCCAGCGCAGGGTGTTCAGATGCGCCAGACACCACCGGCGGGCCTCGCCGACCCCGCGGTGGACGGGGAACGACCGGGCCCACCCGACTGCTCGTACCGGCACGACCCCACTCCCTCGCTCGTGATCGCTCGTCAGCCGCGCCCGGCCCGGTGCCGGGCGCGGCGATGGGTGTCGCGGGTGA
The DNA here is from genome assembly GCF_003949795.1 of Streptomyces sp. WAC06614. Classification (GTDB taxonomy): domain Bacteria; phylum Actinomycetota; class Actinomycetes; order Streptomycetales; family Streptomycetaceae; genus Streptomyces. Next base: position 3,349 of record NZ_RPRY01000316.1, read on the forward strand.
CCAGCAGCAGAGCCAGCAGCATCGGTGCGATCAACAGGATCATGGTGGCCACGGTGTTCCGTCCCCTCGCGGTCGGTAACTCTCGGCAACTCTCGGCGCTGCGCGTTTTCTTCGCGTATGGCCGCCCGGATCTGGCCGAAACACCCGAGTCGGCAGCGTCACTCCTGCGCCACACGGGCGCTTCGAGGTGCACAGCGGGCACCGGCCGGGCATGCGCCAAGAACCTGGCAGGCCCGAGAAAGGACCGACACCGTGGTACGACCGAGGATTCTCGTGGTGGGAGCCGGCTTCGCCGGGGTGGAGTGCATCCGGCGGCTGGAGCGCAAGCTGTCGCCCTCCGAGGCGGAGATCGCCCTGGTCACCCCGAACTCCTACCAGCTCTACCTCCCGCTGCTGCCCCAGGTGGCCTCCGGCGTGCTGACCCCGCAGTCCGTCGCGGTCTCGCTGCGTCGCAGCAGCCGCTACCGGACCCGGATCATCCCCGGCGGAGTCGTCGGTGTGGACACACGGGCGAAGGTCTGCGTCGTCCGCAGCATCACCGGCGAGCTGACCGACCGTGCCTACGACCACCTGGTGCTCGCGCCCGGCAGCATCACCCGGACCTTCGACATCCCCGGTCTCGTCGAGAACGCCCGCGGCATGAAGACCCTCGCCGAGGCCGCCTACCTGCGCGACCACGTCATCTCCCAGCTCGACCTGGCGGACGCGAGCGAGGACGAGGCGGAGCGGGCGGCGCGCCTGTGCTTCGTCGTGGTGGGCGGCGGGTACGCCGGCACGGAGACGGCCGCCTGCCTCCAGCGGCTCACCCAGCACGCCGTCAAGCGCTACCCCCGGCTCGACCCCCGCCAGATCACCTGGCACCTCCTCGACCTCGCGCCGAAGCTGATGCCCGAACTCGGCGACGCGCTGGGACGGGCGGCCCTGGACGTCCTGCGGCGCCGCGGCATCCAGGTCTCCCTCGGCGTCAGTGTCGCCAAGGCGGGCCCCACGGAGCTCACGCTGACCGACGGCCGGGTGCTGCCCAGCAGGACCTTGATCTGGACCGCCGGAGTGGCCGCGAGCCCCCTGATCGCCACCCTCGGCGCGGAGACCGTCCGCGGCCGGCTGCTGGTGACACCGGAGATGACCGTGCCCGGCGCCCCCGGAGTGTTCGCGCTCGGGGACGCGGCGGCGGTCCCCGACCTCGCCGCGGGGGAGGAGGGCGCGGTGTTCCCGCCCACCGCGCAGCACGCCCTGCGCCAGGGACGTACGCTCGCGGACAACCTGATCGCGACGCTGCGCCACCAGCCGCTGCGGCCGTACGTGCACAAGGACCTGGGGCTCGTGGTCGACCTCGGCGGCACCGACGCGGTGTCCAAGCCGCTGGGCGTCCCGCTGCGCGGCCTGCCGGCCCAGGCCGTGGCCCGCGGCTACCACTGGTCCGCGCTGCGCACCGGCGTCGCCAAGACGCGCGTGGCGACGAACTGGCTGCTCAACGCGCTGGCCGGGGACGACTTCGTCCGCATCGGGATCCGGTCCACCAAGCCGCCGACGCTGCGGGAGTTCGAGTACACCGACGCCTACCTGACCCCCGAGCAGGTACGCGCCCGTACCGCGGCACCGCGCGTCACCGACTGAGGGCCCTCGGGCGCCTACGGCCGTCCGCCGACCGCGTGGGCGTGCACGCGCAGCAGGAGTGCGTGGAGGGTGGCCCGTTCGGCCGCGTCGAGGGGGGCGAGCAGGTCGTCATGGACGGTCGCCACCTCGGCGACCAGCTCGTCCAGGACGCGCAGCCCCGGCTCGCTGATGCCCGCCAGGACCCGGCGGCGGTCGGCCGTGTCGCGTGCGCGGTCGACGTACCCGCGCCGGGCGAGGCCGTCGAGGACCTTGACCACGTCGCTCGGGTGCAGGGCCAGCCGCTCGGCGAGGTCGCGTTGCGGCAGGGGCCCGTGGTCGGCGAGTACGGCGAGCACGGCCATGTCCCACAGCCGCAGGTCCCGTGCCGCGAGCAGGTCGCCCACGAGGGTGCGGGCCACCTTGCCCACCGTGGAGAGCAAGTAGGGGGTGAGCGCGGTCAGTCGGGGCGTGGAGGGCGGGAGCATCGCAGCCATGACCGCATTGTAGGCTGACACCAATCATTGGTGTCGACCTACTGAACAGGTGTTCCGGAACGAAGGAGCCCACCCGCATGGACGCCCTGTACCCCCGCCTGCTCGTCGCCCGCTTCGAGGAGACCTTCCGCTTCTACGACGCGCTGCTCCCCGCCCTCCTCGGCGCCACCCGCACCCGCGGGAACGCAGAAGGCCCGTACGCCTCCTGGGACGCGGCGGGGCAGGGCGTACTGGCCCTGCTCGACCGCACCGCGATGGCGGCGACCGTCCCGCCGGGCGGCCCGCGCACCGGGCCCGCTGCCACCCCGGACGACCGGACCATGCTGGTCAGCCGCGTCCCGGACGTGGACGCCGCCTACGCGGCCTGCGTGGACCACGGCGGCACCCCGGCCGGCCCGCCGGCCGACCGCCCGGAGTGGGGCCCGACCCTGCGCAGCGCCCAGGTCCGCGACCCCGAAGGCAACCTGTGGGAGCTCCAGTCCTACTGACGGCGCCCCTCGGACGCTCGCCCCGTGCGCGGCACGCACGGCGCCGGACGGGGCGGCGCAACAGGGGCAGCCGCCCCGGCGTCAGTCGGGCGCGGTGCCGGTCATCAGCTCGATCAGCCGCGGCATCCCGCCCTCGCCCAGCGCGCGGCGCTGGGCGTCGGCGGGTGTCCCCACCTGCAGGAGGCGGTGGACGAGTCCGCTCACCGCCCGCAGGTCCCCTGCTTCCTCCAACGCGGGGGTGATGTGTCCGAGCAGGGCGGAGAGCACGTCCCCGCTGCTGCGCGGGCGGCCGAGGGGATCGACCAGGGTGCCGTTCAACCCGTGCCGGGCCGCGTGCCAGTTCGCGGCCTGGAGCAGTTCGGGCGCGATCGCCGGCCGGTCGGCGCCCGACTTCTCCTCCGCGATCGCCGTGGCCACGAGGGCCCGTACGATGCCCGCGAACATGACGGCGTCATCGGCCCGCAACTGGACGTCCAGGCAGCGCACTTCGACGGTGGGATAGCGGTCGGACAGCCGCGCCTGCCAGTACACCTGCCCCCGGTCCGCGATGACCCCGGAGGCGACGAGGGCGTCCAGGCGGTGTTCGTAGTCGGCGTGCGAGTCGAAGTGCGGGGGCGGGCCGCTGACCGGCCACCGGCTGAAGACGATGGTGCGCCAGCTCGCGTACCCGGTGTCCCGCCCGTCCCACAGCGGGGAATTGGCCCCCATGGCCAGCAGGACCGGCAGCCAGCCACGGATGCGGTCGAGGACCGCCACGCCCGTCTCCCGGTCGGGTATGCCGACGTGGACGTGCATCCCGCAGATCAACTGCTCGTCGACGAGCTGGCGGGCCTCGCCTTCCATGCGCAGGTAGCGCGGGGACGGGGTCACGGGCACCGGCAGGGCCCCTCGCACCGGCGCCGCGCCCGTGGCGGCGACCCGGCACCCGCTCGCCTCCGCGGCCGAGCCGACGGCATGGCGCAGGCGCAGCAGGTGGCCTCCCACCTCCTGGAGGCTGGAGCACACGGGCGTGGCGACCTCCACCTGCGCCTGGAGCAGTTCGTCCTGGACCTCCTCGCGTTCCGCGAAGCGCTCGATACCGGCGGTGCGGCACACGGCCTCCACCGCAGGCGCCGGCACACCGGTGACGGGGTCCACCAGCAGATACTCTTCTTCCACACCAACAGTGATCACGTCCCCCGACTACCCAGCATCGGGATGATCATCCGTACCGCCCTGCGCCCGGGACGCGAACGCCGCCTGGCGGCGCCGCGCCGAGCGCGGACGTACGGGGCAGCCCCGGACCGGCGCGGCGGGTGTGCCGTGCCGGTCCGGGGCGGGGGAGAGGGACGGGTCAGTGCCAGGTCTGGTACGGACTCTTGTCGGCGTGGGAGCCGCAGGGGAACGTGCGGAGGTGGTGGGCGGGACTGTCGTCCAGACAGAGGCCGGTCTGCTGGTTCTTCAGCTCGACGGCGCCGTCCGGGTAGCGGTGGACGATCCAGCTCTGGTCCTTGGCCTTGTCGCAGGCGTGCGGGCCGACGCTGCCGGCGGGATAGTCGGTCAGGCACCTGCCCGTCCTGACGTTGCGCAGCTCACGGGTGCCGTCGGCCCAGCGGTGGACGTTCCACCTCTGGTGGTCGTTGCCGAGGCAGGTATAGGTACGGACGCCGTACTCGCTGTCGTCCAGACAGGCCGACGTCGCGGCGTTGCGGAAGGTCTGGATCCGGTCGGCCGCGGGCGCCGCCGCAGCAGCGGTCGGGCTCGGGCCGGCGGCGAGCAGCGCGCACGCGAGGGCGGCGGAGCGGAGCAGGTGCCCGGTCCTGGGAAGGGTGATCACGGCTCTCCTTCGGGGGGTGGCGGGGGAGTGGTG
>NZ_RPRY01000317.1 GCF_003949795.1 Streptomyces sp. WAC06614
GGGTCGGCCGGGTCGTAGCGGAAGGTCGCCACCGGCGGGGTGGCGTCCGCGGGGGCCTGCCGGATCAGGCCGCCGTCCGCGAGGGGGTACCACGGGGTGACCGCCGCGGCCGGCGGCCAGGCGTCGAGGTCCCGCCAGCCGTCCTCGCCGCCGACGTGCACCCGCACCCCGGTGGACCGCAGGCCGGAGGGGTCGTCGCAGAGGTGGGCGCGCAGCCAGGCGAGGCCGTCCGTGAACACTTCCCGCCACCCTTGCTGCAGGGCGGAGGTGTGGGTCCAGGGGCCGATGAGCAGGGAGGTCGCGCAGCCGGTGCGGCGCAGCCGCTCGTACTGCTCCAAGGTCTGGCCGAGCAGCACGTCGTGCCATCCGCCGATCAGGGCGGTGGGGACCTGGAGGCGGTCCGCGGCGTGCGCGACCGAGGCGCCGCTCCAGTAGGGGTCCTGGCCGTCCGGGCGGGTCATGATGTCGTCCAGCCAGGGGACGTCCCCCCCGAAGGCGGTCCGGTGCGCCCCGCGCAGCGGCTCCGCCCGGGTGACCTCGCGCACCCGGCGCTGGAGGCGGAGCGTCGCCCGGACGAAGGGTGCCGCGCCGCGGTGCTGGTAGGTCATGCCCACGCCGACGGCGAGGGCGGTCTCCAGGTGGAGTGCGCCGCCCGCGTGGAAGAGCGCGTGGGGGTCGTGCAGGCCGACCTGCACCACCATCGCCTTCAGCTCGGGCGGCGGGTCGAGGGCGAGGGCCCACTGGACGTAGCCGAGGTAGCTGGGGCCGACGGTCCCGAGCCGGCCGTCGAACCAGGGTTGTTCGCGCAGCCAGGCCACGGTGGCCCGGCCGTCGGCGGCCTCGTTGCGCCACAGGTGGAAGGCCCCGCCCGAACCGCCGGTGCCGCGGCAGCTCTGCAGGACCACGTGGAAGCCCTGTTCGGCGAGGAGCAGGCCGTACTGCGCCGACCACGGCAGGCCCCGGCCGTAGGGGGAACGGACCAGGAGGGTCGGGAACGCGCCCTGCGCGCGCGGGAAGTAGTGGTCCGTGATCAGCGGGTTGCCGTCGGCGGCCGGTACTGCCAGGCCCGGCTCGTACCCGGCCTCGTACCGCTTCGCCGGCAGGTGCCTCCAGCCGGCCCTCATGATCCGCGCGGACAGCGGTGGTCTACGTGACGACATCGTTCCCCTCCAGTTATTCCGTACGCTGTACGAGAATAGGGGATGTTTGGATGTCCTCGGCAACCGGCCGGTCATCGGCCCGGCGTCGCCGACACACCCACGACCAGGGCGAAGGAGTACGAGAGCGTGCCCAGTGACGGAACGTCCGACGCCGCGGGCTTCGACCCGGAACGGCTCTGGCTGCGTCCCACCACCCCCCGCAGGGGCCGTAGGCCCTCCTTCAGCCGGGAGGAGATCACCGCGGCGGCCGTGATGCTGGCGGACACCGAAGGCCTCGACGCGGTCACCATGCGGCGGGTCGCCGCCGAGGTCGGAGCGGGCGTCATGTCGCTCTACAGCTACGCCCCCGACAAGGAGACCCTGCTGGAGCTGATGGTCGACCACGTCAGCGCCGAACTGACCGTGCCGCAGCCGCCCAGCGGCGACTGGCGGGCGGACTTGAAGGCCGTGGCCCACCAGCAGCGCGCCCACATGCTGCGCCACCCGTGGCTGCCCGCAGCCCTGACCACCCGCCGCGTCCCCGGCCCCCACACGCTGGCCTTCCTGGAACACGCGCTGGCCGTCCTACGGCCGACCGGACTGGACGGCGCGGCGAAGATGGAGGTCTTCGCGCAGCTCACGGCCTTCGTGGCCGGGTACGTCGCCCACGAGAGCGCCCAGGCCGCCGTCTCCCGCTCCCCCGCGGCGGCCGCGGCCACGGCCCGCTACCTCGCCGCCGTCGCGGCCGACGGCCACCACCCGGAACTCGCCGAGGCCCTGGCCGCGCCGCCACGCCCGGCCACCCCTGACGCCACCTTCGCCCGGTTCCTGGGCCGCCTGGTCGACGGCCTCGACACCGGCTGAGGCCGGCGCGGGCCGGCGGGTCGTGTCCGGACCCGACCTCACGTTTGAAAGCGACAAGTCTGCGCAGACGCATCAGCAGACAGTCCGTACGTGGAGGAGAGGTACCTGATGGGCATTCTGGGTTGGATCCTGCTGGGGCTCCTCGCGGGAATCATCGCGAAGGTCCTGATGCCGGGCCGGGATCCCGGGGGCATCATCATCACCATATTGATCGGTATTGCCGGAGCCCTTCTCGGGGGATGGCTCGGCAAGGTCATCTTCGGCGTCGACTCGGTGGACGGCTTCTTCGAGCTCTCCACATGGATCGCCGCCATCATCGGCTCCCTGATCCTGCTGGCCCTCTACCGCCTGTTCGCCGGCCGGAGACACGCGTGAGCTCCCGGGTGCGGCGCCGTCGGCGCATGCGGCTCGGGCGGCGGCGGGGCCTCGCACGCTGGGGGCCCCGCGCCGTCGCGCGCCGCGCCGCCCTGCTCGCGGCCGCGTGGGGCGTGCGCATGACGGCGTGGGCCATGCGCAAGGCCCTGCGGCGGATGCTCCGCGCCGCGCTCTAGGGCGGCGGGGCGAGCCCCGCCGCCCGCGGCCCCGTCGTCAGAGGTCCTCCGCCGAGGGCACCACCTGTTCGGTCCAGATGGTCTTGCCGGCGGCGGTGTAGCGGGTGCCCCACCGGTGGGTCATCTGGGCAATGATGAACAGGCCCCGGCCGCCCTCCTCGTCGGTGGCGGCGTGGCGCAGGTGCGGCGAGGTGTGGCCGGTGTCGGAGACCTCGCAGATCAGGTGCTCGTCGCGGATCAGACGGACGTGGACGGGGCCGTCGGCGGCGTAGCGGACGGCGTTGGTGACCAGTTCGCTGACGATCAGTTCGGTGACGAACACGAGCTCGTCGAGCCCCCACACCTCCAACTGCCGGGTGACGGCGGCCCGGGCGGTGCCGACCACGGACGGGTCCGCCTCCAGCTCCCAGTCCGCCACGTGGTGGGGGTCGAGCAGCCGGGTACGGACCAGGAGCAGGGCCGCGTCGTCGTCCACGGGGCCGGGCAGCAGGCGGGCCAGGGCCCGGTCGCAGAGCCGTTCCAGGGGCAGTCGGTGCGGGGCGAGGGCCTCGGCGAGCAGGCCGAGGGCCACGTCGGTGTCCCGGTCGACGGCCCGCATCAGCCCGTCGGTGAACAGGGCGACGAGACTGCCGGGAGCGAGCGGGAACTCGATGCCCTGGAACGTCTGCCCGCCCAGGCCCAGCGGCGGGCCCTGCGGGAGTTCGGGGAAGGAGACCTCCCCGGTGTCCGGGGCGACCACCGCGGGGGGCCAGCCGCCGGCCCGTGCCATGCTGCACCGCCCCGACACCGGGTCGTAGACCGCGTACAGGCAGGTCACCCGGATGCCCTCGCCGTCGGCGGAGGCCGGGCGGTCGCCGTCGAGCTTGCCGGCCCACTGCGTGGACGTCTGCACGGCCACGTCGTCGAGGAGCGAGAGCAGTTCGTCCGGGGGCAGGTCCATCCGGGCGAGGACGCGCATGCTCGTGCGCAGGAGTCCCATGGCGGCGGCCGCGTGGAGTCCGTGGCCGACCACGTTGCCCACCACCAGGCCGACGCGGGTGCCCGACAGCGGGACGACGTCGAACCAGTCGCCGCCCACCCCGGACCGGCTGTCGGCCGGCACGTAGCGGCTCGCGGCCTCCACGGCCGCCTGCGGTGCGAGGGTCCTGGGCAGCAGGCTGCGCTGGAGCTTGAGCGCGGCGGTGTGCTCGCGGGTCACGACCAGCATCAGGACGACGCCGACCAGCAGCGCGCCGATGCCGAGCACGCTCACCCCGCCGGTCTGCCCGATCAGGGGCAGGTCGACGGAGGTGGAGCCGTAGGCGGGGTCGGCGTAGACGTGGAAGGCGGCGTAGCAGAACACCAGGAGCATCATCAGGCCGCCCAGGCCCGGCAGCACGCCCTTGGTCACGAAGTCCTTGACGCTGCGGGTGAGGAGCTTGCGGTAGTACCAGACGCAGGCGAAGCCGGTCAGGCCGTAGTAGAAGGCGATGGCGAGGCCGACCGACCCGATGGAGTCGGCCAGGACGTCGCGGCTGATGGCGGCCAGCAGGACGTAGAAGGCGATGGAGACCAGGCCCATGCCCGCCGTCGACCAGGTCGGGGTGAGGTACTTGCTGTGGACCCGGGCGAAGCGGGCGGGGACGGCCTTGTGGGCGGCCATGGAGAAGACGGTCCGGGCCAGCGGCAGGATGGTGGTCTGGGTGGAGGCCGCCGCGGAGGTGAGCACCATGAGGATCAGCAGCGCGGTGAGCAGCGAGCCGGCGCCGTGCTCGCCGAAGACCGCATGGCCCAGGTCGGAGAACACGTTGTCGGCGTGGTCGAGGTTGGCCAGTCCGATGCCTTCGGTGCCGACGCCGGCGAAGGCCTGCGCCGCGGTGGCGACCGAGACGTAGATGACCAGCAGCAGGACGGTCGACAGGACGGCGGCGCGGCCGGGGATGTGGCTGCTGTCGACGGTCTCCTCGTTGACCGAGACGGCGGTGTCCCACCCCCAGTAGATGAAGACGGCGGCGAGGATCCCGGCGGTGAGCGCCTCCGTGGAGGGGACGAGCAGCGGGTTGAACCAGGAGGCCGAGACCCGGATGGCGGTGTCCGGGGGGTCGGTGTAGACCCGCACCATGGCGGTGACGGCGAAGAGGAAGAGGACGAACACCTCGATGGTCAGCAGCGCGCGCTGCACGGCGGCGGAGATCTCGATGCCGACGTAGGAGACGGCCGTCATCACCGCGATCCAGGCGACGCCCGCGAAGGTCGTCCAGAACCTGTCGTCCGCGAGCGACTCGAAGCCGAACAGCCGGTACGTGTACACACCGGCGATCTCCGCGAGGTTCGTCATGACGATGACGTCGGCGACGATGATGCCCCAGCCGCCCATCCACCCGACGCGCGGGCCGAAGGCCCTGGTCGCCCAGGTGAAGGTGGTGCCGCAGTCGGCGTTGTTGGCGTTCAGCTCGCGGTAGGCGTAGGCGATCAGCAGCATCGGCACGAAGGCGAGCAGGGTGACGACGGGCGTCTGGAGCCCCACCCCCGACACGATGAGGCCGAGCGTGGCCGCCAGACTGTACGCCGGGGCGGTGGAGGCCACGCCCAGGGCCACGGAGGAGGCCAGGTTCAGGGCGCCGGCCTTCAGCCCCTTCTCGCCGGCGCCGGGGCCCACGACGATCGGCGCGGGCGCCTTCACGGATCCATTGGACGGTGCCAAACCCGAATCACCGACTCCCCGGTTCGTCCGTCACGTCCTGACAGGGCATCTTTCCTCAGCGGAGGGGGACTGCCCGGTCCGACATGCCGCACGCCGCACGGAGGGCGGCGACACGGAGGAACGGCTCAGCCGCCCGCGGGCAGCCCGGCGAGGATCAGGCGCAGGCCCAGGTCGAAGCCCCGGGAGTCCAGATCGGCCAGGGTGCCGGGGGTCTCGGCGGCCGCGGCGAGGGCGCAGGCCAGGGCCGGGAACTCGCCCGCGTAGTCGGCCGGGGCGCGGTCGAAGCCGGCGGTGAAGGTCTCCAGCGCGGAGCCGAGGACGAGGTTGTCGATCGCCGCCGCCACCTCGGCGGCCACCGCGGGCGTGCATCCGGTACCGACGAGGGCCGCGAGCAGGGCGTCGTACCCGCGCAGGGCCTTGGGCGAGGAGACACGGTGCCGGGCGACCAGCGGGATCATGTGCGGGTAGCGCAGGTACACGCGGCGGTAGCCGTGGGCGTACGCCGCGATGCCGGCCGGGCCGCCGGGGTCGGCCAGGGGCGCCAGGTCGATCTCGTCGTTGATCAGGTCCGCGACCGCGTCGAGCAGGTCGTCCTTCGACGTGACGTGGTGGTAGAGCGATGCGCCCTTGACCCCGAGCCGGTCGGCGATCGTCCGCATCTTGAGGGCCTCGACACCCTGTTCGTCGAGCAGGTCCAGCGCCGCACGGGCGATGATCGCGCGGCTCAGCAGGGACTGGCTCGGCCGGGGCATGCGGGACTCCTTCGGGCTCGGACCTCGAAGGTTACCTGTCAGGAACGCTTCACAACGGCTCAGGACTGCCGCTACATTCCAGCCACCTCGTTTACCTAACGCGGTTAGATTTCTGAGCTCTCCGATGGAGGTGGCATGCACAGCAAGGCCATGGACGGGCCCCCGGCCGGCGGCACGGCCGAAGTGACGGAGGACCCGGACGCGTCCCGGCTGCGGGACCTCGGGTACAGCCAGGAGCTGCGCCGCAGCCTGGGCGTCCTCGGGAACATCTCGATGGGCTTCGCCGTGGTGTCCCCGGTCGTCGCCCTCTACGCCGTGTCGATGGTGGGCACCACCGTCGCGGGCCCGATGTGGGTGTGGGCCCTGCCGCTGGTGCTCGTCGGACAGTGCCTGGTGGTGGGCGTCTACGCCGAGCTGGCCGCGCAGTGGCCGCTGGCCGGCGGCCCGTACCAGTGGGGCCGCCGGCTCCTCGGGCCCGCGTTCGGCTGGCTGGGCGGCTGGGTGTGGCAGTTCGCCGTGATGTTCGGCAACACCACGGTCGCGTACCTGGCCGCGCCGTGGGTGTACGCGCTCTTCGGCGCCACCCCGACCCCCGGCGGGCTCGTCGCGGTGGCGGCCGGCATCCTGCTGGCCGGGCTGCTCGTCAACGCGTACGGGATCACCATCCTGCGCCGCTTCGTCTCGCTGGGCATCGCCGCCGAGGCGATCGCCTCGGTCCTGGTCGGCCTCGCCCTGCTGCTGTTCTTCCGCGAGCACGGCTTCGCGCTGTTCACGCGGACGCTGGGGGCGGAGTCCCTGTCCGGCGGCTCCACGCTGCTGGGCTTCCTCGCCGCGGTGGCGGTGGCGGGCTGGGCGTTCATCGGCTTCGACGCGTGCGTGTCGACCGCCGAGGAGACCAAGGACGCCGGCCGGCAGGTGCCGCGCGCCATGTGGTGGGCACTGCTCAGCGTCGGGACGGTCGTCATCCTCAACGCCATGGCGGTGGCGCTGGCCCACCCGCGGCCGGAGGACGTCGTCGCGGGCAAGGACCTCGACCCGGTCACCACCGCCGTGGTGCACGCCTTCGGCGGCTGGTCGGACAAGCCGTTCGTGGTCGTGGTCCTGGTGGGCTTCCTGGCCTGTGCGGTGGCCTCCCAGGGCGGATCCGCGCGGGGCCTGTTCTCCCTCGCCCGGGACGGGGTGTTCCCGTTCTCCCGGCAGATCCGCAAGGTGAACGGCCGTCAGGCGCCGCTGGGCGGACTGGTCGCCTCGACCCTCGTCAGCGCGAGCGCGCTCGCGCTGGGCCTGAACGCCACCGCCATCGGCGCACTGATCGCCTTCGGCACGGCGGCGACGTACCTGCCGTTCTTCCTCGTGTCCCTCGCCGCGCTGATCGCCCGGCTGCGCGGTACGTGGGTGCCCTCGTCGCACATCCGGCTGGGCCGCACCGGCACGGTGCTCAACGCCCTGGCCGTCCTGTGGACCGCGTTCGAGGTGGTCAACGTCTGTTGGCCGCGTGCGGTCCTCGCGCCGCCCGGCGCCCCCTGGTACCAGGTGTGGGCCGCCCTGCTGGGCACCGCGGCGGTGCTCGGCAGCGGGGTGCTCTACCTCCTGGTCGAGCGACCGCAGGACCGCCTGCGCGAACCGGCCGAGGCTTCGGCCGCGACGACGTCGGCCGCGGACCAGGCGACGGCCGCCCCGGCTTCGGCTCCGGCAACGGCTTCACCTGCTCCGGCCCCGGCCCCGGCCCCGGCCCCGGGTCCGGTCGCCGCACCCGACCTGCCCTGACG
>NZ_RPRY01000318.1 GCF_003949795.1 Streptomyces sp. WAC06614
GTCCCAGCCCCAGAACACGGCCCCGCCCACCGTCACCCGCACCAGCAGCTCGGAGCGCGCGAACCGCAGCACGCCCCCGCCCGGCCGCGGCTCCGCGCCCGTCAGCGCACCCGGGACCCGGGCCCGCTCGGGACCGCGCGGCGGCAGCCCGAGCGCGTCCGTGCGCCGGTGGCGCAGGGCCGCACGCCAGGCGCGCCGCCCGCGCGCCGTCCCGAAGTCCGTCACCGCACGCACCAGATCACGACCGTTCATGCTGCTCAGACTGCCACCGGCCGCGGGCCGAACGGGCTGCGTTCAACTGTCGTTCACCCAGAAATGGATCACACGGGACCGGCCCCGACACCTCTGGTGCGGATCTCGATCACATGGCATGGTCCCCTGTGAGCCGCCGCGCACCACCCCTCGCACGGTGCCAACCTACGCACATCCGTCGAATCCGACCCCGCACGACCCCGCATCCGACCCCGACGCCGCCCACGACGCGCGAGCCGCAGACGCACCCGGGAGCCCGCCATGACCTCAGCCCCTACGCCGGAAGCCCTCTGGACACCGGGACCCGACCGGATCGCGGCCGCCGCGGTCACCCGCTTCCAGGCCTGGGCCGCCGAGCACCACGGCGCCCCCGCCGACGGCGGCTACCCGGCCCTGCACCGCTGGTCGGTCGAGGAGCTCGACACCTTCTGGCGAGCCCTGGCCGAGTGGTTCGACGTCCGCTTCACCACCCCCTACGAGCAGGTCCTCGCCGACCGCTCGATGCCCGGCGCCCAGTGGTTCACCGGCGCCACCCTCAACTACGCCGAGCACGCCCTGCGCGCCGGCGAGGACCCCGCCCGCGCCGCCGAGGCCGCCCTGCTCTGCGTGGACGAGACCCACGAGATCGTCCCCGTCACCTGGGCCGAGCTCCGCCGCCAGGTCGGAGCGCTCGCCGACCGGCTGCGCGCCCTCGGCGTACGCCCCGGCGACCGGGTCAGCGGCTACCTCCCCAACATCGCCGAAGGCGTCGTCGCGCTGCTCGCCACCGCCGCCGTCGGCGGCGTGTGGACCTCCTGCGCCCCCGACTTCGGCGCCCGCAGCGTCCTGGACCGATTCCAGCAGGTCGAACCCGTCGTCCTCTTCACCGTCGACGGCTACCGCTACGGCGGCAAGGAGCACGACCGCCGCGAGACCGTCGCCGAACTGCGCCACGAGCTGCCCTCGCTGCGCGCCGTCGTCCACATCCCGCTGCTCGGCACGCCCGCCCCCGAGGGCGCCCTCCTGTGGTCCGACCTCGTCGCGGGCGACGCGGAACCCGTCTTCGAGCCGGTCCCGTTCGACCACCCGCTGTGGATCCTGTACTCCTCCGGGACGACCGGCCTGCCCAAGGCCATCGTGCAGTCCCAGGGCGGCATCGTGGTCGAGCACCTCAAGCAGCTCGGCCTGCACTGCGACCTCGGGCCCGCGGACCGGTTCTTCTGGTACACCTCCACCGGCTGGATGATGTGGAACTTCCTCGTCTCCGGCCTGCTCACCGGCACCACCGTCGTCCTCTACGACGGCAGCCCCGGCCACCCCGACACCGGCGCCCAGTGGCGCATCGCCGAACGCACCCGCGCCACCCTCTACGGCACCTCCGCCGCCTACGTCATGGCCTGCAAGAAGGCCGAGGTCCACCCGCGCCGCGACTTCGACCTCTCGGCCGTGAAGTGCGTGGCCACCACGGGCTCCCCGCTGCCCCCCGACGGCTTCCGCTGGCTGCACGACGAGGTGGCCGACGACCTGTGGATCGCCTCCGTCAGCGGCGGCACCGACGTGTGCAGCTGCTTCGCCGGCTGCGTGCCCACCCTGCCCGTCCACATCGGAGAGCTCCAGGCCCCCAGCCTGGCCGTGGACCTCCAGTCCTGGGACCCCTCCGGCAAGCCGCTGACCGGCGAGGTCGGCGAGCTCGTCGTCACCAACCCCATGCCGTCGATGCCGATCCGGTTCTGGAACGACCCCGACGGCAGCCGCTACCGCGACAGCTACTTCGAGATGTTCCCCGGAGTCTGGCGCCACGGGGACTGGATCACGCTCACCGACCGGGGCTCGGTGGTCATCCACGGCCGCTCCGACTCCACCCTCAACCGGCAGGGCGTCCGGATGGGCTCCGCCGACATCTACGAGGCCGTCGAACGGCTCCCCGAGATCAAGGAGTCCCTGGTCATCGGCCTGGAGGAGGCGGACGGCGGCTACTGGATGCCGCTCTTCGTCCAGCTCGCCCCCGGCGCCACCCTGGACCAGGCCCTCCTCGACCGCATCAAGAGCACCATCCGCACCGAGCTCTCCCCGCGGCACGTCCCCGACGAGGTGATCGAGGTCCCCGCCATCCCGCACACCCTCACGGGCAAGCGCATCGAGGTCCCGATCAAGCGCCTCCTCCAGGGCACCCCCCTGACCAAGGCCGTGAACCCGGGCTCGGTGGACAACATCGACCTCCTCCCCTTCTACGAGAACCTGGCCCGCACCCGCCGCGAGGGGTGACTGTCAGTGGCGGCAACTACTCTGAGTGAGCATCGACCGACGCTCCGAAGCGCGACGCTCACTCAGGGGGAACCATGCCGAAGCACCACAGGGACCACCACAACCCGGGCGACCCGGCCCGGCCGCGGCACCCGGGGGAGCAGGGGAGGCCGGCGGAGCCCTCGGCCGCCGGGGAGCCTGGTGCCTCGGGGGAGCGGGGCAAGCCCCGCCCGGCCCGGGCACCCCGGCCCGCCGGGGAAGCCCGGACCTCGGGGGAGCGCCGGGAAGCCCGGGCCCGACACCGCCTGCGCAGCGAAGTCCCCAGCACCGTCGGTCTGCTCGCCGATGCCCAGGACTTCGCGGCCATGCGCGGCTATCGCAGCTTCACCTTCGAGGACCACCGCGACTACCTCCACCAGGTCGAGGCCCTCCTCCGGTCCCTCGCCGCCCAGGGCATCCACACCACCGTCGCCCTCTTCGACCCGGACGACTTCGCCGACTTCTGCGTCGACCAGGGCCTCGACCCCGACACCCCCGCGTCCCGGACCCGCTTCACCGCGGAGCTGGGCGGCGCCGGCACCGCCGTCCCCTACACGGGGCAGCCCATCGACGAACTGGCCCCGCTCCTCGTCGACGAAGCCGTACGCCAGGCCACCTGGGAGTACGCCACCCTGCTCCTGGCCGGTCTCGGCGCCTGCGCCGAATGCGGCGAGGACATCGGCCAGGCCTCCTTCGAACGGGCCGGCCTGATCCTGGAGCGCCTCCTCGCACAAGGCGGCCCCGGCCACCACCACATCGTGTGCAGCATCCCGACCAAGGACGAGCAGCTCGTGGCCGTCCTGCACGCCGACACCTCCGCCGCCCCGGGGACAGGGCCGCGGATCCGGGGGCGCGACGGCCTGGACCTCGTGACCGTCCTCGCCGCCGGCATCGCCCTGGGCGGGCCCGGCGGCCTGGTGCTGCGCTGCAGCAGCCCCGGCGCCAAGGACCGCGTCCACGGCTGGCGCCTGGCCGGCGGCCGCCTCATCCCGCTCTCGGCGGCCGCCGTCTTCAACGCCTACTGCACCGACGCCGACACCGGAGAACCCGTGGCCCCCGAACCAGGCGTCGACTACTGCCCAGGCTTCGAGGTCGACCCCCCGGGCCCCCACCACTGAGGCCCGGACCGGCCCCGACCCCGGCGTCCCGGCGCCGCGCCGGAGCTGCGGTCCCGCGCCCTGCCCCGGGGCGCGCTCGCCCCGCATCCCGGCGCAGCCAGAGTCGCGGGCCCCGGCCGCTCCTCGGGGCGCCCGGGCCCCGGCCTCCGGCGCCGCCGCGGGGCCGGGCTTGCGGCCGCCGTCCGTCCCCGGCCCCGGCGGGCCTGGCCGGTCGGGCTCCGACACCGCCGGGGTTGCGGGCCCCGGCCGCTTCTCGGGTCGCCGGGGACCGGCCTCTCCGCGCCGCCGCGGGGCCGGGCTTGCGGCCGCCGTCCGTCCCCGGCCCCGGCGGGCCTGGCCGGTCGGGCTCCGACACCGCCGGGGTTGCGGGCCCCGGCCGCTTCTCGGGTCGCCGGGGACCGGCCTCTCCGCGCCGCCGCGGGGCCGGGCTTGCGGCCGCCGTCCGTCCCCGGCCCCGGCGGGCCTGGCCGGTCGGGCTCCGACACCGCCGGGGTTGCGGGCCCCGGCCGCTTCTCGGGTCGCCGGGGACCGGCCTCTCCGCGCCGCCGCGGGGCCGGGCTTGCGGCCGCCGTCCGTCCCCGGCCCCGGCGGGCCTGGCCGGTCGGGCTCCGACACCGCCGGGGTTGCGGGCCCCGGCCGCTTCTCGGGTCGCCGGGGACCGGCCTCTCCGCGCCGCCGCGGGGCCGGGCTTGCGGCCGCCGTCCGTCCCCGGCCCCGGCGGGCCTGGCCGGTCGGGCTCCGACACCGCCGGGGTTGCGGGCCCCGGCCGCTTCTCGGGTCGCCGGGGACCGGCCTCTCCGCGCCGCCGCGGGGCCGGGCTTGCGGCCGCCGTCCGTCCCCGGCCCCGGTGCGCCTGGCCGGTCGGGCTCCGACACCGCCGGGGTTGCGGGCCCCGCCAGCTCTCGGGGCGCCGGGCCCCGGCCAGGCGCGCCGCCGGGGCTGCGGCTCCCGTCCGTCCCCGGCCCCGGCGCGGCTGGCCGGTCGGGCTCCCGACACCGTCGGGGTTGCGGGCCCCGGCCGCTCCTCGGGGCGCCGGGCCCGGCCTCCTGCGCCGCCGGGGCTGCGGCCGCCGCCCGCCCCGGTCCCGGGGCGGGCCGGCCGAGCGGGCGCCCGGGCCCCGGGAACGCCCGGGGCGCCCTGGCCTCGGGGTGCACCCGAGCGCCGGGAACGCCCGAGGGGCCCTCGCCGTAAGGCGAGGGCCCCTCGGGGGACGGGCAGGCGGGTCGCGCCGGCAGGTGCCGGGCCGGGCTGGCGCCGGCCCCGGTCGGCTACTCGCCGGACAGCACCGCCTGCGCGGCCACCCGCGCCTCCTCGGCGGAGTCCGCGGCCCGCGCCGCAGCCGCAGCCCGCTCGCACTGCGCCAACGTGTACTTGGCGAGCGTCGCCCGCACGTACGGGATCGACGCCGCACCCATCGACAAGGAGGTGACGCCCAGACCGGTCAGCACACACGCCAGCAGCGGGTCCGAGGCGGCCTCGCCACACACGCCACAGCTCTTGCCCTCCGCCTTGGCGGCCTCGGCCGACAGCGCGACCAGGTCCAGCAGCGCCGGCTGCCACGGGTCCTGCAGGCGCGAGACCGCGCCCACCTGACGGTCCGCGGCGAAGGTGTACTGCGCCAGGTCATTGGTGCCCAGGGACAGGAACTCGACCTCCTGGAGGATCGACCGGGCCCGCAGCGCGGCCGACGGGATCTCCACCATGGCACCGAACTTCGCCCGCAGCCCGGCCTCCCGGCACGCGTCGGCGAACGCCTTGGCGTCCCGGCGGTCGGCCACCATCGGGGCCATGACCTCCAGGTACACCGGCAGCCCCTCGGCGGCCTTGGCCAGCGCGGTCAGCTGCGTCCGGAGCACCTCCGGGTGGTCCAGCAGGGTCCGCAGACCCCGCACGCCCAGCGCCGGGTTCGGCTCGTCGGCCGGGGTCAGGAAGTCCAGCGGCTTGTCCGCACCCGCGTCCAGCACCCGCACGACGACCCGCCCCTCGGGGAAGGCCTCCAGCACCTTGCGGTACGACTCGATCTGCTTCTCCTCGGACGGCGCCTTCTTGCTGTCGTCCAGGAACAGGAACTCGGTGCGGAACAGCCCCACACCCTCCGCGCCCGCCTCCACCGCGGCCGGCACGTCCGCCGGTCCGCCGACGTTGGCCAGCAGCGGCACCTTGTGACCGTCGGAGGTCGCGCCCGGACCGGACGAAGCGGCCAGCGCGGCCTTGCGCTCGGCGGCCGCCGCCTCCAGCTCCGCCCGCTTCTCCGGCGTCGGGTCGACGAAGACCTCACCGGTGGAGCCGTCCACCGCGACGACCGTGCCCTCGGGCAGCTCGCCGGCCCCCGGCAGCGCCACCACGGCCGGCACACCCAGCGCCCGCGCGAGGATCGCGCTGTGGCTGGTCGGCCCGCCCTCCTCGGTCACGAAGCCCAGCACCAGCGCCGGGTCCAGCAGCGCCGTGTCCGCCGGGGCGAGGTCCCGCGCGATCAGCACGTACGGCTCGTCACTGTCCGGCACACCTGGCATGGGCACGCCCAGCAGCCGCGCCACGATCCGGTTGCGCACGTCGTCGAGGTCGGCCACCCGGCCGGCCATGTACTCACCGGCGCCCGCGAGGAGCTCGCGGTACGCGGCGAACGCGTCGTACACGGCCCGCTCCGCCGTGCTGCCCACGGCGACCCGGCGGTCCACGTCCGCCATCAGCTCGGGGTCCTCGGCGATCATCGCCTGGGCCTCCAGCACGTGCTGGGCCTCACCACCGGCCAGCTGGCCGCGCGCGATCAGATCCGCGGCCACGGCACTCACGGCCTGGCGGGCGCGCCCCTGCTCACGCTCCGCCTCCTCGGCGGCGATCTGCTTGGCCGGCGGTTCCAGCACCGCCGTACCCATGTGCCGCACCTCGCCGATCGCCACACCATGGCTCACGCCGACGCCTCGCAGCGTTGTCTCCATTTCACCGTCTCCGATAGAGCGGCGGGCCCGCCCGCCGCGATGGATGTCCGAACCGCCGGCACGCCCCGGCGGCAGCGTCACGCCCAGCTGAACAGCTCGTCGCCGGCCTTGACCTCGCCGTCCTCACGGACGGAACCGAGGGAGTCGGCGGTGGCCTCCAGTGCGACGACCGGGCAGACCGGCGACTTGCCGGCCTCCTCCACGGCTGCGGGGTTCCAGCGGATGACGGCCTGACCACGGGTGACGGTGTCCCCCTTGTTCACCAGCAGCTCGAAGCCCTCGCCGTTCAGCTGCACGGTGTCGATGCCGAGGTGGGTCAGCACACCGTGCCCCTCACCGTCCACGACCACGTACGCGTGCGGATGCAGGGAGACGATCACACCGTCGACGGGGGACACGGCCTCCGAAGGCTCACGGACGGGGTCGATCGCCGTGCCCGGACCCACCATGGCGCCGGAGAACACCGGATCCGGCACTGCCGCGAGTCCGATGGCGCGCCCGGCGAGTGGGGACGTCACGCTGGTCATGGGGGGCCTCCCAGAGGTGGGGCTTCGTCGCGCCGCCGTCACTGCCTGTCGCGGACGGCGTACTCTTCAGAAGGATATGTCAGAGGATGTACGGGTTCGCCCGATGTTGGTACCTAGCCGGGCTGGCCCTTAGGCACGGAGACTAGTGGACTAGACCGGTGGACTAGACCATACGCCTGAATCGATTTGCCCGGCTCCCGCGGGAGGTGTACTGTCGTGAGTCCTGCCTCTCCCCGGGCACGTGAATCACGTATGAACCGCGGGCGGCAGGCACCCCAACTCATCCTCGATTGATCTTGATCCTTCGATCATGTCTGCACGTCTTCATGTCTGCAGCACGGTGGTCAGGAAGACGGAAAATCGCTGATAGAGTCGGGACCGCCGGAAAGGGAAACGCCAAGCGAATCCCCGGAAAGCGCCGAGGAAATCGGGTCCGGAAAGATCTGATAGAGTCGGAAACGCAAGAACGAAGGAAGCGCCCGGAGGGCCCGGAAACGGGAACGAAGGAAGCGTCCGCACCTTGAGAACTCAACAGCGTGCCAAAAATCAACGCCAGATATGTTGATACCCCGTCTCTCTGGAGACGAGGT
>NZ_RPRY01000319.1 GCF_003949795.1 Streptomyces sp. WAC06614
GGCCTGGCTGATCCGCACGCGATCGACCACCACTGACACACACGCGCGAGGGGCCCGCATCTCCCTCCGGGATGCGGGCCCCTCGTGCGTGTGTGTCAGTGGTGGTCGATCGCGTGCGGATCAGCCAGGCCAGGACGCGATCAAACGGCGAGCTTGACCATGTCCGCCTGCGGGCCCTTCTGACCCTGCGAGATCTCGAACTCGACCCGCTGACCCTCTTCAAGGGTGCGGTACCCGTCCATCTGGATGGCGCTGTAGTGGACGAACACATCCGCACCACCGTCGACCGCGATGAAGCCGTAGCCCTTCTCCGCGTTGAACCACTTGACGGTGCCCTGAGCCATGCCTAACTCCCCTATTACTGGCCCTTGCGCGGGATCGCACTTCGCGGTCCCGGGTCAGAACTTGCGTCGGAACGCGTCGACCGCGGCTGAATGTATCTGGACCGACGCTGTCTGCAACAGGTCATTCCGACGAGAAATCTGGACACTCAGATACGTCGAAGAAGCATGAAAAGTTGGCATATTCCTGGGCAACTCGGACCCGACATATACCGCCAACGCCCCATATCGCGCTCGCACATTGACCCAATGTCGACCATGACGCGACCCGCTCATATGCACCGGGCAAGAACAGGGGAGGGGACTTCCCCAACTCTACCGCGCCCAACCAAGCAGAATTACCCCCTCCGCTTTCGCGCAGGGGGTAATTCGGGGAGTTGCACCCGTCAGCAGCCGCCGGCCACGGCGGGAATGATCGAGACGCCCGCACCGTCCGGCGTCGCGGCCTCCAGACCGCCCTCGAAGCGGACGTCGTCGTCGTTGACGTAGACGTTGACGAAGCGGCGCAGCTTGCCCTGGTCGTCCAGGATGCGCGCGCCGATCCCCGGGTGGTCGGCGTCCAGGGAGGCGATGACCTCGGCGAGGGTCGCGCCCTCGGCCTTCACCTCGGCCGCGCCGCCGGTGTAGGTGCGCAGGATGGTGGGGATGCGGACGGAGACGCTCATGGCGCTACTGCCTTTCCGGTAGTGCGAGGAAGAAGGGTCAGGCCAGGCCGGCGGCGCGGAACGCGTCCAGGCTGGGGCGGATGGTGGCGGTCTGGCCGCTGTCGGCGGCCACCGCCTCCAGGGTCTTCAGACCGTCGCCGGTGTTGAGGACCACCGTGGTCAGGGTCGGGTCCAGCAGACCGTTCTCGATGAGCTTCTTCGTCACGCCGACGGTCACGCCGCCCGCGGTCTCGGCGAAGATGCCCTCGGTCTGCGCGAGGATCTTGATGGCCTCGACGACCTGCTCGTCGGTGACGTCCTCGACGAAGCCGCCGGTGCGGCGGGCGATGTCCAGGACGTACGGGCCGTCGGCCGGGTTGCCGATGGCCAGGGACTTGGCGATGGTGTTCGGCTTCTGCGGGCGCACCACGTCGTGACCGGCCTTGAAGGCGGTGGACACCGGGGAGCAGCCCTCGGCCTGGGCACCGAAGATCTTGTACGGCCGGTCCTCGACGAGCCCCAGCTTGATCAGCTCCTGGAGACCCTTGTCGATCTTGGTGAGCTGGGAGCCGGACGCGATCGGGATGACGATCTGGTCGGGAAGCCGCCAGCCGAGCTGCTCGCAGATCTCGTAGGCCAGCGTCTTGGAGCCCTCGCCGTAGTAGGGGCGCAGGTTGACGTTGACGAAGCCCCAGCCCTCGCCCAGCGGGTCGCCGATGAGCTCGGAGCAGAAGCGGTTGACGTCGTCGTAGTTGCCCTCGATGCCGACCAGGTCACCGCCGTAGACACCGGCCATGACGACCTTGCCCTGCTCCAGGTCGTGCGGGATGAACACGCAGGAGCGGAAGCCGGCCCGGGCGGCCGCGGCGCCGACGGCGCCGGCCAGGTTGCCGGTGGAGGAGCAGGAGAGGGTGGTGAAGCCGAAGGCGCGGGCGGCCTCGACGGCGATCGCGACGACGCGGTCCTTGAAGGAGTGCGTCGGGTTGCCGGAGTCGTCCTTCACGTAGAGCTTGCCGGTGACTCCCAGCTCCTTGGCCAGGTTCCGCGCGTCCACCAGCTTGGTGAAGCCCGGGTTCAGGCTGGGCTTGCCGGCCACGTCCGCCGGGACGGGCAGCAGTGGGGCGTACCGCCAGATGTTGTCCGGGCCCGCCTCGATCGCCGCGCGCAGCGCCTCGGGGTCGCCGGCGGGGAGCTCGTAGGCCACCTCCAGCGGACCGAAGCACTCGACACAGGCGAAGATCGGGCCGAGCTCGAAGCGGGTACCGCACTCGCGACAGGAGAGTCCGGTCGCGGGACCGAGGTCGACGGTGGTGGGGGTGGCGACAGTCTGTGCAGCCATGACGGCGAGGCCCTTTCTCCTCATCTTCCTCGCGGCGCACTTCGCCACGAGACGGATTTGGCACCTTCCCTAGCCGGGGACCTCGCTGCTGCGAGAACCGACTGGAGGGTTGCCGGGGCTTCAACGGGCCGTTTCCCTCTGCCCCTCTGGATGAGCGGTATGGCGCGGGACACCGCGCGCCATGGCGCGTTCCCGAGCGTTTGTGCGTGCGTGGGGACCCCGACATGCGAGGGCCCTCCGCGTTGTTCAAGACTGTAACCGAAGGGTCGGGGTGTTGAGACTGCCGTCCGATCCGCGAGATGGATCACACCATCGTCCCGGGACACCGTCACACAGGGGAGCCGACACGTGCTGGAAGAGGTGGAGCGCTGGCTGGCCGACCGCTCCTGGTCCGCTGCCGACCGGCCGCTCGACCAGCTGCTGGAGGCCAAGCGGGCCTCCGGCAGCACGGTCAGCGTGGTGCTGCCGGCCCTCGACGAGGAGGCGACCGTGGGCGCCATCGTCGGGGCGATCCGGCGTGAGCTGATCGAGGGACTGCCGCTGCCGCTGGTCGACGAGCTGCTCGTGCTCGACTCGGGCTCCAGCGACCGTACGGCGGAGGTGGCCGCCGCGGCCGGCGCCCGGGTGGTGCACCGCGACACCGTGCTGCCGCGCATCCCGGCGCTGCCGGGCAAGGGCGAGGTGCTGTGGCGCTCGCTGCTGGTGACCACCGGGGACATCGTCTGCTTCGTGGACGCGGACCTGCGCGACTTCTCCACCGCCTTCGTCTCCGGGATCGTGGGCCCGCTGCTGACCGAGCCGGACGTGCAGTTCGTCAAGGCGATGTACGACCGCCCGCTGGACGACGCGGCGGGCCCGGTCGGCGGGGCCGAGCAGGGCGGCCGGGTCACGGAGCTGGTCGCCCGGCCGCTGCTGAACCTGCACTGGCCGCAGCTCGCCGGCTTCGTCCAGCCCCTGGGCGGCGAGTACGCCGTGCGCCGGTCGCTGCTGGAGCGGCTGCCGTTCCCGGTCGGCTACGGCGTGGAGCTCGGCCTGCTGGTCGACGCCCTGCACACGGTGGGCCTGGACGCCCTCGCCCAGGTCGACGTGGGGGTCCGCCGGCACCGGCACCAGGACGGGCTGGCCCTGGGCCGGATGGCCGCCGCCATCTACCGCACCGCGCAGCTGCGCCTCTCGCGCGGGCACTTGGTGCGGCCGGAGCTGACGCAGTTCGAGCGGGGGCCGGACGGGTTCGTTCCGCGCACCTGTCCGGTGGACACCGAGGAGCGGCCGCCCATGGCCGAGGTCAAGGAGTACGCGCTGCGCCGCGTGGCATGAGCGCACGCCGGGGCCGGTCCGGGGCGCTCGCGCCGCGGTGGGCGCGTGGCGGACCTCTCGCCGCGCCGGAACGGAACGGACGTTTGAGCAGCGGCGGCCCCGGCTAGGTTGGCCGCATGGCTTCCCAGGTACTCGTTGCAGCGAACCGCGGCCCCCTGTCCTACGTCCTCGCCGACGACGGCACGCTGGAGTCCCGGCGCGGCGGGGGCGGTCTCGTCTCCGGCCTGTCGGCGGCCCTCGCGGAGCAACCGGAGGCGCTGTGGATCTGCGCGGCCCTCTCCGGGGCGGACCGCGAGGCGGTGCGCCGGGGGGTGACCGAGCCCGGCGTCCGCATGCTGGACATCGATCCCACCATCTACGACGACGCGTACAACGGCGTCGCGAACTCGGTCCTGTGGTTCACCCACCACGTCCTGTACGACATCCCGCGCGAACCGGTCTTCGACGCGGAGTTCCGGCGCCGCTGGGAGTCGTACGAGTCCTACAACCGGGCCTTCGCCGAGGCCCTCGCGCAGGAGGCCGCCGAGGGCGCCTCGGTGCTGGTCCAGGACTACCACCTGGCGCTGGTGCCGGGGATGCTGCGGGTGCTGCGGCCGGACGTGCGGATCGCGCACTTCACCCACACCCCGTGGGCGCCGCCGCACTACCTGCGGATGCTGCCCGACTACGCCCGGGAGACCTTGGTGTGGGGCATGCTCGGCGCGGACCGGCTGGGCTTCCACACCGAGGCGTGGGCGCAGGCGTTCCTGGGCTGCGCGGAGCTCGACGACGCGTGGGGGCGGGCGGAGCCGCGGGAGGGGCGGGTGGAGCACCGCCGGTACGCGGTGTGGAAGCGGCGCACCACCGAGGTGTCGGTGTACCCGCTGGGTGTGGACGGCGAGGAGCTGCGGGCGCTCGCGCACCGGCCGGAGGTCGACGAGCGGCTGGCGGCGCTGCGGGCGGAGGTGGGCGGCTGCCGCACGATCGTGCGGGTGGACCGCACGGAGCTGTCGAAGAACATCGTGCGCGGGCTGCTGGCCTACCGGGAGCTGCTGGCCGAGCAGCCGGAGTGGCGGGAGCGGGTGGTGCACATGGCGTTCGCCTATCCCTCGCGGCAGGACCTCGCGGTGTACCGCGACTACACGGCGGCGGTCTCGCAGCTGTCGGCGCAGATCAACGAGGAGTTCGGCACGGCCGGCTGGCGGCCGGTGCACCTGCACGTCAAGGACGACTTCGCCCGGTCGCTGGCCGCGTACCGGCTGGCGGACGTGGCCCTGGTCAACCCCGTCCGCGACGGCATGAACCTGGTGGCCAAGGAGATCCCGGTGGTCTCCGACGCGGGCTGCGCGGTGGTGCTGTCCGAGGGGGCGGGGGCGTACGGGGAACTGCGCGAGGACGCGCTGACGGTGAACCCCTACGACGTCACGCAGACGGCCGAGGCCCTGCACCGGGCCCTGTCGATGCCGGAGGCGGAGCGCGCCGAGCGGACCGGCCGGCTGGCGGCCGCGGCGACGGCGCTCCCGCCGGCCCGGTGGTTCGCGGCCCAGCTCGCGGACCTGCGCGAGGAGGCGTCGGCGTAGCCTACGCCTCCTCCGACGCCTCGCGCAGGACGGCGGCGAGCCGGGCGAGGAAGTCGGCGACCGCGGCCGGTCCGGCGAGCACCAGGTCGGCGCGGGCGGCGAGTTCGGGCACCTCGGCCGAGCCGCTGCACACCAGCAGGCCGGGGGTGCCGTCGGTGCGGAGCTTCTCCACGGCGGCGTAGGCGGCGAGGTCGCCGAGGTCGTCCCCGGCGTAGAGGACGGCCTCGGCGCCGGTCTCGGCCAGGTACTCGGTGAGGGCCACGCCCTTGTCCATGCCGGGCGGGCGCAGTTCGAGGACGGCCCGGCCCGGCTCGACGATCAGGCCGTGCTGCTGGGCGAGTTCGGCGAGGGGCTCGCGCAGGGTGGCGAAGGCGGCCGCCGGGTCGGCGGCGCGCCGGGTGTGCACGGCCAGGGCCCGGCCCTTCTCCTCGATCCAGGTGCCCTGCCAGGCCCCGATCGAGTCGAGGAACCCGGGCAGCTCCGCGCGGACGGCGGCCACCCCGGGGTGCTCGGCGGGGGCGTGCACATGGCCGGTGACCGCGTCCCAGCGCTCGGCCCCGTAGTGGCCGAGGACCACGAGGTGCTCCAGGCCCGGGACCCCGGCGAAGCCGCCGTGGCGGACCGCGACGCCGGCCGGGCGGCCGGTGACCACGGCCACGGAGGCGACCTGCGGGGCCAGGGCCGCCAGGGCCGGTACGGCGGCGGGGTGGGCGCGGGCCTGGTCCGGGTCGGGGACGATGTCGGCGAGGGTCCCGTCGAAGTCGAGGGCGATCACGGATCGCCGGGGTGCGCGGAGCAGGGCCTGGAGCCCTTCACGTCCGGCGGCGGTGTCGGGCAGCGGCAGATCGTGCGGATGGCTGGTCCCCATGCCTACGACCCTACCGGCGCCACCGGCCGCCCGCCCAGGCTTCGGCGGTCCTCGCCCGGGGACCGCCGGGGAACCGTACGGCGACCGCACGGGATCGCAGGGCGATCGCCCGGGAACCGCCGGGGGACCGTACGGCGACCGCACGGGATCGCACGGCGATCAGCGGCGGGCCCGCCGGGCCTCGCGCAGGCGGCGCAGGCGGTTGACCGTGGTGGGGGCGTGGGCCAGGGCGCGGGGGTCGTCGATCAGGGCGTTGAGCAGCTGGTAGTACCGGACGGGGGTGAGTCCCAGCCCCTCCCGTATCGCCCGTTCCTTGGCGCCGGGGCCGGGCCAGGTCCGCCCCTCGTACGCGAGCACGCCGGCCTCGACCGCCGTCAGCTGCGCGTCTTCCGTCATACCGCCACACTAACGCCACCCACCGACACGCCCCCGGTCCCCCGGACGGCGGCACGGGGCCCCGGCCCCGGCGCCCCGCGGCGGGACCGCGGCGGGCACGGCGAAGCCCCCTCCCCGGACGGCCGGGAGGGGGCTTCGACGGACCGGGCGGCGGGATCAGACGTTGACGCCGAAGTCCTGGGCGATGCCGGCCAGGCCGGAGGCGTAACCCTGGCCGACGGCGCGGAACTTCCACTCGGCGCCGTTGCGGTAGAGCTCGCCGAAGACCATGGCGGTCTCGGTGGCCGCATCCTCGGAGAGGTCGTAGCGGGCGATCTCGGCGCCGCCGGCCTGGTTCACGACGCGGATGTAGGCGTTGCGGACCTGGCCGAAGTTCTGCGAGCGCGACTCGGCGTCGTAGATGGAGACCGGGAAGACGATCTTGTCCACGTCGGCGGGCAGGCCGGCCAGGTTGACGTTGATGGACTCGTCGTCGCCGGAGCCCTCGCCCGTGCGGTTGTCGCCGGTGTGGACGATGGTCTGGTCCGGGGTGGACTTGTTGTTGAAGAAGACGAAGTGGCTGTCGGACACGACCTTGCCCGTGGCGTTGACCGCGATGGCGGAGGCGTCGAGGTCGAAGTCGGTGCCGGTGGTGGTGCGGACGTCCCAGCCGAGGCCGACCGTGACGGCGCTGAGGCCCGGGGCCTCCTTCGACAGCGAGACGTTGCCGCCCTTGGACAGGCTTACGGCCATGGGATGTCCCTTTCCTCTTCGCTCCGCCCGCGCTCGGGCGCCGGGCTCGTCGCGGTGACGTTACCGCTGACCTTCATAACGCGGGGAGGGGCGGGCCGGTTCCCGGGCGGGAAATGCGCGGGAAATGCGGGTGACGGGACGGCACCGGGGGCGGAATCATGGACTCATGCCTGGTCCTTATCCCATCCGTGGCGGGGTCGCCCTGCCCGAGGCCGAACTCTCGTGGCGGTTCTCGCGTTCCTCGGGACCGGGCGGGCAGCACGTGAACACGTCCGACAGCCGGGTGGAGCTGCTGTTCGACCTCGGGGCCACCAAGGCACTGCCGGAGGTGTGGAAGCAGCGCGCGCTGGAGAAGCTGGCCGGGCGGCTGGTGGACGGCGTGCTCACCGTCCGCGCCTCGGAGCACCGCTCGCAGTGGCGCAACCGGGAGATGGCCGCGGTCCGCCTGGCCGCCCTCCTGGCCGAGGCCACCGCGC
>NZ_RPRY01000320.1 GCF_003949795.1 Streptomyces sp. WAC06614
ACGGCATCCGGGGCCCAGGCGTCGGTGGGGCGAACTCCTGCCCCGCGGCGAGGGCGGGGGCGGGCCCGGGGTGCCGTGCGGCCCGGTCAGGACAAGGGGACGAGGGCCGTCAGGCGGCGGACCGCCTCCGTCAGCACCTCCGGGGCGGCCACCGCCGCGAAGCTCAGGCGGACGAACGGGCCGGGGGGCTCCGCGCAGAAGTACGGGCGGCCCGGCGTGACCGCGACCCCGGCCCGCAGGGCCGCGGCCACGAAGCCGGCCTCGTCGCAGCCTTCGGGCAGCCGTGCCCAGAGCTGGAAGCCGCCGGCCGGCAGCCGGGCCGGGGACAGGCCCGGCAGCTCGCGCAGCAGCGCCCCGGCCAGCACCTCGCGCCGGTGGCGCAGCTCGGCCGCGACCGTCCGCAGGTGGCGCGGCCAGGCCGGGGCGCCCACCAGTTCCAGCGCGGCCTCCTGCAGCGGGCGCGGCACGAAGAAGCTGTCCACGACCTGGATCGCCCGCAGCCGCTCCAGCACCGGCCCGCGCGCCGCCAGGGCGCCCACCCGCAGGGACGGCGAGGTGGCCTTGGTCAGCGACCGGACGTGGACCACCACGCCGTCGGGGTCGGCCGAGGCCAGGGTCGGGGGCAGCGGCCCGCAGTCCTCGTGGGCCAGGGCGCGGGCGTAGTCGTCCTCGACGACGAACGCCCCGGCCGCCCGGGCGGTGCGGAGCACCTGCGCCCGGCGGTCGGCGGCGAGCACCGAGCCGGTCGGGTTCTGGAACAGCGGCTGGCACACGAACACCCGCGCCCCGGTGGCCTCGAAGGCCGCGGCCAGCAGGTCCGGCCGCACCCCGTCGGCGTCGGCCGGCACGGGCACCGGGCGGCAGCCCGAGGCCCGGGCGATGGCCAGCAGCCCCGGATAGGTGGGGGACTCGACCAGGACCGGCGCCCCGGGCGGCGCCAGCGCCCGCAGCGCGGTGGTCAGCGCGCTCTGCCCGCCCGCGGTGACCAGCACGTCGGCCGAGGTGACCTGGCCGCCGATCTCCCGGGCGAACCAGTCGCGCAGCTCCGGCAGCCCCTCGGTGGGCGGTCGGGACCAGGCCCCGGGGCGCCGGCCGGCCCGGGCCAGGGCCGCCGCCATGGCCCGCTCGGGCTGGAGGGAGGGGTGGAGGTAGCCGCCGTTGAGCTCGATCACCCCGGGCTGCGGCACCGCCAGCGAGACCAGCACCCCGGAGGCGTCCACGGTGCGCGGGACCACCTCGCCGGGCCCCTCGGCGCTGAGCGCGACCTCCTGCCACGAGGTGTCCCCCGCCGGCCGGGGCGCCGTACGGGGCTGCGCCCGGAACGCCCCGGCTCCGGGCCGGGTGACCACCAGGCCCTCGGCGGCGAGCTGGGCCAGCGCCCGGGAGACGGTCACCGGGCTGACCCGGAACCGCTCGACCAGGGCCCGGCTCGACGGCAGCTTTCCACCGACCGAGTAGCGGTCCAGCTCCGTACGCAGGGTTTCCGCGAGTTCCGCCACACTGCTACGCTCATTCATGAGAGCACAGAATAGCGCTACGCACGTTCGGCCAGTAGCAGTCACCGGCGCCGCGACCCAGCCCGCCGCGACCCAGCCCGGCGCGGCCCGGGCCACCCCGGCCGAGTCCGCCCCGGCCGCCGGTGGCGCCCGGACCGGCACCCTGCTCGCCGGGCTCGGCGTCGTCGCCTTCTCGCTGACCTTCCCCGCCACCGCCTGGGGCCTGGAGAGCTTCGGCCCCTGGTCGCTGGTCTCCCTGCGCAGCGTGCTCGCCGCCGTCGTCGCGGGCGGCTTCCTGCTGGCGCTGCGGGTGCCCCTGCCGCACCGGGCGCACTGGGCCGGGCTCGCCGTCGTCGCGGCCGGGGTGGTCGTCGGCTTCCCGCTGCTCACCACGCTCGCACTGCAGACCTCGACCACCTCGCACGCCGCCGTCGTGGTCGGCCTGCTGCCGCTGACCACCGCCGCGCTGTCGGCCGTACGCACCGGGGCCCGGCCCTCGCGCACCTTCTGGGCCGCCGCGATCGCCGGGGCGGCCGTGGTGCTCGGCTTCACCCTCGCCCAGAGCGGCGGCGGCCTCTCCGCGGGCGACGGCTACCTGTTCGCCGCGCTGCTGGTGTGCGCCGCCGGCTACACCGAGGGCGGCCGGCTGGCCCGCGTCCTGCCGGGCTGGCAGGTCATCGGCTGGGCGCTGGTGCTCTGCCTGCCGCTCAGCCTGACCGGATCGGTGCTGGGCCTGGCCCACGAGCCGGTGCGGCTGTCGGCGCACGGGGTGGCCGGCCTGGTGTGGGCCGCGGCCGGCTCCACCTTCCTCGGGCTCTACGTCTGGTACCGCGGCATGGCGGAGATCGGCGCGGCCCGGGCCAGCCAGCTCCAGCTGGCCCAGCCGCTGCTCACCCTGGTCTGGTCGGTGACCCTGCTGGGCGAACACCTCTCCCCCGCCGCACCCCTGACCGCCGTGGCCGTCCTGGTGTGCATCGCCGTGACCCAGCGCCGCTGACGCGACCCGGTGGGCCCAAATCACCTGAATCGCCGTAAACTGCTGTCAACCGGATCGGCTCCGCCCCGAGGGAGGTCAGCAGATGCGCGCGACCGAAGGCGACCAGCTGGTGCAGCACGGCCGAATCGTCGGCCAGCACGACAAGATCGGCGAGATCACCCAGGTCCTGGGCGAGAACGGCGCCCCGCCCTACCGGGTGCACTTCCCGGACGGCCACGAGGCCATCATGTCCCCCGGACCCGACTGCCAGGTCAAACACCCGGCCCACTCCGACCAGAGCGCCGGGCCCACGAGCCTCTTCCGCTGACCCGCGCGAGCGCGGTCAGCGCGGCGGCACCGCCGTCGGATAGTGATCGGCGACCACCCTCGCCATCGCTCCGTTGGGGTCCGCGACCACCTGCTTCGCCGAGAAGTGGACATGGCCGCGGACCCCGGCGTACCGGTGGGCGAGCGTCAGGTGCCGGGACAGCTCCGCCGGGTCCCGCCACGCCGCCGTCGCGCTGTCGGCGTCGCAGCGGTAGAGCGCCTCGCCGATGTACAGGTCCACCCCGGTCCCGGCGACCACGTCCGACCACCACGGCACGAGCGTGGCGTAGTCGGCCTGCGGGTGGCCGATGTGCCAGTAGCACTGCGGGACGACGTAGTCGATCCACTTCTGCTTGACCCAGCCGCGGGTGTCCGCGTACAGGTCGTCGTACGTCCCCAGGCCCGCCTGCGTGGCCGAGCCGAGCGGGTCGCGGTCACGGTTGCGCCAGACCGCGAACGGGCTGACGCCGAACCGTACGCCGGGGCGG
The DNA here is from genome assembly GCF_003949795.1 of Streptomyces sp. WAC06614. GTDB lineage: Bacteria > Actinomycetota > Actinomycetes > Streptomycetales > Streptomycetaceae > Streptomyces. Next base: position 3,288 of record NZ_RPRY01000320.1, read on the forward strand.
ACCGCCTTGATCCGCGCCGACATCTCCCGCACCAGGCTGTCGATGTTGTGCCGGCGCCAGGCCGCCCGGGAGGGGAAGCCCGCGCCGTGCGCCGCGAACGCCGCGTCGTCGTCGAAGCGCTGCCCGGACACCGGGTAGGGGTAGAAGTAGTCGTCCCAGTGGACCGCGTCCACCGGGTAGCGGCTGACGGCGTCGATCATCGCGTCCTGGACGAAGGCGCGCACCTCGGGCATCCCGGGGTTGTAGTAGAGCTTGCCGCCGTAGGCGACCGTCCAGCCCGGGTTGCGCCGCGCCGGGTGGTCGGCGACCAGCCGGGAGCGGTCGGTGTGCTGGGCCACCCGGTACGGGTTGAACCAGGCGTGCAGCTCCAGCCCCCGCTTGTGGGCCTCCGTGACGGCCGTGCCCAGCGGGTCCCAGCCGGGGTCCTGGCCCTGCCGGCCCGTCAGCCACTGCGACCACGGCTCCAGCGCCGAGGGCCACAGGGCGTCGGCGGTCGGCCGGACCTGGAGGACCACGGCGTTGAGCCGGCGCGCCACGGCCGTGTCGAGCAGCGCCAGCAGCTCCGCGCGCTGCTCGGCGGCGCTGAGGCCGGACTCCGAGGGCCAGTCCACGTTCTGCACGGACGCCACCCACATCCCGCGGAACTCCGGGACCACCGCGCCCCGCCCCGACCGCAGCGGCGCACCCGCCGGTTCCGTCACCGCCGCGGCCGCCGGCGCCGCCCGGCCGCCGGCCGCCGCTCCCGTCGCCGTCACCGCCAGCAGCCCCGCGGCACCGGTCAGCAGCCCCCTGCGGTTCACGTACCCCATGTGACGGATCCCTTCCGTAGCGTGACATCGATCTGCGTCCGCCCAGCATGCCCGCCCCGACCGCCCACCCGTGGCAGGGGCGGGAGTAACGTCGGGGGGCGTGGCGGGCGCCGGAATCGCACGGGGGACCCGCCCACAGACGAGCCAGCGAAAGGCACGAAGTGACTGACCTCCCTTCCGACATCACCCGCGTCGGCGTAGTGGGCTGTGGCCAGATGGGCGCGGGCATCGCCGAGGTGTGCGCCCGTAGCGGCCTTGAGGTCAAGGTCGCCGAGACCACCGGCGAGGCCCTGGAGATCGGACGGACCCGGCTGCACAACTCGCTCAGCAAGGCCGCCGAACGCGGCAAGATCACGGAGGAGGAGCGGGACGCCACCCTGGCCCGCCTGAGCTTCACCACCGACCTCGGCGAGTTCGCCGACCGTGACCTCGTCATCGAGGCGGTCGTGGAGAACGAGCAGGTCAAGACGGAGATCTTCCAGGTCCTCGACCAGGTGGTCACCCGTCCGGACGCCATCTTGGCCTCCAACACCTCCTCCATCCCGCTGGTGAAGCTGGCCGTCGCGACCTCGCGTCCCGACCAGGTCATCGGCATCCACTTCTTCAACCCGGCCCCGGTGCAGAAGCTCGTCGAGCTGATCCCGGCGCTGACCACGGGCGAGGACACGGTCAAGCGGGCCGACGCCCTGGTGCGGGACGTGCTCGGCAAGCACGCGATCCGCGCCCAGGACCGGTCCGGCTTCGTGGTCAACGCGCTGCTGGTGCCGTACCTGCTGTCGGCGATCCGGATGTTCGAATCGGGCATCGCCAGCCGTGAGGACATCGACAACGGCATGGAGTTCGGCTGCGCCCACCCCATGGGCCCGCTGAAGCTCTCCGACCTCATCGGCCTGGACACCATCGCCTCGATCGCCGACTCGATGTACGCCGAGTACAAGGAGCCCCTGTACGCCGCTCCCCCGCTGCTCCAGCGCATGGTGGACGCGGGCCGGCTCGGCCGGAAGACCGGCTCGGGCTTCTACGCGTACGGCTGACGCGCGGACGGCCGGGCGGGCGCGTGGACGGCCGGCGCTCAGGGGCCGGTCATCCGGCCCGCAGATGGTGCAGCAGGAGCAGCCCGGCCGCCATGTTGGCGGCCGGGACCTCCCCGCGGGCGATCAGGTCCGGCACCAGTTTGAGCGGTACCCATTCCCTCCGGGAGGACTCGAACCCGTCCTCCGGCGGGCCGATGTACGTGGCGCCCTCGGCCCAGAACAAGTGGTGCCGGGCGTCGGTCAGGCCGTTGGAGGGCTCCACGGTCATCAGCGGGCGCAGCGGGCCGGGCCGCCAGCCCGACTCCTCCTCCATCTCCCGGGCCGCGGCCGCCGCGAGGTCCTCGCCCTCCTCCACCACTCCGGCGGGCAGTTCCCAGCCCCAACTGTCGGTGATGAACCGGTGCCGCCACAGCAGCAGCACCTCGTCCGCCTCGTTGACCGCCGTGGCGGCCGCCACCGGGCGCAGCCGGATGACGAAGTGGTCCAGGTGTCGTCCGTCGGGCAGTTCGACGTCGGCGAGGTTCACGTCGAACCAGCGGTTCTTGTACACGGTCTGCTCACTCAGGTTCGTCCACTGCACGGTTGTCGCCACCTTCCGTTTGTGTCGGTGGCAACATGGCAGCAGGTGCGCTGTCACAGCGGAACGCGCAGTGCCCCGTCGATGAGCTGCGCGGTCTTCTCCGCATCGGCACAACCGCTGGTCAGGAGCTGTTCGCGGACCGCCCGCAAGCGGTCGCGCAGCCGTAGCGACTCCATCCCCTTGGCGCGTTCGGCCATCTCCGCCGCGGCCACGAGGGCGCGGTCCGCTTCGCCCTGGCGCAGCTGGATCTCGCAGAGCATCGCCAGCCGGTGCACCCGGCCCCGGTCGTGGGCGGGGGTGCCCACGGCCGCCGTCGCCTGCTCGTGGGCCGCGTCGAGTTCGCCCAGACTGAGCAGGGCCTCGGCCACCTGGACGTTGACCAGGCCCGGCTGGACGTAGCCGGTCTCGTCGGGTTCGCTGCCCGGCCGGATCCGCTCGGAGGCCGTCTCCGCCTGCCGGATGCAGGCCAGCGCCGCGGTGGTGTCGCCGAGTTGGGCGTACGCCTTGGCCTGCATCGCGTAGAGGTCGGCGGCCAGCGCCGGGGTGGTGTGCCGGCCGGCGGCCCGCAGGGCGGCCTCGGCGAAGGCCAGGGCCTGGCGGAACTCCCGCAGGTGCAGGGACTGGTTGACGATCAGCGCGATGACGTACGCGCCCAGCCCCCGGTCCCCGCTGGCCTTGGCCAGCCGCAGCGCCTGGTGGAAGTAGCGCTGGGCCAGGCCGTGGGCGTCGGAGTCGTACGCGCAGATGCCCGCGACCGCGACCAGGGAGCCCGTGGCCCGGTGCAGCCGGCGGCCCAGCGCGTCGGAGTAGCTCCCGCGCAGCATCGGCGCGGTCTCGCTGCCCAGGAAGCGCACGATCCGGGCCCGGGTGGCCATGCCGCCGGCCCGCCGGTACATCAGCTCGTAGTGCGCCCGGGCGGCGCGCAGGATCTCGATGTGCTCGGGCCCGATCGGGGTGGGGCCGTCGTGGGAGACGTCGGCGTCCTCGGGCGGGTTCTCCCACTCCCAGACCGGGATCACGGCCGGGGTGCCGGTCAACGCATCGTCCGTGAGCCCGAGTTCGCGGCCCTGCTGGTCGGCCCGCCACAGCGCGGTGGCCCGGTCGACGAAGCCGCCGAGCGAGGCGGCGCCCGCCCCGGCGGTGGGCTGGCCCGGCAGCCCGAGCCCGATGTCGTCCAGGGAGAGGGGGCGGCGCAGCCGGGTGGCCAGCACCTCGCAGATCAGGTCCGGGACCTGGCCCCGGGGCCGCTGCCCCTTCAACCACCGGTTGACGGCCGTGTGTTCGTAGCGCAACGCGAGTCCGCGGGACCGGCCGGCCTGGTTCACGTGGGCCGCGAGTCCGGCGTGGGACATGCCCGCCTCGGCGAGGAGGGCGTCGAGCAGGGCATTGGACTGCATGGGCCCCTCCAAGGGCTCGTCGGTCCCAGAGTAGTGGGCGTGGCGTTCGCACGGGGTGTGAACCTAGTACGCGCATAAATGCGCCGCGCACCCTGCCGCACAGGGCCGTCGAGCGGTTGACTGGGATCCTCGCCTCATGAAGAGGCAACGGGCCGTCGGCTCCCCCTCGTACAGTGCGACGGCCCGTGACGCGCCGCCCGTTCCTGCTGTCTGCCCGACACTCCACGGCAGGCGGGCGGCGCCCCGGGCCGGTGTCGGAGTCGGTTGGTCTCCGGTCGCCGACGGTGGCCCGGGCGCACCCCGGCGGGAGCCGGGGAGCGGGCGTGCGCGCCGGATCCACCCACCGGACCCGGCGCGCACGGCCCGACCGGTCGCTCACGCGGCTCTTCCTCGGCCGGTCGGGGCCTAGCCCCAGGTGTCGTCCGGCGGTGCCGTCAGGGAGGCGGGGCCCCCGGACGGCCGGGGGCGGTCGTTGCGGTCGTTGCGGAGCACCAGCAGGGCCACGTCGTCCGCCGGGTGGCCGCCGACGTGGCGCAGCAACGCGGCGTGCACGCCGGCCACC
>NZ_RPRY01000321.1 GCF_003949795.1 Streptomyces sp. WAC06614
GTGCCGAGGCCCCGGCCCCGGCCCCGGCACCGGCCTGCGGCCCGGCCCCCGGGCCCGGCTTCGGCCGGCGCGGAGCGAGCCACGCGGTGGCGGTGTAGCAGACCGCCACGGCGACGATCACCAGCGGCATGACGGTGATCCCGGCATGGCCCAGCAGCAGGGTCGCCAGCATCACCGAGGTCAGCGGCAGCTTGAGCATGGCGACGCTCATCGCCCCGACCCCCATCGCGAACCCGGCGGTGAGGGTCAGCCCCGGCAGGTGGGACAGGGCGATCCCGCCGACCGCGCCCACGAACATCGACGGGAAGACGGGCCCGCCCCGGAAGGCGCTCAGGCTGAACGCGTACCCGAGGGCCTTGCAGACGAGCAGGAGCAGCAGCGCCCCCACCGTGTACTCGGCACTGCCCACCAGCAGGGGATCGAGGGCGGCCTGCCCCGAGTACAGGACCTCGGTCGCCGGCTTCCCGCTGCCCTCGGCGTAGGCGATGGCCAGCCCGCCCACCGCGAGCCCGGCCGCCACGCTCAGGGGGATCCGCGCCCGTGCCACGCGGGCCTGGAGGAACGTGCCCGCCCCGCGGATCGCGGTGCCCACGACCGCCGCGGCGAGCCCGACGACCAGGGCCCAGCCGAACTCGCCGAGGTCCGGCGGGTGCGCGGCGGGCACATCGCTGAGGACGAGGGAGTAGGTGCCCAGGCCCGTCCACCGGCCCAGGCCCAGGAAGACGAGCGAGCCCACCCCGGCCGCGAGCAGGCCGGGCACCATGATGACCCCCAGCCAGGCCCCGCCCAGGACCGACGCCTCCATCAGCAGGAACGCCCCGAGCAGCGGCGAACCGAGCAGGGTGCTGACCGCGGCGAAACTCCCCGTCGCCCCGATCACGCCGTAGGCGGTCGGGGTGAGCTCCCGCCGTGACCACCGCGCCACCAGCGCGGCCAGGCCCCCGCCGAGCGCGATCAGCGGCCCCTCGGGCCCCAGGACAGCGCCGAGCGCCAGCGAGGCCAGCGCCGCCAGGAGGATCCCGGGGAGTTCGGCCGGCGCGGCCACCCCGGACATCTGCATCCCCTTGACCGGCTCGTGGCCGCCCGTCCCGGGGAGGTACCGGATGGTCAGCCCGACCAGGAGCCCCGCGAGCGCCAGCAGGGGCAGCGGCCACCACACGGGCGTCCCCCCGAGGCCGAGGGCCTCCGGCAGGTCGCGGTACGTGAGCCGCTGGAGCCGGTCGACCAGGGCGAGGAACCCGTACGCCAGCGCCGAGATCGGGGCTCCGAGCACGGCGGCCAGCACCAGCAGCTTCAGGTATGCGCGGCTGCGGAGCACGTCCAGGGGATCCGGAGGTGCGGGCGCCGTCGTCGTCGGCTGTGGCGCTGGCTCGTTGACCGACACGTGTGCTGCCTCCTGGAGGGGTGCCCGGGGAACAGCTCACAGGCTCTCCGATGCCGTACGGTGCCCTCGCCGCGGCTTCGGTCTGTCCCCGGATGGTTCACCCGAACGGCTCACACCCGCCGGTCACGAGTTGAGGATGCGGGCCTTCTGCGTGGCCAGTTCCTCCTCGGTGATCACTCCCTGCTCCTTGAGGGTCGCGAGGTCCTTCAACTGGGCGATCTTGTCGTCCATCGTGGGCGGCGCGGGCGCAGCGGGCGGCGGCGGGGCGGCGGCCTGCTGCTGTTCGTACGCCTGCTGCTCGTACGCCTGCTGTTGCTGGGCGTCCTGGCGGGCCCAGCGTCCGGCCTGGCGGCGTGAGACACGGTTGGAGACGGCGGTGGCCGTCCCGGCGATGGCCGCGGTACGCGCGACACCGCGAAGTAGTCCAGGCATGGCTTCCTGCCTCTGGTTCGGTCGTCCTGATGCAGGTCCCGCACCGTTTCGCACCGTGACGCGCGCGGCCGGGACCGGCCGGGCCCTCAGGCCGCGTCGTCGAGCGCGTCCAGCGCCTCGACCACGTCCTGCACCGGCACCCGTCCGCTCGCGATCATCCGGGCGTCGGCACGGCGCAGCGCGGCGGCCAAGGGCGCCGCCCACACGTTCTCGTAGAGCAGGACCGCCGCCGAGTCCCCCGGCTGGAGGAGGGCGCCGGCCTCGGAGATGTCCTCGTCGCCGAGCAGGCCCGAGGAGACGCCCTCGAAGAGGGTCAGGTCGAGTTCGCCGTCGCCCGTCACATCGGCCAGGGCCAGACCGCGGACCGAGCCGTCCTGCTCCTTGGTGAAGAAGGTCAGGTCGAGGATCCGGATGATGCCGCGGTCCACCAGATCGGCCAGCAGCGGCATCCCCTCACCGGTCAGGTGACTGCCCGGGAACTCGACCACCAGGTAGTCGATGGGCCCCATCTCGTCGAGGCCGTTCTCACTGGTCACGTCAGCTCCTCTCGGTGCTTCTCCAGCAGGCTGGCCACGACCGTAGCGCGGGAGCGGGGGCCCGGAGATCACCCCCGCGGGGTGAGGTCGGCACCGGGGCGCGGGCGCATGCTCGGAGCCGGGATCCGCACCCGGGAAGGGGTGATCGACCATGTGCCGGTGGCTGGCCTATTCGGGGACGCCCATCCTCCTCGAAACCATCCTGTACAAACCCCAGCACTCCTTGATCGACCAGAGCCTGCACTCGCGCATGGGTGTCGAGACGACCAACGGGGACGGGTTCGGGATCGGCTGGTACAGCCAGGAGGCCGAGGTCGACACCCCGGCGATCTTCCGGGACGTCGGCCCGGCGTGGAACAACCGCAACCTGCGGGAGATCGCCCAGCACGTCAAGTCCCCCCTGCTCTTCGCCCACATCCGGGCCTCCACGGGCACGGCGGTGCAGCAGACGAACTGCCACCCCTTCCGGCACGGCCGCTGGCTGTGGATGCACAACGGTTCGATCGCCGGGTTCCACCAGTTCCGCAGGGAGCTGTGCATGGCGGTCGAGCCGTCCCTGTTCGACGGGATGGAGGGGACCACGGACTCCGAGGTGATGTTCTACCTGGCCCTGACCTTCGGCCTGGAGGAGGACCCGCCGGGGGCGGTGGCCCGTATGGTCGGCCTGGTGGAGCGCACCGGCCGGGCGCACGGCGTCGAGGCGCCGATGCAGATGACGGTCGCCGTGACGGACGGCGCCTCGGTCTGGGGCTTCCGCTACGCCAGCGCCGGCACCCCCCGTTCCCTCTTCTACAGCTCCAGGGTGGAATCCCTGCGGGCCCTGCACCCCGACGCGGCCTTCCTCCAGGAACTCTCCGACAACACCCGCCTCGTGGTCTCCGAACCCCTGGGCGACCTCCCCGGCGCCTGGAACGAGGTGCCCGTGGACACCTACGGCGTGGTGCACCAGGACGGCAACGACTCCCTGCACCCGTTCGCCCCGGCGGCCGCCTGACCGACGGCCCTCACGCGGGTCCGGCCGCCTCGTCGACCTGCGGCACGACCGCCACGGGACAGTGCGCGTGGTGCAGCAGTGCATGGGCGACACGGCCGAGCTGCAGGCCCAGGTGGTGCGGACGGCGGTGTGCTCCGACGACCACCAGGTCGGCCGTCGCGGTGCGGTCGAGCAGCGCGCCCGCCGCGGGCCCTTCCACCAGGGTCCTGCGCACCGGCACCGCGCCGTGTCCGGCCAGCGGCCCGGTCAGGGCCGCGTCGAGCGTGGTCTCGGCACGTGCCCGGTGGTGGAGGCAGACGCCGTCGGCGAGGGGGGCGAGGCCGGCCCTCTCGTGGGCGGGGCAGCGCCAGGCGTGCAGGGCGGTCAGCTCGCAGGGGCGCGCCTCGGCCTCGCGCACGGCGAAACGTACGGCCTCCGGGCCTCCGGGAGTGTCGGCCACGCCGAGCAGCACCCGCCGGTGCTCGCGGCGCAGGGCGGGTTCGTCGCCGCGGACGACGACGACCGGGCACAGCGCGCGGCCGGCGACGGCCAGGCTCACCGAGCCCAGCAGGAGGTCACCGAACCCGCCGCGCCCCCGCGATCCGGTGACCAGGGCCCAGGAGGTGCGGCTCTCCCGCAGCAACGCCTGCCGCGGGTCGTCCGCGAGCACCTCGGTCTGCACCGGCACGTCCGGATTCCGTTCCCGGGCGCGCAGCGCCGCCGCCTCCACCGCGGCCCGGCCGGCCGCCTGCCCCGTCCCGCGGCCCGGGGACGAGGGCGAGAGCTCGTACCACTCCCAGCGGGAGGCGTACACCACCCGCAGCGGCCGCCCGTGCACCGCCGCCTCGTCCACGGCCCAGTCCAGGGCCCGCAGACCCGGCCCGGAACCGTCGAAGCCGACCGTCAGGGGGAGCGCCACGGCGGCCGCCTCCTCTCATGCGCGCTTCGCCGCGGAACGCTGGGACCGAGCCGTGTTGGCCGTCCTGGCGGACTTGGTGGCCGCCGTCGACTTCCGGGCCCGCGCCGGCCTCGTCGTCGTCCTGGCCGAGGAGGCCTGCGGGTCCGGGGCCGCCGCCGGGGCGGCGGCCTGCTCCGCTTCCGGCTCCGCGGCGGCCTTCGGGGCGGAGCCGGAGGTCCTGCGGGACCGGCCGGTGTTCCACTTCAGCTCGATCTCCAGCTCGATCTCGTCACCGGACACCTCGATCTCCACCTCGCTGCGGAGCTCGTCGGGCACGCGCAGGCTCAGCACCCCCGCACCCAGCTCGACCTCGGCCTCGCCGCCCTCCCGGAGGGCTTCGGCGAGCCCGGCGAGCAGGTCCGCGGCGTCGGTACGGGACAGCGAGCGCTTCTGCTCGAACTTGAGGTCGTTCACGGACGCCTCCAGGGCAGGGGGACGGGTGCGGCGCGGCCGGACGGACGCGACACCAGCCATGCTCCCTCGCGCACCGGCGTCCCGCACGACCCGGACGGCCCAGGGGGTGACACGCTGCCCGAGTGACGGCCCCGCCACCCGCGGCGTGTACGGGCCGTGGCGCGGCGGGCACCGTGCGACGGTGCAGCTCCGGGAGGCACGAAGGACGACGAGGGGCCGATGATCGTAACGGTGGTGTCGATGCCCGAGGCGTCCGCCACCCGGACGGACGCGGCACACGCGCGGGCCCGGCTGGCCACCGACCCGTTCGTCCTCGTCGACGTCGAACTGCCGACGGACGCGGACGCGGATACGGACGCGGACGCCGATACGGACGCGGAGGCCGACGGCGAAGGAGCGGGCGCCGAGCCGTCCGTGGGTGACCAGCTCGGCCTGGACATCGACGGTCTGGACTGGTTCGGCAGGGCGGACGAGCGGCCGCGGGCCGAGTTCCTCGGGAACAAGGCGGGTTTCGTCATGCCCGTGGTCCACGGGGACGAGATCGCCCACGTCCACGTGGTGGTGACCGACACCTTCCTGGTCACCGTGCACCGGGGCCCGGCGCACCTGACGACGGCCAGCGTCAAGGGGTTGCTGCACGAGCGGCCCGCCGACCCGGTGGCCGTGCTCTTCCTGCTGCTCGGGGAGTCCCTGGGCACGTTCCGTCGGGCCGCCGTGCAGGACCTGGTGGAGACCGAGGAACTTGAGGACGACATGTTCGAGGACCGGCGCCCCGATCAGGTCTACCGCCTCGCGCAGCTGCGCCGCCGCGCGGCCCTGCTGCACCACTTCCTGCGCCCGTTCCTGGAGGTGACCGACGAGGTCCTCACCCGGCGGATGATGAGCGAGAACTTCCCCCGGGAACGGCAGCGCCTGGCCCGGGAGTACCAGACCAGCGCACGCCTGGTGCTCGCCGACATCGAGTCCCTCCAGGAGGCCACCCGGCGGGCGTTCGCCAGCTACTCCTCGCTGATCGCCGGGGAACAGAACGGCGTGATCAACCGGCTCGCCATCGTGTCCGTGGTCTTCCTGCCGCTGTCGTTCATCACCGGCTTCTTCGGGATGAACTTCACGTTCCTGACGGACAAGTTGGAGAGCAGGGACGAGTTCTGGCTGCTCGCCGTGGGCCTGCAGGTCCTCGTCCTGTGCGTCTCCCTCTACATGCTGCACCGCACCCGGATCTGGCGCCGGCTGCGCGAGGACGAGTGGTGAGGCACGGCGGGCCGACGTGGCCGGGACCCTACGGGCGTTCGGCGTACTGGAGCACGCCGGCCACGGAGAAGCACAGGGCGCCGGTGAGGGTGCCCCAGTTGGCGATGCCCACGTCGACCATGCTGTCGGTCGCGGGACGGGTGAACGCGGCGAGTGCGGAGACCATGAAGAGCACGGACCCGAACTGGTTCACCGCGACGATCCACCAGCCCAGGTCGCGGGCGAGGACGCGCAGCCGGCCGTGGCAGACCTCCACCAGGGCGAGGTGCCCGGACGCCAGGAACAGCAGGCAGCCCACCACGTCGGGTCCCCAGACCAGCCGGTCGACCTGTTGGACGCTCAGTCCCTGACGCAGCGACTCCACCAGGTTCACGCCGAACACCAAGGTGCCCGCCAACAGCAGGAGCGCGCTCACCCAGTCCACCCGCATCGGCTCGTAGCTCCACCACCGCCAGCGGTGGGTGACGAGCGCGCCGGAACCCACCGAGTGGCGGGGGGCGTTCACCGCCTGCAGGAGCGAGGCGTAGCCGCCGAGGTTGAAGAACAGGCCGCCGCAGAAGTAGATCACGGCGCTCTGCGTGGCGTCCCCCGAGCCGAACTGCGCGACGCCGGCGCCGACCGCGAACAGGGCCCCGCCGATGACGAAGGCGGTCGCCGCCACGGCGTTGAGCCTGCGCAGCCGGCCGATCGCGACGTCGTCGGCGCGGCTGTGCCGCCGGGGGCTCCCGTCCGGGGCGCGCACGGCGAGCACACCTCGGCGCCGCGCGAGCCGTGACTCCCAGACCGCCGCCCCGCCGTCCGGCAGCGGCCAGGTGACCCGCGTGGTGAACGGGCCGGCGCCTTCGACGTGCTGCTCGGGGGTCCCCACGCGCCGAGCCTAAGCAGAGGGAAGGGCCCGGCCCCGGCGAAACGCCCCACGCGCCGTAGGCGAGCCCACTTCGGACGGCAGCGGCCGGATCGCCGCTCCCGCACCCCTTCGGCACTTGCCTACAACCTTTAGGGATCATGGCCTAAGATTTAGGTGTTCCGCACAACGGGCGGCGGACCGAGGCAAGGAGGCGGCGGCGTCATGGCAGCACGGGCCGGGCTGACGGCGGACCGGCTGGTCCGCGCCGGAGCGGAGCTCGCCGACGAGATCGGCTTCGGACAGGTGACGCTCTCGGAGCTCGCCCGGCGGTTCGACGTCAAGGTCGCGAGCCTCTACTCGCACCTGCGCAACTCCCACGACCTGAAGACCCGGATCGCCCTGTCCTGTCTGGCGGAACTCGCCGACCGGGCCGCCGAGGCCCTCGCCGGACGGTCCGGCAAGGACGCCCTCCGTGCCCACGCGGACGCCCTGCGCGACTACGCCCGACAGCACCCCGGCCGCTACGCCGCGACCCAGTACCCGCTGGACCGCGACACCGCCCTGGCGAGCGCCGGCGTACGGTACGCCCGGCTGACCCGGGCCGTCCTGCGCGGCTACGACCTGCCGGAACCGGAGCAGACCCATGCCGTCCGCATGCTCGGCGGCCTCTTCCACGGCTACGTCGGACTGGAGACCGCCGGCGGGTTCAGCCACAGCGCCCCCGACAGCCAGGAGAGCTGGGAGCGGATCATCGACGCCCTCGACGCCCTGCTGCGGGCCTGGCCCGCACCCTGACCACCGCCCCCCCCGCTCCACCCGAAGCCGTACGCACCCCACCGAAGCC
>NZ_RPRY01000032.1 GCF_003949795.1 Streptomyces sp. WAC06614
GGCGCCGACGTAGCCGGCCTCCTTCAGGATGGCCTTCGAGGCGGCGTAGAGCTGGGCGTTCTGCTCCGGGGAGAGGAACGGTGCGGGGGCCTCCTCCACGAGCTTCTGGTGGCGGCGCTGCAGGGAGCAGTCGCGGGTGGAGACCACGACGACGTTGCCGTGGGTGTCGGCCAGACACTGGGTCTCGACGTGGCGGGGCTTGTCGAGGTAGCGCTCGACGAAGCACTCGCCACGGCCGAAGGCGGCCACGGCCTCGCGGACGGCGGAGTCGTAGAGCTCGGGCACCTCCTCCAGCGTGCGGGCGACCTTCAGGCCGCGGCCGCCACCACCGAACGCGGCCTTGATCGCGATCGGCAGGCCGTGTTCCCGGGCGAAGGCGACGACCTCGTCGGCGCCGGAGACCGGGTCGGGGGTGCCGGCGACCAGGGGGGCGCCGGCGCGCTGGGCGATGTGGCGGGCGGCGACCTTGTCGCCGAGGTCGCGGATCGCGTGCGGGGGCGGGCCGATCCAGGTCAGGCCGGCGTCCAGGACGGCCTGGGCGAACTCGGCGTTCTCGGACAGGAAGCCGTATCCGGGGTGGACGGCGTCCGCGCCGGAATCGGCGGCGGCCTGCAGGACCTTCGCGATGTCCAGGTAGCTGGTGGCCGGGGTGTCACCGCCCAACGCGAAAGCTTCGTCGGCCGCGCGGACGTGCAGGGCGTCCCGGTCCGGATCGGCGTAGACGGCTACGCTCGCGATCCCGGCATCCCGGCAGGCCCGAGCAACGCGGACAGCGATTTCGCCACGGTTGGCGATGAGCACCTTGCGCACGATGGCTCCCTCCTTGAAACAAGCTGAGTTTAGGGACAGCCGACACGGCCTTTCGACCCGTCTCCAGAGGTGAGCTTGCCCACACACAGGGTGATTCGAGGCTCTTACGAGTTCCAAAATCCCTTGTGGCGCCCCAGGTCAGGGGTTTCCCCAACTGCACAGTAACCCTGCCGTGGGACCTGGGTCTCTGTCAGCCCGGTCAGCCGCCTGCGGCGATTCTTTGTGGAGTCCCTACGAACGGCGCAGTCATTCTTTGCCGGACAGCCGTCTGCCGTACCCCTTGCCGCCCTGTTTACCGCTCAGTAGCCTCCGTGGCGTCCAAGGCTCGAACAGGCTTGTGGAGGGGGTGGGGCGGCGTGTTGCGAAGAGTCGTGGCCGGGGTGGCCGCGGTCGTGCTCGTCGTGGAGGCGGCGGCGGTCGTCGTCGTCCATCTGGTGCTGGGCAGGACCACGGCCGGGCAGTCCATGTCGATCGCCGGCAGTGATCCGGATGCCATGTCCAAGGCAACCTATGGTCTCGGGGCCGGCCTCGGCGCGTTCCTCGTCCTGTGCGCCGTCCTGCTCGCCGTCGCCGCGGTCCGCGACCGCGCCCCCGGCCGCCTCGCCCGCGCCCTGCTGATCGGCGCGGCCGTCACCAACGGCGTCCTGAGCGCCCTGGTGGCCGCCCTGGTCGGCTGGGGCGCCTTCGCCGTGCTGACGGCCGTCCTGTGCCTGCTGGTGCTGTTCCTGGTGCTCTACGGTCGCCAGGAGGGCGCGCAGCCGGCCCCCGGGCCCGCCCCCGCGGGCCCCGGTGCGGGCACGCTCGGGCCGACCGCGCCGGTCACGCCCACAAGTCCGTGACCGACACACCCAGTTCGCCCAGCAGGGAGCGCAGCAGCGGCATCGACAGCCCGATGACATTGCCCGCGCAGCCGTCGATGCCGTCCACGAACGGCGCCGACAGGCCGTCCAGCGTGAACGCACCGGCCACGTGCAGCGGCTCACCGCTGGCGACGTAGGCGGCGATCTCGGCGTCGGTCACCTCGCCGAACCGCACCGTGGTGGACGCCGTCGCCGAGACCTGACGGCCCGTGGTGGTGTCGACGACGCAGTGCCCGGTGCGCAGCACCCCGGACCGCCCGCGCATGGCCTTCCAGCGCGCGGTGGCCTCCTCGGCGTCGGCCGGCTTGCCCAGCGCCTCGCCGTCCAGCTCCAGCACCGAGTCGCAGCCGACGACCAGCGCCCCGGCCGCCTCCTCCAGCCGGGCCACCACGCCCGCCTTGGCCTCCGCCAGGGCCAGCGCCAGCTCGGCCGGGCTGTCGGCGGTGACGGAGTCCTCGTCGAAGCCGCTGACGATCACGTGCGGCGTGAGACCCGCCTGGCGCAGCAGGTTGAGCCGGGCGGGTGAGGCGGAGGCGAGGACCAGGGAGCGGGGTGCAGCAGTCATGCGGTTATCGTAGGGGCCGCCGCCGGACCCGTCCCAGGGCCTCCGGCCTGCCCGGCGGACCAGGGTCGGCCCGGCCTCAGCGCAGGTCGCCGACGCCGAGGACGTAGACCATCACGAGGGTGGCCACGGCGAGCACCACCAGCATGCGGCGGAACATCGCCTGGGCGTCGCGCATGTCCTTGGGCGGCTCGTTCTTCGGGTCGGACCAGAGCATGTCCCGATCCTGGCCCGCAGCAGCCCGGTGGCGCCTGAGTACGGGTACTCAGGCGCCACCGGGCGCAGGCCCGGGCGTCACCCGGGCAGGGGTCGCGCGGACCGGCTCACGCCGGCCAGTACGTCCGGCCCCACGCCCCCGGCCCCGGCCGCGGCGTGTGCCGCCGCGCCACCCGGGCCGGGTCCGACCAGGCGTCCGCCACCGGGGTCGCGCCCGACGGTGCCGAGGCCAGCACCGCCGCGCGCGCCCGGACCACCGCCAGGGCGGCGGCAAGCTCCTCCGGGGTCGGGTTGCCCTTGACGACCTTGATCACGTCGAACCTCCTACAGCGGGATGTTGCCGTGCTTCTTCGGGGGCAGGGCCTCGCGCTTGGTGCGCAGCTGGCGCAGGCCCTTGACGATCTGCGCCCGGGTCTGGGACGGCATGACCACCGCGTCCACGTACCCGCGCTCGGCGGCCACGTACGGGTTGAGGAGGGTGTCCTCGTACTCGGTGATCAGCCGCGCCCGGGTCGCCTCGACGTCCTCGGCCTCGGCGATGGCCCGGCGGTGCAGGATGTTGACCGCGCCCTGCGCGCCCATGACGGCGATCTGGGCGGTGGGCCAGGCCAGGTTGAGGTCCGCGCCCAGGTGCTTGGAGCCCATGACGTCGTACGCGCCGCCGAACGCCTTGCGGGTGATGACGGTGATCAGGGGGACGGTGGCCTCGGCGTAGGCGTAGATGAGCTTGGCGCCGCGCCGGATGATTCCGTTGTACTCCTGGTCGGTGCCCGGCAGGAAGCCCGGGACGTCGACGAAGGTGAGCACCGGGATGTTGAAGGCGTCGCAGGTGCGGACGAACCGGGCGGCCTTCTCGCTGGCGTTGATGTCCAGACAGCCGGCGAACTGCATCGGCTGGTTGGCGACGATGCCCACCGGGTGCCCCTCGACCCGGCCGAAGCCGGTGAGGATGTTCGGGGCGAACAGCGCCTGGGTCTCCAGGAACTCGCCCTCGTCGAGCACGTGCTCGATGACGGTGTGCATGTCGTACGGCTGGTTGGCGCTGTCCGGGATCAGCACGTCCAGCTCGGCGTCGGCGTCGGAGACCTCGGTGTCGGCCTCCTCGGGGAAGGCCGGCGGCTCGGAGAGGTTGTTCGACGGCAGGTAGGACAGCAGCGACTTGACGTACTCGATGGCGTCCTTCTCGTCGCCCGCCATGTGGTGCGCCACGCCCGAGGTGCTGTTGTGGGTGCGCGCGCCGCCGAGCTCCTCGAAGCCCACGTCCTCGCCGGTGACGGTCTTGATGACGTCCGGGCCGGTGATGAACATGTGCGAGGTCTGGTCGACCATCACGGTGAAGTCGGTGATCGCCGGGGAGTAGACGGCGCCGCCCGCACACGGGCCGACGATCAGCGAGATCTGCGGGACCACGCCGGACGCGTGCACGTTGCGCCGGAAGATCTCGCCGTACATGCCGAGGGCCATGACGCCCTCCTGGATCCGGGCGCCGCCGGAGTCGTTGATGCCGACGACCGGGCAGCCGGTCTTCAGCGCGAAGTCCATGACCTTCATGATCTTCTGGCCGAAGACCTCGCCGAGCGAGCCGCCCAGGACGGTGAAGTCCTGCGAGAACACCGCCACCGGGCGGCCGTCGACGGTGCCGTAGCCGGTCACCACGCCGTCGCCGTACGGGCGGTTGTGCTCCATGCCGAAGTCGGTGGAACGGTGCCGGGCGAACTCGTCCAGCTCGGTGAACGAGCCCTCGTCCAGCAGCAGGGCCACCCGTTCGCGGGCCGTGAGCTTGCCCTTGGCGTGCTGCTTCTCCACCGCCCTCGCGGAGCCGGCGTGGGTGGCCTCGTCGATGCGTCGCTGCAGATCGGCGAGCTTGCCCGCGGTGGTGTGGATGTCGATCGGGTCTGAGGGTTGTGACATCGGGGTCGCGGCTCCCTGAGTGGTGTCAACTGCCTGGTCAATTGATTGACTACTGCTGGCTACTGGTGCGTAGCGTATCGGCGGGCATGGCGTGCGGCAGTGCGGCGTTTGACACACCTACTCTGCCTTGCATGACGCCGAACGTTCCTTCCGCCGGGCGCTGGTCGAACCTCGACCGGCCGCCGCTCAACGCCACCTCGCTCCAGCGGGCGCTGGTCACCCCGGACAGCCTGTGGACCTCGCTGGAGGTCGTGCAGTCCACCGGTTCCACCAACACCGACCTCGCGGCCCGGGCCGGGGAGCTGCCCGAGGGCGCGGTGCTCGTCGCCGAGGAGCAGACCGCCGGCAAGGGCCGGCTGGACCGCAGCTGGGTGGCCCCGGCCCGGTCCGGGCTGTTCTTCTCCGTCCTGCTCAAGCCCGGCCCGCAGGTGCCCGAGGAGCGCTGGGGCTGGCTGACCCTGCTCGCCGGCGTGGCGACCGCCACCGGCCTGTCGCGGGCGGCAGGGGTGGACACGGCACTCAAGTGGCCCAACGACCTGCTGGTGACCGTGGACGGTGAGGAGCGCAAGACCGGCGGCATCCTCGCCGAGCGGACGGCCGAAGGCCTGGTGCTGGGCATCGGGCTGAACGTCAGCCTCACGGAGGACGAGCTGCCGGTGCCCGCCGCCGGGTCGCTGCTGCTGGCCAAGGCCGCCGTGACCGACCGGGACCCGCTGCTGCGGGCCGTGCTGCGCTCGCTGGAGCAGTGGTACGGCGGCTGGCGGGCGGCCGGCGGCGACCCGGCGGCCAGCGGGCTGCAGGAGACCTACGCCGCCGGCTGCGCCACGCTGGGCCGGCACGTCCGGGCCGAGCTGCCCGGCGGGCGCGAGGTGACCGGCACCGCGGAGGCCGTGGACGCGGAGGGGCGGCTGGTCGTCCGGACGGCGGACGAGACGCGCGAGGCCGTCGGCGCGGGCGACGTGGTGCACCTGCGGTCGGTCCGGTAGGCCCGGGCGGGGGCCGGACCGGCCCCCGGCCCCGCCCCGCGGGGGAGCGGCGCCGGGGACCAGGGAGTGAGCTACGGCACACCTGCCGTATGGTTTAGGCGATCCCGGTCTCCGCCGGTGATCACCCGGTTCGCCAGGGCAGTGCGCACGGAATGGACAGGAGGCGGCCCTTGACCGTCGACGACCCGTCCCCCGGGGCTGCCCACGGCTCCGGGCCGAGCAAGCCCATCGGACGTGACGAGCACACCCCGCACCACGAGGTCGACCACACGGCCCAGCCGACGGCGGACCCGCTCGCCATCCGGCTGGAGCAGCTGATCCTGGGCGCAGAGCGCCGGTACACCCCGTTCCAGGCGGCCCGTAGCGCCGGGGTCTCCATGGAGCTGGCCTCCCGGTTCTGGCGGGCCATGGGCTTCGCGGACATCGGCCAGGCCAAGGCCCTGACCGAGGCGGACGTGCTGGCGCTGCGCCGGCTGGCGGGGCTGGTCGAGGCGGGGCTGCTGAGCGAGCCGATGGCGGTGCAGGTGGCCCGGTCCACCGGGCAGACCACCGCACGGCTGGCGGAGTGGCAGATCGATTCCTTCCTGGAGGGGCTGACCGAGCCGCCCGAGCCCGGCATGACCCGTACGGAGGTCACGTACCCGCTGGTCGAGCTGCTCCTGCCGGAGCTGGAGGAGTTCCTCGTCTACGTCTGGCGGCGGCAGCTGGCCGCCGCCACCGGACGGGTGGTGCAGGCGGCCGACGACGAGGAGATGGTCGACCGGCGCCTGGCCGTGGGCTTCGCGGACCTGGTGGGCTTCACCCGGCTGACCCGGCGGCTGGAGGAGGAGGAGCTCGGCGAGCTGGTCGAGTCCTTCGAGACCACGGCGGCGGACCTGGTCGCCGCGCACGGCGGCCGGCTGATCAAGACGCTGGGCGACGAGGTGCTGTTCGTCGCCGACGACGCCGGTACGGCGGCGGAGATCGCGCTGCGGCTGATCGAGACGATGGAGGCCGATCCGCAGATGCCGGAGCTGCGCGTCGGCATGGCCTTCGGCACCGTGACGACCCGGATGGGCGACGTCTTCGGCACGACCGTGAACCTGGCCAGCCGGCTGACGTCCATAGCGCCGAAGGACGCGGCCCTGGTCGACGGCGCGCTGGCGGAGGAGCTGGCCCGGACCGGGGACGCCCCGGTGTCGGAGAAGCAGGCCGAGGAGGGCGTGCCGTACCGGTTCGCGCTCCAGCCGATGTGGCAGCGGCCCGTGCGCGGTCTGGGGGTCGTGGAGCCCTGGTTGCTGACGCGCCGGACGCCTAAGATCCCCGGGTAGTGGAGCGATAACGCTCGTTAACCGGGGAGGTCCTCGCATGTCGTCCGAGTCGTCGCAGTCGTCCGGGTCGTCCGAGTCGTCCGAAGAGCGTTTCGGGGAGTTCGTCGCGGTCCGCCGGCACGGGGCGGACGGGGTCGTCGAACTGGCCCTGGACCGGCCCAAGGCCATGAACGCCGTCTCGACCGCGATGGCCCGTTCGATCGGCGCGGCCTGCGCCGCGCTGTCGGCCGACCCGGCCGCCCGGGTCGTGGTGCTGACCTCGACCGCCGAACGGGCCTTCTGCGTGGGCGCCGACCTCAAGGAGCGCAACTCGCTGACCGACGCCGAACTGGTGCGGCAGCGGCCGACCACCCGCGGCGCGTACGGCGGGGTGCTGGAGCTGCCGATGCCGACGATCGCGGCGGTGCACGGCTTCGCCCTGGGCGGCGGCTTCGAGCTGGCGCTGTCCTGCGACGTGATCGTGGCGGACGCGACCGCGGTGGTCGGCCTGCCGGAGGTCTCGGTCGGGGTGATCCCGGGCGGGGGCGGCACCCAGCTCCTGCCGCGCCGGGTGGGCGCGGCCCGCGCCGCCGAGCTGATCTTCACCGCCCGCCGGGTCGAGGCGGCCGAGGCCCTGTCGCTGGGCCTGGTCGACCAGGTGGTCGAGGCCGGCCGGGCCCGCGACGAGGCCCTGGCGCTGGCCGGCCGGATGGCGGCCAACTCCCCGGTGGGCCTGCGTGCGGCCAAGCGCGCCCTGCGGCTGGGCCACGGCATGGACCTGGCGGCCGGCCTGGAGATCGAGGACGCGGCCTGGCGCACGGTGGCCTTCTCCGGCGACCGCGCGGAAGGCGTGGCCGCCTTCAACGACAAGCGCCGCCCGAACTGGCCGGGGCAGTAGCCGCACCTGGCGCGGGGCACGGCGAGGGGCGGCGCGGGGGCGGCGCGCGGGCGCCGCTGGGGTAGCCCGGCAGCAGCATCAAAACATCACCAGATCGGGCAAATATGCCTAATCTTGGGTGATGGGACTCGATGGGCGGCTGCGCGCCGTGGTGAGCCTCGCGCAGGCCATGGCGGCGGCCCGCACCCCGCAGGAGAGCGTGCGGGCGGCCGCCCGGGGGGCGCGCAGGGCCATGGACGGGTCGTTCGCCGCGATCTCCGCCTGGGAGCGCGAGCACGGGCGGCTGCGGGTGCTCGTCAACGAGGGTGAGCGGCGGGCCGGCGAGGAGGAGTTCCCCGCCGACGAGTCCTATCCGGTGCACGACTTCCCCGAGATCACCGAGTTCCTGCACGAGCTGTGGGTCGGCGGGGGCGGCCCGCACGCCTGGGTGGAGAGCGTCGGCGACGCCCGCCCGGGGCGGCGCGGCGAGACCCTGCGCCGGCGCGGCCGCGGCACCTGTGTCGTCGCGCCGCTGGTGCTCAGCGGACGGGCCTGGGGCGAGCTCTACGTCGCCCGGGACGAGGGCCTGCCCGACTTCGACGAGGAGGACGCGGAGTTCGCCGCCGTCCTCGGCGCCGTCGTGGCTGCCGGCCTCGCGCAGAACGAGCGGCTGGCCGAGGCCCGCCGGCTGGCCTTCACCGATCCGCTCACGGGCCTGGCCAACCGCCGCGCCGTCGACGTCCGCCTCGACGAGGCCCTGGAGGAGCACCGGGCCACGGGCGCGGTGGTGAGCCTGGTCGTCTGCGACCTCAACGGGCTCAAACGGGTCAACGACACCCTCGGCCACGCCACCGGCGACCGCCTCCTGGAACGCTTCGGCTCGGTGCTCAGCCGGTGCGGCGCGATGCTGCCCGGGGCCCTGGCCGCCCGCCTCGGCGGGGACGAGTTCTGCCTGCTCAGCGTGGGCCCGTCGGCCGACGAGGTGGTGCGGGTGACCGAGGAGCTGTGTACCCGGGCGGCCGGGCTGGAACTGGGCGACGGGGTGGCCTGCGGGGTCGCCTCCACCGGCGACGACATCGGCACCGTGAAGTCCTCCCGCCGGCTGTTCCGGCTGGCCGACGCCGCCCAGTACAAGGCGAAGGCCGCCCGCTCGCCCGGGCCGGTGGTCGCCGGCCGGGACACCGCCGTGGTGCGCCTGGCGGACGCCCCCCAGCCCGGCACGGGCGAACGCCGCCGCTTCCGCGGCCGGGGCACCGGCGAGGGCGGCCCCGGCGGCCGGCCCGAGGATCACCCCGGCGGGCACCACGTGACGGACCCCGCGAATTCCCCCTAGTGACATGAAGGGATTCAGTCCGTAGGGTGCTGAATATGGATATGCACACTGTCGTGGTGGGGACGTCCGGGACCACCGCCGAGGACGTCATCGCCGTCGCCCGCGGCAACGCACGGGTCGAGCTGTCCGCAGAGGCGTTCGACGCTCTCGCCCGCGCCCGCGAGATCGTGGATGCGCTGGCCGCCAAGCCCGAACCCGTCTACGGGGTGTCCACCGGCTTCGGTGCCCTGGCGACCCGCCACATCTCGCACGAGCTGCGCGCCCAGCTCCAGCGCAACATCGTCCGCTCGCACGCCGCGGGCATGGGCCCGCGCGTCGAGCGCGAGGTCGTGCGCGCCCTGATGTTCCTGCGCCTGAAGACGGTCGCCTCCGGCCACACCGGGGTCCGCCCCGAGGTGGCGCAGACCATGGCCGACCTGCTCAACGCGGGCATCACGCCGGTCGTCCACGAGTACGGCTCCCTGGGCTGCTCCGGCGACCTCGCCCCGCTGTCGCACTGCGCGCTCGCGCTGATGGGCGAGGGCGACGCCGAGGGCCCCGACGGCACGGTGCGACCGGCCGGCGAGCTGCTCGCCGAGCACGGCATCGCCCCGGTGGAGCTGCGTGAGAAGGAGGGCCTGGCCCTCCTCAACGGCACCGACGGCATGCTCGGCATGCTGGTCATGGCCATCGCCGACCTCCAGCGCCTGTACACCTCCGCCGACATCACCGCCGCCCTCTCGCTGGAGGCGCTGCTCGGCACGGACAAGGTGCTCGCCCCCGAGCTGCACGCCATCCGCCCGCACCCCGGCCAGGGCGCCTCCGCCGCCAACATGGCCGCGGTGCTGAAGGGCTCCGGCCTGACCGGGCACCACCAGGACGACTCCCCGCGGGTGCAGGACGCCTACTCCATCCGCTGCGCGCCCCAGGTGGCCGGTGCCGGCCGCGACACCCTCGCGCACGCCGCGCTCGTCGCCTCCCGCGAGCTGGCCTCCGCCGTCGACAACCCCGTCGTGCTGCCTGGGGGCACCTCCCAGGCCGACGGCTCTGGGGGAGGACGGGTGGAGTCCAACGGCAACTTCCACGGTGCGCCCGTCGCCTACGTCCTGGACTTCCTCGCCATCGCCGCCGCCGACCTCGGCTCCATCGCCGAGCGCCGCACCGACCGGCTGCTGGACAAGAACCGCAGCCACGGCCTGCCGCCGTTCCTCGCCGACGACGCGGGCGTCGACTCCGGTCTGATGATCGCCCAGTACACGCAGGCCGCGCTGGTCAGCGAGATGAAGCGGCTGGCCGTGCCGGCCTCGGCCGACTCCATCCCGTCCTCGGCCATGCAGGAGGACCACGTCTCCATGGGCTGGTCCGCCGCCCGCAAGCTGCGCACGGCGATCGACAACCTGACCCGGATCGTCGCCATCGAGCTCTACGCCGCCACCCGCGCGATCGAGCTGCGCACCGGGCTGGTCCCGGCCCCGGCCAGCCGGGCCGCCATCGACGCCGCCCGCGCGGCGGGCGTGCAGGGCCCCGGCCCGGACCGGTTCCTGGCCCCCGACCTGGCCGCCGCCGACGCGTTCATCCGTTCGGGTGCTCTCGTCGACGCGGTGGAGCCGGTCACCGGGCCGCTCGCCTGATCCACGCGAGGCGACCGGAACGGATACGGAAGCCCGGCCGAACGCCCGGCGAACGTGACGCAGGGCCGCACCCGGAACCGGGTGCGGCCCTGCGGCGTGTCCTACAGGCTGCGCGCCCGGCGGGCCGAGAAGACCACGAAGCCGGCCCCGATGCCGAGGCAGACCGTGCCGCCCAGGACGTAGGGAGTGGTGTCCACCCCGCCGGTGTCGGCAAGTGTGAGCTGCGTCCCGGTGGTCGCCCCGGCGGTCTGCGGGGCGCTCGCGACACCCACCGCGTCCGCCGCGACGGGCGCCCCGCCGGACGCCGGGGCGGGCGCGGGCGCGGTGGCATTGGCCGAGGGGACGAACCACAGGGCGCCGAGGAGGGTGGTCGCTCCGAGTGCGGTGAGCAGCGGTCGGCGTCCGGACACGGTGCGATCCCCCTTGTGGCAGCAGCGAATTGGCCGTGTGCGCCGATGCTAAGGGAAAGGGGCGGGTCGCGGGAAAGCAGGGACCGGTTCACCCTTACTCTCCGTCGTATGAACGCTGACGAGACATCACGGTACGTACGACTTCGGGTGGATTTGGTGCTGGAGGTCCAGGAGGCCGACGCACTCACCGGAGCCGCCCTGGAGCGCATCGCGGCGGACGAGTTCATGCCGCAGGAGGAGCGCGCCCACGCCGAGGCGGCCGTGCGCGAGGACGACTCCGAGGCCCTGGCCTACCTCGTCGACCCCACCGATCTGATCGTCGACGTGCCCGGAGTCGAACTCGCCCAGGCCTCCTGGAGCACGGAATCGGTCGAATACGACCCCGAGTCCATGGAGTGGGAGCTGGACGAGGAAGATGGGGTCTTCGACGAAAAGGAGGACGACAGCGCCTGACCGTGGGGTGTCCCACATCCGAAGAAGATGTGGAACCGAATCGCCGCGTACACGCGTTGTCAACGTCGAGGCGGGGGGCCGTGCCCCCTGCCGGACCGTGCCCGGGACGGGAGCCCCGGGTTCCCGGCAACGATGGAGTGGCGTGTGAGGACGGACAGCAGGCGGCGCAGGAGGGCCCTCGCGGTCACGTCCGCCGTGCTCGGCGGCGTACTGGTGCTGGCGGGATGCGGCGGCGACGACGGCGACAAGGCCAAGGGCGGTGACGGCAGCAAGTCGCAGGCGGACGTCGACGCGGCGGCGGCCAAGGACGCCTCCAAGGCCAAGATCACCGTCGCCACCAAGGACGGCGCCACCAACGTCGGCCTCAACGACGCGGCCACCGTGCAGGTCACCGACGGCACGCTGACCCAGGTCGAGCTCAAGAGCGCCGAGGGCGGCAGCGTCCCGGGCAAGATAGCCGCGGACGGCAAGAGCTGGAAGCCGGACACCGCCCTCAAGCGCTCCACCAAGTACACCCTGTCGGTCACCGCCAAGGACGCGTCGGGCCGCGAGGCGCACGAGAACTCCTCGTTCACCACCGTCTCGCCCGAGAACAGCTTCATCGGCTCCTTCACGCCCGAGGACGGCTCCACCGTCGGCGTCGGCATGCCCGTGTCGATCACCTTCAGCAAGCCGATCAAGGACAAGAAGGCCGTCCAGTCGGCGATCAACGTGACCTCCAGCAGCGGTCAGGAGGTCGTCGGCCACTGGTTCAACGAGCAGCGCCTGGACTTCCGCCCCGAGAACTACTGGAACGCCAACTCCACGGTCACCATGGCCATGAAGCTCGACGGCGTCCAGGGCGCTCCCGGCGTCGTCGGCGTCCAGAACAAGACCGTCACCTTCAAGATCGGCCGCTCGCAGGTCTCCACCGTCGACGCCAAGACCAAGAAGATGACCGTCACCCGCGACGGCCAGGTCCTCAAGACCATCCCGATCTCCGCGGGCTCGCCCGAGAACCCGACGTACAACGGCCAGATGGTGATCTCCGAGAAGTTCAAGGAGACCCGGATGAACGGCGCCACCGTCGGCTTCACCGACAACGACGGCAAGGGCGAGTACGACATCAAGGACGTCCCGCACGCCATGCGGCTGTCCACCTCGGGCACCTTCATCCACGGCAACTACTGGGGCGCCAAGTCGATCTTCGGTAGCGTCAACACCAGCCACGGCTGTGTGGGCCTGAGCGACACCAAGGGCGCCGGCGACCCGAACACGGCCGCCGCCTGGTTCTACGACAACTCCCTCATCGGCGACGTCGTCACCGTGGTCAACTCGCCCGACAAGCAGATCAAGCCCGACAACGGCCTCAACGGCTGGAACATGAGCTGGGCCGACTGGAAGGCCGGCTCCGCCGTCTGACCCCCGGCGCCGACGCCGGCGCCGCCCCATGCGCACTCCGTCCGGCCCGCCCGGTCGCCCCACCGCCGAAAAGGCACGGGGCGGCCGGGCGGGCCGCACTAGTGTCCGGAGCATGGACATCACCGTGCTCCCCGCGACCCCCACCGACGCCGACGTCGACGCCTGGCGGTCCGTGCTGACCGACGCCCTGGCCACCGACCAGCCGCAGCTCCCCGCCCCCTCCCGGGTGGAGGTCGCCGGCCGGATCCAGGTCGACCCGGCCCGCGGGCGCGCCGTCCGCTGGGCCTGCCCCGACGGGGTCGCGGCCCTGCTGCTCTTCTCCGACGAGGGCAACCGGCACACCGCCTACCTCGACGTCCTCGCCGTACGGCCCGCGGCCCGCCGGCGCGGGACCGGTACCGCGCTGTGGGAGCGGGTGCGTGCCGCACTCCTCGCGGACGGCCGCACCACCGTCGGCACGATGATCGACACCGACGGACCCGGCGAGGCCTTCGCCCGCGCCCTCGGCTTCACCAACGCCCTCCCGATGGGCTGGTACGTCCAGGAGGTCCCGGCCGACCCCGGCACGGTCACCGTCCCCGACACCCCCGGCTACACCCTCGTCGCCTGGTCCGGCCTGGTCCCCGACCACCTCGCCCGGGCGCTGGCCGTCGCCCACGACGCCATGGAGGACGCGCCCGCCGGCGAACTGGAGGAACGCACCCCCGCCTGGACCCCGGAGCGACTGCGGGCCGTCCAGCAGCTCGTCCTCGACCGCGGCGGCGAACTGCTCACCGTGGCCGCTATGACCCCCGACGGCGAGGTCGCCGCCTACACCGAGCTCATGTTCCCCGACCCGGCCGCCGCCCGCGCGATCCAGTACGACACCGTCGTCGTCCCGGCCCACCGCGGGCGACGCCTCGGCCGGGCGGTCAAGCTCCGGATGCTCGCCACGGCGCGCGCCGGCCACCCCGCCCTGCGGCAGATCGCCACCACCGTGGCCGACGAGAACGCGCCCATGCTGGCCGTCAACACCGCCCTGGGCTACGTACGCGAGCGCGGGGCGGCGTACTACCAGCTCAGCCTGGAGCCGTAGCCGCCCCGGCGCCCGCGGCCGGGGCCCCGCCCGGCTCCCCGACCCCGTCCGCGTCCGGCGGCGGGGGCGGGCCGGGGACCTCGGCGAGCAGGGTACGGGCCGCACGGGCCCAGGTGATCCGCCCCGCCAGGAACGCCCGCAGCTCCGCCACCTCGCGGAACGCGCCCTCCCGGTTGCGCAGCACCCGGTCCACCGCCCGCGCCCAGCGGTCGCCGTCCTTCTCCACGTTGCCGGACATCGGCACGATGAACCGGGCCGCCGTCTCCACGTCGAGCACCTGGCGCAGCAGGTCGGCCAGCCCGCTCTCGGAGCTGACCAGCACCGGCACGCCCGCCGCGATCGCCTCCACGCCGACCAGCCCGAACCCCTCCGCCCGGGACGGTACGAGGACCAGGCTGGCGGCGTCCAGGTCGTGCACGATGTCCTCCTGGTCGGCCGAGTACGGCCGGACCACCACCTTCAGGCCGGTCTCCGCCGCCAGCTCGGTCAGGGCCGAGTGCTGGGCGTCGGCGGTGTCCGCCGGAGCGCCGCGGACCACCAGGGTGAACGCCGGCAGACCGTCGTCCCGGAGATAGGTGGCGACCTGGCCGCAGGCCGCCGCCGCCAGGTCCAGCCCCTTGAGCCGCTCGTCCTCCGCCCGCCCGAACAGCAGTACCCGCAGCCGCCCGCCGGGCGGCGTGCGCGGCCCGGCCTCCCCCTCGGACGGGCCGGCCGGCCGGGGGTCACCCGGACCGGGGTCGAAGCCGGGGTCCACCCGCAGCGGCTCGGGTACGCCGGCGAACTCGGGCAGGAACAGCTCGTGCAGCCGCGGCCCCACGGCCACCGCCCGGTGGGCGCTGCGGCCCAGCGCCCGCTCCAGCCCGGTGCGTTCGGCGGCCCGCGCCGCCGCGCCCCGCTCCCGGTCGGGCTTGTACCACTCGATCTCGTCCGGGGCCATGTGCACGAAGTGCAGCCGGCGGGCCCTGGGGAAGAAGTCCTCGGCCAGGCGGCGCGCGGCCGGCCCGGTGATCCGGCTGTGCCCCACCACCAGGTCCACCACCGTGCCCGCCGGCAGCAGCTGCGGCCGCGCGCTCAGCCGCATGGCGTCCGACTCGCCGGGCCGGCGCGGCGCCGGGAGCAGCGTCACCCCGACCGCGCGGGCCGCCGCGGCCTCCTCGGCGGAGGCGGCCAGCACCACGCAGTACACCTGGGCGCCGGCGGCGGCCAGGGCGGCGCACAGGTTGCGGTTGAAGGTGCTCAGGCCGCCGTGGGCGGAGGACCATTCGGTGGCGACCGCCAGCACCACGGGGCTGCGGCGGGGACTGCCGTCCCCGGGCCCCTGGCCGTCCCCGGGCGCCCCGCCGCCCGCGGGCACGCCGCCGTCACCGGTGGGTGGCGGCTGCGCCGTTGCGCCGTGGGGGCCGGAGCCGTCGTGCGGCTGCGGGTCGTACGGGGCCGGGCGCGCAGTTCCCCGCGCCCCTGAGGAGGCGGTGCTCCGGTCGGAGGCGGCCGGCCCTGCGGGGGCGCTGCGGTCGGAGGCGGGCGCTGAGGGGGCGGAGGTGGCCGGCCCTGCGGGAGTGCTGGGGGTCAGGACGGTGCGGGCGCGGTGGATCGCGGCGACCACGTCCACGTGTTGTTCCTCGCGCAGGGCCGGGACGGCCTCCGGCGCGTCCGGGTCCGGGAGGTGCAGATAGTCCACGGTGAAGCCGCCCAGTGCCTGGCCGGCCAGGGCGCTCAGGTCCTCGGCGGCCCGGGCGAGATGGTCCAGGGCCTCCGCCCGGCGGCCCGTCAGCAGGCAGGCCATCGCCAGGTTGTAGCGGCTCAGCGCCCGCTCCTTGGGGTCCTGGCCGGCCAGGTCCACCGCCCGCCCGGCCCACTCCAGGGCCTCGTACGCACCACCGGTGGCCAGGCACACGTACGCCAGGTCGTTGGCCTGCTCCCAGCCCGGCGCCAGCTCGAAGGACTCCCTCAGGTGGCCGCGGGCCGCCGGGACGTCCCCGGCGTCGTACGCGGCGTACCCGGCCTGGAGGTGGTTGGCGGCCAGCTCGGCCCGCAGCGGCCCGGTGGCCCACCGGAACCACTCCGTCGCCGGCCAGATGTCCGCCAGCGGGATCCGCACCCGCTCCGCGGTCAGCTCGCCGCCGAGCCCGGCGATCCGCTCGGCCGCCGCCTGGAAGGCGGTGCCGAGCCGGGCCCCTTCGTGGTCGGCCGCGTAGAGCCAGCGCTGCACGCTGTGCGCGCCGAACGAGCAGGTCACGGCGATCAGGTCCAGCGCCCGCGGCTGCCCCGCCGACAGGATCGCCGCGTGCAGGAAGTTGATGTGCGGGGCGGCGTCCGGCCCCTGGAGCCACTGTTCGCGCAACGCCCGCACCGCCGCGTCGACATGGCCGCGGTCCACCCCGTGGCAGCAGGTCGGGAAGATCCGCAGCGGCGGGGTCGCCAGCTCCTCCAGCAACGCCAGCAGCCGGTTGACCAGCAGCGCCCGGGCCGTGCCCCGGCCCGCGAGCTGGGGGTGGGCGCCGTCCCCGAGCCGGCCCACCGTCCACAGCCGTACGTACATCTCGTCGAACAGCTCGGTCTCCACCGCGAACCGGACGACGTCCCCCTGCGCGAGCACCCCCGCCGCCACCAGGTCCGCCCGGCACCGGTCGTACCGCTCCCGGGTGATCTCGGGCTCGGCGGTCATGCAGTACGCGAACCAGGCCTCGTCGGCGGTGGCGTGGCCGAGCGCGGAGGCCAGCACGTTGAACGCGATCAGCTCGGTGCGCTCCATCGCGCGCACCGCGCGGATCAGCGGCCGGTCCAGGTCCCGGCCGGACTCCAGCCGGGTCCGGATCCCGTCGAGCACGTCGGAGGTGAGCAGCATGCCCGGTGCCTCGCCGCGCTGCCAGCGGGCGAACATCTCGTGGCAGTAGAGCTGGATCTCGTACGGATTGCCGTCGGTGAGGTACATCAGCGCGGCCACCGCGCCGTTCTCGTCGATGTCGTCCACGCCGAGCGCGTACAGCGGCCGCAGCACGCAGTTGCGCACGTCCTCGACCTCGACGAACCGCTTGACCTCGATCTCCTTGAACTGCCGCAGCAGCGGCGAGTGCACCTCGGTGATCCGCCCGATCAGCTCCGAGGTCCCCGCCAGCACCAGCACCAGCCCGTCCACCCGGGACATCAGGAACCGCAGCACGGACAGCACCCGCACGTCCCCCGCCACCAGCTGCGCCTCGTCCACCAGCAGCACCAGCGGCCGTCCGAGCAGCCGGACGAACGTCGCCAGGTCGGCGCGCAGCGCCGCCTGCGAGACCTCGTCCCCGAACAGGGCGACCGCCTCGGGGAACTCCAGCAGCGCCCCCGGCCCGGCCTGTGCCGCCCCGGCCATCACCCGCCGCACCTCGGCCACGTCCACCGGCACGCCGGCCGCGGCCACCGCCACGACCAGCTCCTCGTACAGCTTGCGGAAGAACACCCCGGGCGCGCCGTCCCCGTCGACCAGCTCCAGCCGCACGGGCACGAACCCGCGCTCCCGGGCCAGCCACTCGGTGGCGTTCAACAGGCTGGTCTTGCCCGCCATCCGCTGCCCGTGCAGCACCACGCAGACCGACGGCCGGCCGACGGCGGCCTGGTCGAGCTCGTAGCGGATGCCCGCCACCTCGTCGCCGCGCCCGGCGAACACGGCGGCGTCCCGTACGGGATTGCGGTAGTCGTACGGATTACGTAATGCGGAGATGTCCACAGGCCCCCTCACGTCGGCCCGATGGTACGGCGTAGCCGGACAGTTCACCGCGCCAGGACCTCGCCGGGAACACCGGACCGCATGCGGCGATCGCCACCGCATGCGGTCCGGACGGGCCCGCGCCGCCCCCGACGGGCCGCGGCCCGACTCCCCGACTACCCGTCGGCCCTGGCCACCCCGATCGGACACGAGACCCCGGTCCCCCCGATGCCGCAGTACCCGGCGGGGTTCTTGTCGAGGTACTGCTGGTGGTACCACTTCTCTTTGCGTAGAATTAGTGACTCTTCGTAAAGGGGTGGGAAGTGAGCGAAGCGGCACCGGTGATCCCGGTTGTCTCGTACGCGCGTATCTCCGCCGACACGGCCAGGGACGGCCACGGCGTCGAGGACCAGCACAAGGTGAACGGCGAGACTGCGGCCCGTCTCGGCTGGACGATCGTGCACCGCTACACCGACAACGACCTGTCGGCAGCGAAGGCGGCGGTGGTGCGCCCGGACTTCGAGGTCATGGTGAAGGCGCTCAAGTCAGGGCACATGCCGGACGGGCAGCCCGTACGCGGCGTCATCGTCGTCGCCGACGACCGGCTCACTCGCAGAGCCGGAGACTACGAGCGGTTCGTGGACGCGCTCACGTACGAGGAAGGGCGCGTCTACGCCGACGCCAAGGGGTCGAAGAACCTCTACAGCGAGGACGTGGAGTCCATGGGCCTCTTCGGCGTCGTCATCTCCAAGATGGAGGTGCGCAAGATGCAGCGGCGTGCACGCCGCTCGCACCGCGCCCGCGCCGAGCTGGGCATCCCGGTAGGAGGAAAGCGCCCCTTCGGCTGGCAGGACGACAAGCTCACGCTGGAGCCCGAGGAAGCGGCGTGGCTGGCGAAGGGCGCCCGTGAGGTGATCGCGGGCAAGTCCCTGCACTCGATCCTCCGGGAGTGGCGGGAGGCCGGCGTCCGCACGATCAACGACAAGGAGTGGGCGAGCCGTTCGCTGAAGCTCGCACTTTGGAACCCGCGGCTGTGTGGCTGGCGGAAGCACAACGGAGAGCTGGTCCGCGACGCCAACGGCGTGCCGGTGGTGGGTCGCTGGGAGCCCGTCATCACGCCGAAGGAGTGGATGGCCATCGACGCCGTCTTCTCGGCCCGCGTCGGCCCCAACCTGAAGTCCGACGGAACGGTCACGGACTACCGCACCCCGTCGTACCTGCTGACCGGAATCCTCCGATGCGGCAAGCCCGGTGGGGACGGCCAGATCTGTAACTCGCCCCTCCGTGCAACCGCGCGGCCGGATCTCTCCGGCGGCTATCTCTACCAGTGTCCCAGCAAGGAAATGGGCGGTTGCGGTGGCACGGGACGCAATGGTGCCAAGATTGACGAATTCATCACGGAGGCGGTTCTGGCGAAGCTGGAGGAACGGGCGGCCAGGACGGCGCATGCGGACGAGGAATGGACAGGGGAAGACGAACTGGACCGTTTGACGCGGAAGCAGCGCAAGCTGCTCCAGGCTTGGCAGGAGGACCAGATCTCGGATGAGTTGTTCTTCCCTGAGAACCAGAGGATGGAATCTCGGGTCAAGGAACTGCGTGCGGACCGTACGCGCCACGTTCTCAACCAGCAGCGTGCAGCCGAGGTCACCGGCGACGTACGCGAGCGCTGGACATCTGGCAGGCTGGACCTGGCGCAGAAGCGCGCCCTGATCAGGGAGGCACTGCACGCGGTGATCGTCCTGCCGGTGGGCGGCGGAGGCCGACGCCCCTTCAACCCTGACCTGCTGGTCCCGAAGTGGCGCGACTGACAGTGAGCTAAAACGGAAAGGGGCACGGCCATCCGGCTGGAGCCCCTTCGTTCGTCTTTCGGGTCTGGACTACCGCTGCTCGCGCGTGGCCTTGATCGAGTTCTGATGCTCGAACTCCAAGTGTGCGGTGCCCCTGCCGGTAGCCCTTGCCGTACGACGACGGGCAAGGTGGCGGCGAACTACCACACGGGCCGCTTCGCACTGGTGCCGTCGCTCAAGGCGGAACTGACCGTGAAGACTCCGGCCGACCGCAACCCCGGTAAGGCATGGACAAAGGGTGCTCCTGTCACACAGGTGCCCGATGCGACACCGGGCGCAGCGATCCGACTGGGCTACGCCCGTTGCTCAACCGTTGGACAGGAACTTCAGTCCCAGTTGGACATGCTTGCCCGTGCCGACTGCACCCGCGTCTTCTCGGAGAAGATCAGTACCCGTGTGAAGGAGCGGCCGGAACTGGAGAAGGCGCTCACGCTGGCGCGGGAGATCAAGGCAGCCGCACCGAATCAGCCGGTCATCCTGACCGTGGTCGAGATGAAGCGTCTTGCCCGTAGTGCGGCAGAGCTGATGACGCTGTACTGCTGAGCACGGAAGTACTCCTCCAGCACCGCGGCCGGGACCACGACGGCGGTCTCACCCTCGGGCAGGTCGAGCTGCGCCAGCCGCTCGGGGTCAGTGATGACGTAGCCCTGCACTACATAGTCCTTGGCGTCCTCAGTACCCCACAGCGTCGGGCACGTTCCATTCCTGCACTCCGGGTCACCGGACAGCTTCCGCAGCATCCTCGCCCCCACATGTCGGCGTACGCCTGTCGTGTTCGATGCTCCCGAGCCGGTTGTGGTGGGGTCAAGCGCTGATCCTTTCCAGAACAGGAAAGCAGCCCTCTTGGTTGGAATCGAGGATGCGTTGGGACGTACGCGGCGGCTACAACGGCAGCATGACCGTCTTCCTGTGTGCCAAGTGCGGCGGCAGTCTTACGCCAGGCCTGACGCCGCTGCCTGCCGTTCCCTCAGCGCCCGACGACGAAGAACGGGACAAGAAGAGTCGGCGGGCACCGGCCACGTTGCCGCAGGGGCATTACGCGATCGAGACCGAACCATGGGGTGCCCCGTACGTGCCGCATCCGGACCAGGAGGAGGGCGGGCCTGCGCAGCCGCGTGGGACCTGGCGGATTGGCGAAGGGGTGGCAATGATCTCTGCTGGGCCGCGCGACAACATCGTGATCCACCCCGAGGACGCGCCCGATCTCCAGCCGCTGCCGAACTGGGAAAACAGCCTCGGATGCTGCGGACCGTCCGGCGACAGCGGACTCAACCGCGCCTGTCTCTGTGGCGCCCGAGTGGCCACGCTCGCCGCAGACTGCTGGGGCCCGTACGAGCTCCATCTAGACGCGAAGAGGGTCTACGGCTGCGGCCCGTCCTGATCAGTAGCCCGAGGGGTGTGTGGACAGCCAGGCGGAGTGGCGGTTGCGCAGGCGGTCCCGTTCCTCGGGGGTGGGGAGGATAACGTCCGCGCCGCCGTCGTACGGATGGTGGATACGTGTGAGCTCGGTGTCCGTCACGAAGATGCCGGGCAGGGTGTCGTCCGCGACGGCGCGGAGGAGCGGGTCCAGGCAGCCGCGTTGCCAGGGGCGGCGGTCGGCGTAGAAGTACCAGCGGGTGTGGAAGTCCGGATCCGGATCGTCGGTGTCGTCCAGGGTGGTCCACAGTGTGCCCTCCGGGTGGAGGGCAGCGCGGTGGGCCGACCAGTCCGTCGGCTCGGACGGATCGGCCCAGTCGGTGGTCACCACGTACGCCTCGCCGTCCGAGAAGAGGTCGTCGAGGACCGTGTTGTACCGGTCGAGGAGGACCTCGTACTCGGCCTCATCCTCCGCGTAGCGTTTCGACTCCGGCAGGCTGTGGAAGCGCACCCAGCGGTCCCCGTAGACCGTCTTCAGCTCCCACGGCAGCATCGGACCGGCAGGCCTGTGGGCCTGCCAGAGCCGGGTCAGCCGCTCGTGCGCCGGGTCGGGGAGAGGGGTGTCGTTCACTCCCCAGGAGCCTCGGCGATGCCGATCGGGCAGGCCACGCCCGTCCCGCCGATGCCGCAGTAGCCGTTAATGTTGCGGTCGAGGTACTGCTGGTGGTACGCCTCCGCAGGCCAGAACGGGCGGTCGGTGGCGGGCAGGACGGACGTGGTGATGCGGCCGTGGCCCGCGGAGGTCAGGACGCGCTGGTAGGCCTCGCGGGAGGCCTCGGCCGTCGTCTGCTGGGCGGGGGAGTGGGTGTAGACGGCCGAGCGGTACTGGGTGCCGACGTCGTTGCCCTGGCGGAAGCCCTGGGTCGGGTCGTGGGCCTCCCAGAAGACCTTCAGCAGGGCCTCGTACGAGACCTGCGCGGGGTCGTAGACGACGCGGACGACCTCGGTGTGGCCGGTGCCGCCCGAGCACACCTCCTCGTAGGTGGGGTTCTCGGTGAAGCCGCCCTGGTAGCCGACCAGCGTGGTCCACACGCCGGGGGTCTGCCAGAACTTGCGCTCCGCGCCCCAGAAGCAGCCGAGGCCGAAGTCGGCGACCTCCAGCCCCTCCGGGTACGGGCCGGCCAGCGGGTTGCCGAGGACCGTGTGGCGCTCCGGGAGCTCGAACAGCGGGGTCGCACGGCCGGGCAGGGCCTCCTCGCGGGTGGGCAGCTCGGGCGTGCGGCGGTACGTGAACATGTGGCCTCCTCGGTAGGTGTCAACCGAGCCGGGGCGACGGGGATTCCCGCGTGGCGAGGAGGCCGCGCAGCGGGCCGGTGTCCGGTGCGGCGGCCACCGCCGCGTCCAGGGCGGCCGCCAGGTGCCGGGCGTGGTCCGGGTGCGGGTGGCGTACGGCCGCGGGGGCGGACCAGGACAGCTCCCAGCGGCTGACCCCGCGCGCCACCAGCTCGGCGGTGACCAGCCGGTCCAGGGCCTGGCGGACCACCGCCGGGGCGTCCGCGTCCGGCCCGT
Organism: Streptomyces sp. WAC06614; assembly: GCF_003949795.1. GTDB lineage: Bacteria > Actinomycetota > Actinomycetes > Streptomycetales > Streptomycetaceae > Streptomyces. The sequence continues at coordinate 22,251 of NZ_RPRY01000032.1, forward strand.
CCGCCGGGGCGCCCACGTGGGGGCGCAGGTGCGCGGCCAGGTCGGGGAGGGCCGCCGTGCCCTCGGTGTCGAGGGCGGCCAGGAGGCCGGGCAGGCCCTCGGGGCCGTCGGGGCGGGCCTCGCCGACGGCCCCGGCGAGGTACGCGCAGGCGCGGTCGTGGAGGGCGGCCATGCTGCGGTGGACGAAGTCCGGCCAGTCCGCGGCCCGCTCGTGGTGGGCGAGGTGGCCGGGGAGGCACTCCCGCTCCAGGGCGAGGAGCGTCTCCCGGGGCGCGGCCAGCAGCCCGACGGCGGGGCTGCCGGTCACCGTGGGGCCGGTCGCCCCGACGGCGGGGCTGCCGGTCACCGTGGGGCCGGTCGCCGCCGAGCCGTCTGCCGCCGCCGGGCCGGCCGCCGCCGCCGGGCCGGTCGCCGCCGCCGGGCCGGTCGCCGCCGCCGGGCCGGTCGACGACCCTGCGACCGCCGGGAGGGCCTCGATCAGGGCCAGGCGGTCGCTCAGGGGGGCGTGGGGGTCGGTGTGCTCCAGGGGGCGGAACGGCGGGTCCGCGCGGACCCGGTCCAGTTCGTCGCGGCGCCCGGCCAGCAGCCGGGGGAGCCCGCCGAAGAACTCGCCGGGCGGCGGCAGCAGGTCGACGAGGACGCCCAGGGTGGCGTACGCGTGCAGGTAGAAGCCGTAGCCGAGGTCCAGCGCGGGCAGGTCGCGCAGGGCGGCGGAGTAGGTGTCGCGCCCGGCCACCCGGGCGGTGGCCCGGTCCAGGGCGTGCTCCTGGCGGCGCCGCGCCGGCAGGGCGGCGCGCAGGGCGAAGGCGGCGTAGCGGCCGTAGCCGGCGCGGACCCGGCGGCGGAACGCGGCGTCGGCCGGGTCGCCGAGGGACAGCTCGCGCCTGCGGACGGCCTCGGCGGCGCGCTCGTCCAGATCGGCCAGGGCCCGTTCGACCCGGGCCGCGCCCCGGACCGCCAGCCGGCCCGCGGCGGTGCCCAGCCGGGCGTGGTGGGCCAGCTCGTGCGTGACCAGGGCGCGCAGCCGGGCCTCGTCCACGGCCAGCAGCAGCGGGACGCCCAGGCGCAGGGTGCGGCCGTCGTAGGAGGTGACCGCCTCGTCGGTCAGGACCAGCGCCCCCGGGACCGGCCCGCCGATCCGGCCGGCCTGCTCCCGCACGAGGTCCCACAGCCGCGGTTCCTGCCCCGGGGTGACGGCCAGGCCGGTGGCCGGCTCCCGGTCGGCCCGGGCCGCCGGCGGCAGCGGTCGCAGCAGCAGGACGGCCTGGACGAGGACCGCGGCGGGCAGCAGGGACAGCAGCCAGATCAGGACGAGCGGCCCGTCGCCATGCAGCGGCGCGTACAGGGCGATCTCGCCCCACAGGAGCAGGCCGAGCAGGACCGGCCCGAGCAGCCAGAACCCGGCGAGGGCCGCCAGCGCCCCCAGGGCGCGCACCGATTCCACCACGTGGCCCCCAGCTCCCCCTCGTCGCACCCGCCGACGGGCACGAGTATGCGGGCCGGGGCCGTGCCCCGGCACCGCAATTCCGCCGGGCCGGGAGGCCGCCGGGAGGTCAGCCCGGGTAGCCGCGCAGGGTGGCCGGGGTGCCGCCGTTGGCCTCGTAGCCCGCCACCGCCAGGGCGCGGAAGACCGCGTAGGCCTCCGCCGGGTCGGGCTGCAGCGACCACGGCACGGCGCCGACGCAGCCGTCGACGTGCCGCAGCTGCTCCATGGCCTCGGCCCAGCGCTCGCCGCGGACCAGGAAGAACACGAGCAGGTGCCGTACGTGCGCCAGCATCGGGTCGTCCGGCCGGGCGCCGTGGACGGCGTACAGCGCGCCCTCCACGGCCCGGGTGACGACCTCGCTCCGGAAGAAGCTCTGCACCATGCTGATCTCGGGCAGGTGCTCGTACACCGCGAACAGCGGCAGCGCCGCCAACAGCGAACCCTTGGGGGCGCGCGCCGCTGCCGCGTGCGCGAAGGCGTACGCCTGCTCGCGCGAGCCGTGCCACTTCTCGCACCAGTAGTTCAGCGCCGCCAGGTGCGCCCCCATGTGCTCGGGCGCCCGGTCCATGACCTTGGCCCACAGGGCGTCGAACTCGGCCTCGGAGTAGCCCAGTCCGCGCGCGACGGCCAGCTCGACGATGTACGGGACGGGGTCGCCCGGCGCCAGCAGCGCGGCCTGCGCGCAGGCGGTACGGGCCTCCTCCAGGATGATCCGGTGGTCGTCGGAGCCGACCCCGCCGGAGCTGCGCCACGCCTGCTGCACCAGCAGCTCGGCGTGCACCTGGGCGCCGCCCGCGTCCTTGGGCGCGTCCAGCCGCCAGGCCTTCAGCCACGCGGCGCCCGTGCCGGGGTTCTGCACCAGCTCCAGGGCGGCGGCGCCGGCGAACGCCTGCACCCGCTGCCAGCGCAGCTCACCCTCGCGCGGGGTACCGGCCAGGAGCTGGGAGGCGGCCTGCCACTGGGCGGTGCGCTGCACGTGGCCGAGGGCGTCCATCAGGTCCTGGTCCGGGCCGGGCACCCGGACGTCGAGCTGTTCCTGCCGGACGAATCCGTAGTTCTCCGGGTCGGCGGCGTCGGGGTGGTGCGGCGGGACCAGGCGCAAGGAGTCGCGCCGGCGCCGTATGACCGGGACGAGGGCACTGGCCAGCAGGCCGAGCGCGATCAGGAACCACAGAATCTCCATGCCTCAAGCGAACCAGACCGCACCGCGTTCGGGCCAACAGGGGCACCCGCCCGCCGGCCCCGTTCCAGCGGGCCGCAACCCGTCCCCGGGGCTTAGGCTCTGCCCATGAGTGACCACAGCCACGAGCTCCTGAACTTCGAGACCCGCGCGATCCACGCGGGCAACACCGCCGACCCGCTGACCGGCGCGGTCGTCCCGCCGATCTACCAGGTGTCCACGTACAAGCAGGACGGGGTGGGCGGCCTGCGCGGCGGCTACGAGTACAGCCGCAGCGCCAACCCGACCCGTACCGCCCTGGAGGAGAACCTCGCGGCGCTGGAGGGCGGCCGCCGCGGCCTCGCCTTCGCCTCCGGCCTGGCCGCCGAGGACTGCCTGCTGCGCACCCTGCTGGTGCCGGGCGACCACGTGGTCATCCCGAACGACGCCTACGGCGGCACGTTCCGGCTGTTCGCCAAGGTCGTGGCCCGCTGGGGCGTGGAGTGGTCGGTCGCCGACACCTCCGACGTCTCGGCGGTGCGCGCCGCGATGACCGACCGGACGAAGCTGATCTGGGTCGAGACCCCCTCGAACCCGCTGCTCGGCATCACCGACATCGCGGCGATCGCCGACGTGGCGCGTTCGGCGGGCGTCAAGCTGGTCGTGGACAACACCTTCGCGTCCCCCTACCTCCAGCAGCCGCTGGCGCTCGGCGCGGACATCGTCGTGCACTCGCTGACGAAGTACATGGGCGGTCACTCCGACGTGGTCGGCGGCGCGCTGGTGACGGCGGACGCCGCGCTCGGCGAGGAGCTGGCCTACCACCAGAACGCGATGGGCGCCGTGGCCGGTCCGTTCGACTCGTGGATCGTGCTGCGCGGCATCAAGACCCTGGCGGTCCGCATGGACCGGCACAGCAGCAACGCCGCCCGGGTCGCCGAGATGCTGACGAAGCACCCGAAGGTCACCAAGGTCCTCTACCCGGGCCTGCCCGACCACCCGGGCCACGAGATCGCCGCGAAGCAGATGAAGGACTTCGGCGGCATGATCTCCTTCCAGGTCGAGGGCGGCGAGGAGGCGGCCGTGGCCGTCTGCAACCGCGCGAAGCTGTTCACCCTCGGTGAGTCCCTGGGCGGCGTCGAGTCCCTGATCGAGCACCCCGGCCGCATGACCCACGCCTCGGTGGCGGGCTCCCTCCTGGAGGTCCCCGGCGACCTGGTCCGCCTCTCGGTGGGCATCGAGAACGTCGACGACCTGCTGGCCGACCTCACCCAGGCCCTGGGCTGACCCCGGAACCGAACGAGGCGGGGGCGCAGGGTGGGGGTCTCCGGGACGTGCAGCGTGATGTGCGGCGTCGACTCCTGCACAGGGTGCGGGAGCAGATGGGCCCGCCGTACATCATGCAGTCCCGGACACCCCCGCCCGAAGCCCCCGCCGAAGCCCTGCCGACAGGTCCGGCCGGCCAGGCCGAGAAGCCCGGCCGAGCAGGGGCTCCGTAGGGGCGGCTGGCCGCTACCACCCCTCCAGCGGTGGCGCCACCGAACTGGACGGCGTGGCCCACGGCTGCACCAGCACGGCCCACACCGTGAACGCCACCGCCGCCGCGAGCAGCACCGCCCACCCCAGCCGCTGCACGGCCCGCCGCCGCCGGAGCAGCCGCACGCCCCGGGCCGCCGCGCCGGAGGCGAGATCGGCCGGTACCGCCGGATGCGGCCGGCCCTCCAGCAGCCGCCGGATCTCCTCCTCGCGGTCCCGCGGGCCCCCGGCGGCCGTCACGCCGCCGCCCGGTGCGCCCGCAGCGCGGCCGTGGCCCGGTGGTACAGCGCCCGGACCCGGTCGGGCGGCACTCCCAGCAGGGCCGCGACCTGTTCCTCGGCCACCCCCTCGTACAGCCGCAGCGCCAGCACCAGCCGTTCCTGCGGCGGCAGCACCGCCAGCACCCCGCCCCGCCCCCGGTGGTACCGCCACGCGCTGCGCGCGAAGGTGGTGCACAGCTCGGCGCGGGTGACCGCGTACGGATCGTCGCCGCGCAGCCGGCGCCAGTCGGCGTACGTCCGCGCGAGCGCGGCCGACAGCAGCCGGCGGGCGGCCACCGCGTCGTCGCGCGGTTCCGCCGTCAGCAGCGTCGCCAGGTGCAGCAGCCGTCCGGCCGCACCGGCGACGAAGGCCTCGAACTCGCCGTAGAAATCCCCGTAGCCCCGCTCCACGACGTCATGGTGCGCGCTGCGGGCCCACCCCGGTCAAGAGGCGGGAAGCCCCCGGTCCAGCGGCGGGGAGGACGCCGGTGAAGCGGCGGGCAGGACCCCGGTCCAGCGGCGGGGACGAGGCCGCTCAAGAGCTGGGCCCGACCTCCGCGACAGCGGCCATCAGCTCGGACAGGGACAGGTTGAACCGGGTCAGCAGCGCGGTGAACGACGCGCGCTCCTCCTCGGTCCACTCCTCCGTCACCCGCGCCATCAGCTCGCGCCGCGAGCAGCGCACCTCCTCCAGCCGGGCCAGCCCCCGCGGCGACAGCGCCAGGACGACGGCCCGGCCGTCCTCCGGGTGCGAGGTCCGCTTGACCAGGCCGGTGTCGACCAGCGGCGCGACCTGCCGGGTCACGGTGGAGGAGTCGATGCCCATGCCGGCCGCGAGCGCCTTGACGCCCATCGGGCCTTCCAGGTCGAGCCGGTTGAGCAGCAGATAGGCGGCGCGGTCCATCGAGTTGCGGGCCTGGCCGACGCCGCCCAGGCGGGTCTGTTCGGCCCGGCGGGCGAAGACCGCCACCTGATGCTGGAGCGCGTCGAGCAGGAGGTCGGAATTGGCCGGGTTGGAGGGCATGGCCGTGGGCTCTCTTCGCGTGGGTCCGACAGGGTTGGGGGACAGAGTACGCGGCTTGACTGCGGCCCGTACGCGTCGTTCGCGAACTGGTACGACCTGGATCCGGCCCGCCCGGAAGCCTCCGCGGGTGCCCGGAGGAGCGCGCGCGGATGGCGAGATCTCGCCCCTGCCCGGGCTGCCAGACTGGCAGCATGAACTACCGCGTGCCGCAGCCCGTCCCCCAGGTGATGCTCGACGACGTACGGGGGGCCCAGAAGATGCTCTCGGGCGTCTCCCGGGTGACGCCGATGGAGGGCAGCCGCCACCTGTCCGCCCTGGTGGGGGCGCCCGTGCACCTCAAGTGCGAGAACCTCCAGCGCACCGGTTCGTTCAAGCTGCGCGGCGCCTACGTGCGCATCGCGGGCCTGCGTCCCGAGGAGCGCGCCGCCGGGGTGGTCGCGGCCAGCGCCGGCAACCACGCGCAGGGCGTGGCCCTGGCCTCCGCGCTGCTCGGCGTGCACGCGACCGTGTTCATGCCGGTCGGGGCGCCGCTGCCGAAGGTGGCCGCGACCCGCGAGTACGGGGCCGAGGTACGGCTGCACGGGCAGGTCGTGGACGAGACGCTGGCCGCCGCCGAGGAGTACGCCGAGCGGACCGGGGCCGTGTTCATCCACCCCTTCGACCACCCCGACATCATCGCCGGTCAGGGCAGTGTGGGCCTGGAGATCCTGGAGCAGTGCCCGGAGGTGCGCACGATCCTCGTCGGCATCGGCGGCGGGGGCCTGGCGGCGGGGATCGCGGTCGCGGTCAAGGGGCTGCGGCCCGACGTACGGGTGGTGGGCGTGCAGGCCGCCGGCGCGGCGGCGTACCCGCCCTCGCTGGCGGCCGGCCACCCGCTGTCGATCGACGAGCCGGTGACGATGGCGGACGGCATCAAGGTGGGCCGGCCCGGGGACGTGCCGTTCCGGATCATCGGCGAGCTGCTCGACGAGGTGCGCACGGTCTCCGAGGACGCGCTCTCCCGCGCGCTGCTGCTGTGCCTGGAGCGGGCCAAGCTGGTGGTCGAGCCGGCCGGGTGCAGCCCGGTCGCGGCGCTGCTGAGCGAGCCGGAGGCGTACGCCGGCGGGCCGGTGGTGGCCGTGCTGTCCGGCGGGAACGTCGACCCGCTGCTGCTCCAGCGGATCCTGCGGCACGGCATGGCGGCGGCCGGACGCTACCTGTCGCTGCGGCTGCGGGTGGCCGACCGGCCGGGGGCGCTGGCCGGGCTGCTGGGGGTGCTGTCGGGGGTGGACGCGAACGTGCTGGACGTGAGCCACATCCGGACCGACCCGCGGCTGGGGCTCACCGAGGTGGAGGTCGAGCTGCACCTGGAGACCAAGGGGCGGGAGCACTGCGCGGAGGTCGCCCGGGCCCTGCACAGCGCCGGGTACAAGGTCATCGACTGAGGGCGGGAGCCGCGGCCTGGGCGGGAGCCGGGGCGGGCCGGGGCCGCGGCCGGGCATTCACCCGTTCGGCCGGGCGCGCGGGCCGCTCCGACCCTAGGATGCCGCGTAGGAAACACCGGTAACGCACTGGGAGAATCCATATGCCAGGCGCCATCTACGCCGAGGGTCTGGTGAAGACCTTCGGCGAGGTACGGGCACTGGACGGCGTGGACCTCGATGTTCCCGAGGGAACCGTCCTCGGGCTGCTCGGCCCGAACGGGGCGGGCAAGACCACGACCGTGCGCGTGCTGACCACCCTGCTCCAGCCCGACCGCGGCAAGGCCGTCGTCGCCGGGATCGACGTCCTCAAGCGCCCCAACGACGTACGCCGCTCGATCGGACTGTCCGGGCAGTTCGCGGCGGTCGACGAGTACCTCACCGGCCGCGAGAACCTCCAGATGGTCGGCCAGCTCTACCAGATGAGCGCCCGGGCGGCGAAGGCGCGCGCCGCCGAGCTGCTGGAGCGGTTCAACCTGGCCGAGGCCGCGGACCGCACCGCCAAGACGTACTCCGGCGGCATGCGGCGCCGGCTCGACCTGGCGGCGGCGCTGGTGGTGCGGCCGCCGGTGATGTTCATGGACGAGCCCACCACCGGGCTCGACCCCCGGCACCGCCAGGCCCTGTGGGACGTCATCGAGGAACTGGTGGCGGGCGGCACCACGCTGCTGCTGACCACGCAGTACCTGGAGGAGGCCGACCGGCTGGCCCACGACATCGCCGTGGTCGACCACGGCAAGGTCATCGCCCGCGGCACCTCCGACGAGCTCAAGGCCCGTACCGGCGGGGAGCGGGTGGAGGTCGTCGTGCACGACCGGGAGCACATCGCCACCGCCCGCGCGGTCCTGGCCGGCTTCGGCAAGGGCGGGGCCACGGTCGAGGAGCACACCCGCCGGATCACCGTGCCGGTGTCCGGCGGTGCCAAGCTGCTCGCCGAGGTCATCCGGGAGCTCGACGGCCGGGGCATCGAGATCGACGACATCGGTCTGCGCCGCCCGACCCTGGACGACGTCTTCATCTCGCTGACCGGTCACGCGGCCGCCCTGACGCAGGAGGAGGACGCATGACCTCGGCCCCCGTCCCCGCCACCGCCACCACCTCGGAACCGGTGGCCCCGCGTCCGCGCGGCGGTGTGGTGCAGTCGGCGCGCGACTCGCTGGTCGTGGCCAAGCGGAACCTGATCCGCATGATCCGGATCCCGGAAGTGGTGATCTTCGGGCTGATCCAGCCGGTGATGTTCGTGGTGCTCTTCAGCTACGTCTTCGGCGGTTCGATCGCCGTCGGCGGCAGCACCTCGCCGGCCGCCTACCGCGAGTTCCTGATGGCCGGCATCTTCGCGCAGACCGTCACCTTCGCCACGGCCGGTGCGGGCGCGGGCATCGCGGACGACATGCACAAGGGCCTGATCGACCGGTTCCGCTCGCTGCCCATGGCCCGGGGCGCGGTGCTGACCGGGCGCACCCTGGCCGACCTGGTGCAGACGACCCTGACCGTGATCGTGCTGGCCGTGGTCGCGCTGATCGTGGGCTGGCGCACCCACACGAGCGTGGGCGAGGTGCTGGCCGGCTTCGCCCTGCTGCTCCTGCTCGGCTACGCCTTCTCGTGGATCGGCGCGCTGATCGGCCTGTCGGTGCGCACGCCGGAGGCGGCCACCTCGGGCGGGCTGATCTGGTTGTTCCCGCTGACGTTCATCTCGAACGCGTTCGTGCCGTCCGAGAACATGCCGTCCTTCCTGCAGACCGTCGCCGAGTGGAACCCGTTCAGCGCCACCGTGCAGGCCGCGCGGGTGCTGTTCGGCAACCTTCCGCCGGGCTACCCGGTGCCCGACGCGTGGCCGATGCAGCATCCGGTGATCGCGTCGGTGGTGTGGTCGGTGCTGATCGTCGTGGTCTTCCGGACCCTCGCGGTCCGCAAGTACCGCTCGGCGACCGCCTGAGCTCCCGGCCGCCCGGCCCGCCCCGGGACGCGACGGAGCCCCGCCGGCCGTGAGGCCGGCGGGGCTCCGTCGCGTCCCGGGGGTCGCCCCCGTGCGGTGGCCCTGGTGAGGGGCCTCGCCGGGGTGTGTCCGGTCAGCCGGTGAAGGGCTTGACGTCGAGGATCTTGACCGAGGCCGTCTTGCCGTTCGGCAGCTCGTACGCGGCGTCCTCGCCGATCTTCTTGCCCATCACGCCGGCGCCCAGCGGGGACTGCGGGGAGTAGGTCTCGATGGCGTCGGACGCGTACTCGCGCGAGGCCAGCAGGAACTGCATCGTGTCGTCCGGGTCGCCGTCGAAGGCGATGGTGACGACGGTGCCGGGGGCGACGACGCCGTCGGCGCTCGGCGCGGTGCCGACCTTGGCGTTCTCCAGGAGCTGCGTCAGCTGGCGCACGCGGAGCTCCTGCTTGCCCTGCTCCTCCTTGGCGGCGTGGTACCCGCCGTTCTCCCGCAGATCACCCTCCTCACGGGCAGCAGCGATCTTCGCGGCGATCTCCGTGCGTGCGGGACCAGACAGGTACTCCAGCTCGGCCTTGAGCTGGTCGTACGCCTCCTGGGTCAGCCAGGTGACGCTGTCGCTCGTCTGGGTCACAGGTGCTCCTCGTCGGTACAGGGGACTACATGGCCGCATTCGCGGCGAAACCACGAGCCTAACAATTCGGCGAGGAAAGGGGGAGGCTCCGATCGGGTCAGGCGGGTCACCCAGGGTGACCACGGCGCCCCGCAGTACCCGTACGCCTCAGCGGCCGGCGCCGGCCCCGGCGGCCTGGCAGCCGACCAGCTCGACACTGGTGGCCCGGGCCTTGGTCCTCAGGACCACGATCTCGTCGATCCGCCCGGACTTCTGGTCGAAGGTGAAGTCGGCGCGGCCGACCTCGTCGTGCCCGCGGTCCTGGGAGCGCAGCGTGCACACCCCGGTGACCCCGGCCTCCTTGCGGACCTCCAGGTGGACCTGCACCTCGGTGTCGGAGGCCACCTCGAACTTGATCACCTCGGCGCTGACGGTCTGCCCGCCCACGTAGTCCCAGCCGATCCAGCCGACCAGGCCCAGCAGGCCGACGCCCAGCACCGAGCCGACGATCTTGAGCTTGCGGTCGGCCCGTTCGTCGGCCGAGCGTCCGTAGCGGCCTTCGGGGAGGCCCTGGCGCACCGCGCTCATGATCGTTCCTTTCTCCGGGCGGGTCCGCCGGACGGGACCGGCACCCGAGGAATTTTCCGTCCCCCGATTCGGTCACTATAGAAGCCGCCACTCGCGCCGAATCACAGAGGATCCTGTCTTGACCGAGCAGCTTCGACTGATGGCCGTACACGCCCACCCCGACGACGAGTCCAGCAAGGGCGCCGCCACGATGGCCAAGTACGTCTCCGAGGGCGTGCCGGTACTGGTGGTGACCTGCACCGGCGGTGAGCGCGGCTCGATCCTCAACCCCAAGCTCCAGGGCGACAAGTACATCGAGGACAACATCCACGAGGTCCGCGCCAAGGAGATGGAGGAGGCCCGGCAGATCCTCGGCGTCGAGCAGGAATGGCTCGGCTACGTGGACTCCGGCCTGCCCGAGGGCGACCCGCTGCCCCCGCTGCCCGAGGGCTGTTTCGCCCTGGAGGACGTGGACGAGGCCGCCGGCCGGCTGGTGCGCAAGATCCGCGCGTTCCGTCCGCAGGTGATCACCACCTACGACGAGAACGGTGGTTACCCGCACCCCGACCACATCATGACCCACAAGATCACGATGGTGGCCTTCGAGGGCGCGGCCGACACCGAGAAGTACCCCGAGGACGAGTTCGGCCCGGCCTTCCAGCCGCAGAAGCTCTACTACAACCAGGGCTTCAACAAGCCGCGCACCATCGCCCTGCACGAGGCGCTGCTGGAGCGCGGCATGGAGTCGCCGTACGGGGAGTGGCTGGAGCGCTGGAAGGAGTTCGAGCGCAAGGAGCGGACCCTGACCACGCACATTCCGTGCGCGGAGTTCTTCGAGATCCGTGACAAGGCGCTGATCGCCCACGCCACGCAGATCGACCCGGACGGCGGCTGGTTCCGCGTCCCGATGGAGATCCAGAAGGAGGTCTGGCCGACGGAGGAGTACGAGCTGGCCAGGTCCTTCGTCGACACCTCCCTCCCCGAGTCCGACCTCTTCGCGGGCATCCGGGAGAATGCGTAGCTATGAGCGCTACGCAGGCAGCAATCACGCAGCTCCTCCCGCTGGCCGGGGACACCTTCGACAAGAACAAGGTGACCCCCGGCCTCCTCGGCTTCGTCGTCTTCGCGGCGCTCGCCGTGGGCGTGTGGATGCTGATGAAGTCGATGAGCCGCCACATGGGCCGCGTCAACTTCGAGGAGGCCCCGGAGCCCGGGACCGCGTCCCCGACCACCTCGGCGGGCCCGGACAAGGCCTAGCCCCCGGCCCCGGGCCGGGGCCGGAGTGCGGGCGCCGGGGTGGTGCTCTAGCGTCGGTAGGGCGGGGGTGACCGATGTCCCGACCCGCTCCGGGCAGCCCCGCCCGGTCCGCCGTACCCGCGGACCGCGTGACCGTCCGAGAGAGGTGCTTCCCATGCGTCCGTCGGCCCGTGTCCCCAGCGCCCTCGCCGCCCTCGTCCTCGCCGCGGGCGGCGTTCTCGCAGCCGCCCCGCAGGCCTCCGCCGGCGTCCAGGACTGCCAGCAGTACCTCGCGGCGCACGCCCAGAAGGTCCCCTCCGGCGCCGCCGAGGCCTGCTACGAGGGCTCGATCGGCAACCAGACGAGCTGCACATCCACCCTCGAAGGCTCCGGCCTCCCCGCCACCACGGCCACCGCCGCCTGCCGAGCCTCCCGCTGAGGGACGGGGCCCAGGAGCCCCAGCCCCCTTTGTCGGCCCCCCTCGCTAGGGTGAGGGCGAGGAACGTCCGGATCGGCTGGGGGGCAGGGATGACGTTCGACGCGGAGTGGGCGCACATACGGGCCGAGCAGGCGAGCGTACGCCTGAACCAGCTCGACGGCGGGGGCGGCGGCGGTGCGGACCAGCCCGACCTGAAGAGTTCCCCCGAGGCCAAGAAGGCGGCCGCCGATGCCCTCCAGCAGGTGCTGGAGCCGGACACCAGGACCGCCGGGGACCATGCCGACACCGCCACCACGGCTGCGCGGACGGCCTTCAGCGGCTGGCAGACCGCCTCGGCCCTGCAGACCGTCGAGGAGACCTGGGCGGGGCAGGTGAAGATGCTGCTGGGACGCCTGGCCGGTGAGCAGACCGCTCTGCGGGGCAGCGGCCTCTCGTTCGGGGCGCAGGAGCTCAGGACACGCGACGCGTACCGGGCCCTCATCGGTGAGCAGGGCCGGCACTGATGGCGCTGAACCACCACGAGGTCATGACGACCGATTTCTCGACTCTCGGTACCGCCGCCGCGGCCTGGGACGCGATGGCCGCCGCGTTCGAGACGCTGGGGACCACCTACGAGAAGAAGGTGCAGTCCACCACGACGAGCGGCGCATGGCTGGGCCGGGCACAGCAGGTGGCCGCCCCCCATTTCGCCGTCACGCGCAACGAGTACCAGGGCGCCCAGATCCAGGCACGGGCCGTCGCGGCCCTGCTGCGCGAAGCCGAGACGCTGTTCACCGAGCTGCGCGGCAAGGTGGAGGAGGCGGTGGCGGAGGCGGTCGCCGCCGGGATGAAGGTCAGCGACGCAGGGATCGCCTCGTTCGACTTCTCCCGGGCCGACCGGGCGACGGCGAGTGCGGCCCGCCATGATCCTGACCTGCCCGAAGTGGAACGGTCCTGGACCCGGCGGCTCCAGCAGACCGTGGACGCCTTCGAGGAGGCCGACCGCGGGGTCAAGCTCGCCCTGGTGGACGCCGTCACCGACGCGAACTTCCGCGACGGCACCTTCGGCGGGTTCAACGGCAGCAAGCCGTACCCGTCGCTGAAGGAAGCGGTCAAGGCCGAGAACATGCCCAAGGACCCGGCCGCCGTCGGCGCGTGGTGGCGCAGCCTGGACCCGGTCACTCGGGGGATCCTGCTGGAGGAACGCCGCGAGGAGCTGCTGAAGGCGGGCATCCTCAGCCCCGCCTACGAGTGGGAGCAGGCCGACCCGGGGGCCGGACCCTTCGGCGTGGAGGAGCCGACGGCCCACGACGCCTACCTGCTGGCCATGGCCGAGTCCCTGATGGCCGGTGGCGACTTCGTCGGGCACACCGCTGCGTCGCGGAACCTCGCCCACTTCCTGGGGGGAACGGGCAAGCCGCTCACGCTGGACGTCGACCAGGCGCTCAGCGACGACGGCGCGCTGCGTGACGCTGTTGCGCAGGACATCGCCGAGCATCAGCAGCGGTGGAAGCGGGAGGCCCTCGAAGCCTTCGAGAAGTCGGGCGGAGCCGCTGTGTCCATCCCGGTGGAGGCCAGGGGGAGCGGCACGTTCCAGGACCGCAACTGGTTCCTGGCCGTCGGTAGTCACCAGCGTGTCGTCTCCGGCAACGTCTCGGTCGCACCGGACGCGCAAGGACAGCCGCGGATCACCATGGAGTACCAGGTCAACATCTATGACCGCTACAACTGGGACGCCGGTAAGGCGACGCCCATCGGGCCGACCACGATCACGGACGCCGACATGGCGCGGCTCCACACCGTGGGTCTCGCCCAGGAGTTCGACATGCGGGGTACCAGCTCGCTCAGACAGCACGATCTCGGGGACGCCGGCAAGCCCTCGGTGCCGCCGGGGGAGCCCGGCCGGGACGGCACCCGGCAGGACCCGTCCCGTGGCCAGGAGGAGAACCGATGAGGTGCGTCGCCCGCGGGTTCGGCGTCGTAGGGGCGGCCGTGCTGGTGCTGGCTGCCACTGCATGCAGCACGGCAGGCGACGGTGACCGGACCCGCGGGCCCGTGTGGGTGAAAGGCGCGGGCGCCGCGGAGGCTGCGGCCTTCATGCGGGTGCAGATCCCGGCCGGTGCCGGGGACGTCAGGGGCGCGGTGCAGGACGGCTTCCAGGACTCGGTGTACCTGCTCTCCTTCGCCGCCTCTGCCGCCGACACCGAGGCGTTCGTCAGCGACCTGCGCCCCGAGGGCGGGCTCCAGGCGGTCACGCCGGTCGACCCCACCTCGGCTGTGGGCGCCGAGCTCTGGACACACATCGGCCTGCCCGACCCCGCCACGCAGCCCGGGGTCCGCAAGGGGGCGGTGTGCCCGCCGTGCATCGGGGACGGGCGGCGGTCGAACGTCCAGGGGATCGACATCGGAGTCCAGGACCTCGGCGGCGGCCGGTCGCGCGTCTACCTGTGGGCCTTCTCCTGAGCCCTGCCGGTCCGGGGCTGACGCCGGGCGTGTTCGGAGTGAACTCCGCGCCGCCGGCGCGGTGTTCGTGCTGAGGTCGGCACGGCCTCGCCAGGAGTCGTGCACGGGACCTCGCCGTATCTGCTGCAGCATGCCGACACCCCGGTCGACCGGTGGTTGCCACTGGTGCCGCGGCCCTGGGCGCGATCAGGCCGCGAAGAGCGTGAGGCAGGTGCTACCGGTCGCACGGGGAAGCGGCGCGGCTTCTTCGTGGAATTCGGCCGAGTGGGGCGGGCTCGTCAGTGGTTCGCCGGTCGTGGCGGGCGCTGTGAGAGGCTGGGGCGCATGAACCGGTTGGCTGGTGTGACCTCGCCTTATCTGCTTCAGCACGCGGACAATCCGGTCGACTGGTGGCCGTGGGGACCCGAGGCGTTCGAGGAAGCGAAACGGCGCAATGTACCCGTTCTGCTGTCGGTCGGTTACTCCGCGTGCCACTGGTGCCACGTCATGGCGCACGAGTCGTTCGAGGATGACGCGGTCGGGGCCTATCTGAACGAGCACTTCGTCAGTGTCAAGGTCGACCGGGAGGAGCGGCCCGACGTCGATGCCGTGTACATGGAGGCCGTGCAGGCCGCCACCGGGCAGGGGGGATGGCCGATGACGGTGTTCCTCACGCCCGATGCCGAGCCGTTCTACTTCGGCACCTACTTCCCGCCCGAGCCGCGCCACGGCATGCCCTCCTTCCGGCAGGTCCTCGAAGGGGTCACCGCCGCCTGGACCGGGCGTCCGGACGAGGTGGCCGACGTGGCGAAGCGGATCGTGCGGGACCTGGCCGGGCGGCAGCTCGACTACGGCAAGGCGGGCCGACCCGGCGAGGAGGACATGGGGGCCGCGCTGCTCGGGCTCACCCGGGACTACGACGCCCGCCACGGCGGCTTCGGCGGGGCGCCCAAGTTCCCGCCGTCCATGGTGATCGAGTTCCTGCTGCGCCACCACGCCCGGACCGGGTCGCAGGGCGCGCTGGAGATGGCCGCCGACACCTGCGAGGCGATGGCCCGCGGCGGGATCTACGACCAGCTCGGCGGCGGCTTCGCCCGGTATTCCGTGGACCGGGAGTGGGTGGTGCCGCACTTCGAGAAGATGCTCTACGACAACGCCCTGCTGTGCCGGGCCTACGCCCACCTGTGGCGGATCACCGGCTCCGACCTGGCCCGGCGGGTGGCGCTGGAGACCGCCGACTTCATGGTCCGCGAGCTGCGCACGGCCGAGGGCGGCTTCGCCTCCGCCCTCGACGCCGACAGCGAGGACCCGGCGACCGGCCGGCACGTCGAGGGCGCCTACTACGCCTGGACCCCCGCCCAGCTCCGCGAGGTCCTCGGCGAGGCGGACGGGGAGCTGGCGGCGGCCTACTTCGGCGTGACCGAGGAGGGGACCTTCGAGCACGGCGCCTCCGTGCTCCAGCTCCCCCAGGACGGGCCGGTGGTGGACGCCGGGCGGATCGCCGCGATCCGGGCCCGGCTGTTCGCGGCCCGCGCCGCCCGGCCCGCGCCGGGCCGCGACGACAAGGTGGTCGCGGCATGGAACGGCCTGGCCGTCGCCGCGCTCGCCGAGTGCGGGGCGTACTTCGACCGGCCGGACCTCGTCGAGCGCGCCACCGAGGCCGCCGACCTGCTGGTACGGGTGCACCTCGACGCCTCCGCCGGCCGCGCCCGGCTCGCCCGGACCAGCAAGGACGGCACGGTCGGCGCCAACGCCGGCGTGCTGGAGGACTACGGTGACGTGGCCGAGGGCTTCCTCGCGCTGGCCTCGGTCACCGGGGAGGGCGTCTGGTTGGAGTTCGCGGGCCTGCTCACCGACCTGGTGCTGGACCGGTTCACCGCCGAGGACGGCTCCCTCTACGACACCGCGCACGACGCCGAGCAGCTGATCCGCCGCCCCCAGGACCCGACGGACAACGCCGCGCCCTCGGGGTGGACGGCGGCGGCCGGCGCGCTGCTGTCGTACGCCGCGCACACCGGCTCGCAGGCGCACCGCACGGCGGCCGAGCGGGCGCTCGGGGTGGTGCACGCCCTCGGTCCGCGCGCCCCGCGCTTCATCGGGCACGGGCTCGCGGTCGCCGAGGCGCTGATCGACGGTCCGCGCGAGGTGGCGGTCGTCGGGCACCCGGAGGATCCGGCGACGGCCGCGCTGCACCGGACGGCGTTGCTGGGGACGGCTCCTGGGGCCGTGGTGGCGGTCGGACCGGCGCCTTCCCCGGCCGGAGCAGCCGGTTCCGGCGGGTCCGCGGCGGTCGAGTTCCCCCTCCTGGCCGAGCGCACACTCGTCCACGACCGCCCGACGGCGTATGTCTGTCGACATTTCGTCTGCGCGCGGCCTACGACGGACCCGGTCGAGTTGGCGGGGCAGTTGGGTACGGTTCGCCCCTGAACGCCCCGGAGTAGCGTCAATTCCACTTGTTCGTGGAGAACTTGGAAACAAGCTTTTCACCTGACAGGCGACCAGGTTTTGTCCGCCCTGCCTAATCTCTAGTCGCTGGGAGTACCCGCGACGAGACGCTGCGCACCGGGGGGTGCCGGCGAGGGGGGAATGCGGG
>NZ_RPRY01000322.1 GCF_003949795.1 Streptomyces sp. WAC06614
CCGTCGTCGGCAGCGTCAGATGTGTGTCAGAGCCAGACCTCCCGCTCTGCCCGGCGTCCCCGCCCCTCAGCACCCCGCCACCGCGGGGCCGCCGGGCAGAAACGATTCATTCCGTAGTTCTTTCCTCCGCACCTCTTTCGTGCACGGCCTCTCCCCGACCCCGTGCACGACATCCCCGCCGGTCAGGCGGCGAAGGAGATGGTTCATGTGACCGCTGCGCCCGTGCTGGCGTTGCGAGGGGTCTCGAAGCGTTTCGGTGCCGTCCAGGCCCTGACCGACGTCGAACTGGAGATCCACGCCGGCGAGGTGGTCGCCCTCGTCGGTGACAACGGCGCCGGCAAGTCCACGCTGGTCAAGACGATCGCCGGCGTCCACCCCATCGATGACGGCGTCATCGAGTGGGAAGGTCGCCCGGTGTCGATCACCAAGCCCCACGACGCCCAGAACCTGGGCATCGCGACGGTCTACCAGGACCTCGCGCTGTGCGACAACATCGATGTCGTCGGCAACCTCTTCCTCGGCCGCGAGCTGCGCCGCCGCGGAGTCCTGGACGAGGTGGAGATGGAGCGCCGCGCCCGCGAGCTCCTGACCACCCTGTCCATCCGGATCCCCAGTGTCCGGATCCCCATCGCCTCGCTCTCCGGCGGTCAGCGCCAGACCGTGGCGATCGCCCGCTCCATGCTCGGCGAGCCCAAGCTCGTCATCCTCGACGAGCCCACCGCCGCCCTCGGCGTCGAGCAGACCGCCCAGGTCCTGGACCTGGTGGAGCGGCTGCGCGAGCGGAACCACGCCGTCATCCTCATCAGCCACAACATGGCCGATGTGAAGGCCGTCGCCGACAAGGTCGCCGTGCTGCGCCTGGGCCGCAACAACGGTGTCTTCAACGTCGCCGACACCTCGCAGGAAGAGATCATCTCCGCCATCACCGGTGCCACGGACAACGCCGTGACCCGCCGGGCGGCCCGCACGGGGGAGGCTCGCAAGTGAGCACCGAACACCTTGCCGACAGCAACCCCGAGGCGCCCGCGGACGCCATTCCCGCGGTCGACCCCCGGCTGCTGGTGCGGGAGGAAGGTTTCTCCGGCTACCTCCAGGAGTTCGGCCGGAAACTGAAGGCCGGCGACCTCGGGTCGCTCCCGGTCGTGCTCGGCCTGGTGATCATCTGGTCGATCTTCCAGGGCCTGAACTCGAACTTCCTCTCGGCCGAGAACCTCAACAACATCGCGGTCACGATGGTCGCCACCGGCATGATGGCCGTCGGCATCATCTTCGTGCTGCTGCTCGGCGAGATCGACCTCTCGGTCGGCTCGGTCAGCGGCGTCTCCGGCGCGATCGTGGCCGTCCTGTCGGTCACGCACGGCATGAACGAGTGGCTCGCCGTGCTCGTCGCCATCGCCAGCGGCGCGGCCATCGGCGCGATCCACGGCTTCTTCTTCGCCCGGATCGGCGCCCCGGCCTTCGCCGTCACCCTGTCGGGCCTGCTGTTCTGGTCCGGCTTCATGCTCCAGATCCTGGGCAGCAACGGCACCATCAACCTCGACTCCGACGGCGTGGTCGGCAAGCTGACCACGTACTACTTCTCGGACGTCGCCGCCGCCTACGGGCTGGCCGCGGTCGCCGTCGGCGCGTACTTCGTGGGCGCCTTCTTCGACGCCCGCCGCCGTGTGGCCGCCGGGGTCCCCTCCCGGCCGCCGGTCGAGATCCTGCTGCGCACCGGCGTGCTCGCGGTCTTCGCCTTCGGCGCGGCCGTGGTCTTCAACCAGTACAAGGGCCTGCCGCTGGCGGTGCTGCTGTTCCTGGTCGCCCTCGTCGGCACCGACTTCGTGCTGCGCCGCACCGGCTTCGGCCGCAAGGTGTTCGCCCTCGGCGGCAGCGTCGAGGCCTCCCGGCGCGCGGGCATCAACGTCACCGCCGTGCGGATCACGGTGTTCTCGCTGGCGGGCACCTTCGCGGCGATCGGTGGCCTGTTCTGGGCCTCCAAGATCGCGGCGGCCAACCAGAGCGCCGGCGCCGGCGACCTGCTGATGAACGTCATCGCGGCGGCCGTGATCGGCGGCACCAGCCTCTTCGGCGGGCGCGGCCGGACCTGGAACGCCCTCCTCGGTGTCATGGTCATCACCTCCATCCAGTACGGTCTGGCCCTGGAGGGGATCGCCACCCCGATCCAGTACATGATCACCGGAGCGGTGCTGCTGGCCACCGTGGTGATCGACTCCGTCACCCGGAAGACGCAGAAGACGGCCGGCCGCGCCTGACGCGCGAACCGACCGCCGGCGTGCCCGGTGCCACCTCGGGTGGCACCGGGCACCTGTGCGTACACCCACCCGTACGAGGCGTGTGGGCCCGTGGTGATATGCACAGGTATGACAAAGGTGTGACTCGCCCGGTACCCGCCGATGACTCGGCGCCCGGACGGGACCTTAGACTCGACAGACCAGCCAGCAACTGCAAGGAGGCACGGGTGCTGCTGACCCGCATCAAGGGACCGCGCGATCTGGACCGGCTCAGCCCGGAGCAGCTGAACCAGCTGTCCGCAGAGATCAGGTCCTTCCTCGTCGACGCGGTCTCCAAGACCGGCGGGCACCTCGGCCCCAACCTCGGCGTCGTCGAGCTGACGATCGCCCTGCACCGGGTCTTCGACTCGCCCAAGGACAAGATCCTCTTCGACACGGGCCACCAGGCCTACGTGCACAAGCTCCTCACGGGCCGCCAGGACTTCACGCACCTGCGCACCAAGGGCGGCCTGTCCGGCTACCCCTCGCGCGCCGAGTCCGAGCACGACGTGATCGAGAACTCGCACGCCTCCACCGTGCTGGGCTGGGCCGACGGCATCGCCAAGGCCCACCAGGTCCTGGGCCGCCAGGACCACCACGTCGCCGCCGTCATCGGCGACGGCGCCCTCACCGGCGGCATGGCCTGGGAGGCGCTGAACAACATCGCCGCCGCCAAGGACCGCCCGCTGGTCATCGTCGTCAACGACAACGAGCGCTCCTACGGCCCCACCATCGGCGGCCTCGCCGACCACCTGGCCACCCTGCGCACCACCGACGGCTACGAGCGCTTCCTCGCCCGCGGCAAGGAGATCCTGGAGCGCACCCCGGTCGTGGGCAAGCCGCTCTACGAGAGCCTGCACGGGGCCAAGAAGGGCCTGAAGGACTTCATCGCCCCGCAGGGCATGTTCGAGGACCTGGGCCTGAAGTACATCGGCCCCATCGACGGCCACGACGTGGAGGCCCTGGAGTCGGCCCTGCAGCGCGCCAAGCGCTTCAGCGGCCCGGTGATCGTGCACTGCCTCACCCAGAAGGGCCGCGGTTACACCCCCGCCCTGGAGCACGAGGCGGACCGTTTCCACGCGGTCGGCGTGATCCACCCGGACACCGGCCTGCCCGTCCAGGCCTCCGCCGCGAGCTGGACCTCCGTCTTCTCCGACGAGATGGTCAAGATCGGGCGCGAGCGCCCCGACGTCGTCGCGATCACCGCCGCCATGCTGCACCCGGTGGGCCTGAACAAGTTCGCCGAGGAGTTCCCGGACCGCATCTACGACGTCGGCATCGCCGAGCAGCACGGCGCCACCAGCGCCGCGGGCCTGGCCACCGCCGGCGTGCACCCGGTCTTCGCCGTCTACGCCACCTTCCTCAACCGGGCCTTCGACCAGGTCCTCATGGACGTCGCCCTGCACAAGTGCGGGGTCACCTTCGTCCTCGACCGGGCCGGGGTCACCGGTGACGACGGCGCCTCCCACAACGGCATGTGGGACATGTCGATCCTCCAGGTCGTCCCCGGCCTGCGGCTCGCCGCCCCGCGCGACGCCGAGCAGCTGCGCGCCCAGCTCCGCGAGGCCGTCGAGGTCAAGGACGCCCCGACGGTCGTCCGCTTCTCCAAGGGCGTCGTCGGCCCGGCCGTCCCGGCCGTCGGCAAGGTCGGCGGCATGGACCTGCTGCGGGTCCCGGCGCCGGAGGTCACCCGTCCGGACGTACTCATCGTCTCCGTCGGCGCCTTCGCCCCGATGTGCCTGGAGGTCGCCGACCTCCTCGACAAGCAGGGCATCTCCGCCACCGTGGTCGACCCGCGCTGGGTCAAGCCCGTGGACGAGGCGCTGGCCCCGCTCGCCGAGCGGCACCGGGTCGTCGTCACCGTCGAGGACAACGGCCGCACCGGCGGTGTCGGCTCCGCCGTCTCCCAGGCCCTGCGCGACGCGGGCGTGGACGTGCCCCTGCGGGACTTCGGCATCCCGCAGCGCTTCCTCGACCACGCCCCGCGCAAGGAGATCCTGGCCGAGGTCGGTCTGACCGCCCCGGACATCGCCCGGCAGGTCACGGGCCTGGTGTCCAAGCTGGACGGCCGCTACGACAGCGAGCAGGCCGCCACGGTCGACTAGCACGGGCCGTACCCCGCCGGTGGCCGAAAGGCCTCCTGTTGCAGCTCCCGGGCCGGGAGGATCATCCTTGAGTGGGTGATTCGCCCGGCCCGTCCGCGTGCCGGCTCCCCTGCGTGGGGTCCCCGTTCGGAGGTGTGCCCGTGAGTACGAATCTGAACAGTCCCTTCCGTGCGAAATCTGTGGAGCAGTCCATCCGGGACACGGAAGAGCCGGAACACCAGCTCAAGAAGTCGCTCTCCGCGTGGGACCTCACGGTCTTCGGAGTGGGTGTCATCATCGGCACCGGCATCTTCGTGCTCACCGGCATCGCGGCCCGCAACAACGCGGGCCCCGCCACGTCGCTGGCCTTCGTGGCGGCGGGCGTCGTCTGCGGCCTCGCGGCCCTGTGCTACGCCGAGTTCGCGTCCACGGTCCCGGTGGCGGGATCGGCGTACACCTTCTCGTACGCCTCGATCGGCGAGCTGCCCGCCTGGATCATCGGATGGGACCTGGTGCTGGAGTTCGCCCTCGGCACCGCGGTGGTCGCGGTCGGCTGGTCCGGCTACGTACGCCACCTGATGGAGACCAACCTGGGCTGGGACGTGCCCACCGCCTTGTCCGGACCCGACGACGGCGGCACCTTCGACCTCATGGCGTTCGTGCTGGTCCTGGCGCTGACGGTGGTCCTCGTCCTGGGCACCAAGCTGTCGGCGCGGATCACCGCCATCGTGGTCGCCATCAAGGTCACCGTGGTGATGCTGGTCATCATCGCCGGCCTGTTCTTCATCAAGGCCGACAACTACAAGCCGTTCATCCCACCCGCCAAGCCACAGCCCGAGGGCGTCAGCGGCTGGCACTCGCCCCTGGTCCAGCTGATGTTCGGCTACGCACCCACCAACTTCGGTGTCATGGGCATCTTCACGGCGGCCTCGCTCGTCTTCTTCGCCTTCATCGGCTTCGACGTGGTGGCCACGGCCGCCGAGGAGACCAGGAACCCCCAGCGGGACATGCCGCGCGGCATCCTCGGCTCCCTGGCCGTGTGCACCGTGCTCTACGTCGCCGTCACCCTGGTGGTGACCGGTATGCAGCACTACACGCAGATGTCGGACGACGCCCCGCTCGCCGAGGCCTTCAAGTCGGTGAACCAGCCGTTCTTCGCCGGCGCCATCAGCCTGGGCGCCTCCGTCGGCCTGATCACCGTCTGCATGATCCTGCTGCTCGGCCAGACCCGGGTGTTCTTCGCGATGAGCCGTGACGGGCTGCTGCCGCGCGTCTTCTCGGTCACCCACCCGAAGTACCGCACCCCCTACCGGGCGACCATCCTGCTCGGCGTGGTCATCGCGTTCGTCGCCGCCTTCACCAGTCTGGAGAAGCTCGCGGAGCTGGTGAACATCGGCACGCTGTTCGCCTTCGTGGTCGTCGCCCTCGGCGTGATCATCCTGCGCCGCACCCGACCCGACCTGCACCGGGCGTTCCGCACCCCGTGGGTGCCGCTGGTCCCGATCCTGTCGATCGCGGCCTCGCTGTGGTTGATGCTCAACCTCCCGGCCGAGACCTGGGCCCGGTTCGGCATCTGGATGGTCATCGGCATCATCGTCTACTACGCCTACGGCCGCGGGCACAGCCGCCTCGGCCGGGGCCTGGAACGGGGCCCGGAGGGCGTCCCCAAGGCCCCGTCGCAGCCGCCCGCTCCGGGCATCTGAGACACCGCACCACCGGACCGGGGGCCCGTCCCCGGACAACGGCCGCGGGCCCGTACGCACGAGGGTGCGTACGGGCCCGCGGCCGCCGTCGTGGGTCGGCTCAGCCGCCCGTGGCGGGGGACTTCTTCGCCGCGGCCGGGATCGGGCGGTCGTTGCGGACGGCCTCCCAGAGCTGGTCCGCCTGCGGCTGGGCCACCACCACGCGGTTGGGGTCGATCCGGTCGTAGGCCACCGGCAGCATGAGGGTCTCCATCGTGCCCGGGTCCACGCCCTTCATGCTCTGCGCGAAGTCGGCCAGCGCGGTCAGCGAGCCCAGGTCGGAGTCGGTGGTCAGCGACTTGGTGCCGGCGTCCGCGAGCTTGTACAGCCGGGCCGGGTTGCCGAGCACGTCCTGCTTCTTGATCTCGTCGAGCAGGGCCATCATGAACTGCTGCTGCAGGCCTATGCGTCCGAGGTCGCTGCCGTCGCCGTAGCCGTACCGGGTGCGCACGAACTTCAGCGACTGCTCGCCGTTCAGCCGGTGCGTGCCCGCGTCCAGCTTCAGTCCGCCCTTGGCGCCCGACATCGGCTTGTCCAGCGTGACCGTGACCCCGCCCAGGGCGTCCACCAGACCCTTGAAGCCGGCGAAGTCCACCTCGACGAAGTGGTCCACGCGGACCCCGGACAGCTGCTCGACCGTCTTGACCACACAGGCCGGGCCGGCCAGTCCGTAGATGGAGTTGAACATCACACGGTTCGCCGAGGACACCGCCTCGCCGTCCCGGTCCTTGCACTCGGGCCGGGTGACCAGGGTGTCGCGGGGGATGCTCACCGCGGTCGCCCTGGACCGGCCCTCGGGTATGTGCACCAGCATCGCGGTGTCCGAGCGGGCACCGCTGACATTGCCGTGGTCCAGCTCGGCGTTGGCGCCGGCCCGCGAGTCCGATCCGATCACCAGGACGTTCTGGGCGCCCGCGACCACCTTCGCGGGCCGGTCGTCACCGATCGCCCGGTCCAGGTCGACGCTGTCGATGTTGCTGTTGAGGTGCGTGTACGCCCACCAGCCGCCGCCCGCCGCCAGCAGGACCAGCACGGCCAGGACGAGCAGGCCGATCCGCAGGACGCGCCGCCCCCGGCGCCGCCGCCCACCGGGCGCCGGCCGTTCCTGCGACGCCTCGTCCGCCGCCGTCTCCACCGTGTCCGTCATCGCCCCGAATCCTTTGCTGAACACATGTTTGACGGAGAACTATAGGGGCCCCGGCGTCGGTCCGTACCGTGCGGGCCGCCGCCTCCGCGGTACCACGGGGCGCCACCGGGGCCCCCACAGGGGCGCGTTCACGCCTCTGTCCGGCTGGCATAAGGTGTCCGGCGGGCACGGCGCGGGAAAGACGACGGGGAGTGAGAGACGTGGGGCGGGCAACCGTACGGGGGGAACGCGCCGCGTCGCGGGGCCGCCGCAGGGCCGGCGCACCGGCCCCCCGCCGCCCGGCCGCCGCCCCCGAGAACGCCGCCGCGGTGCTGCACCG
>NZ_RPRY01000323.1 GCF_003949795.1 Streptomyces sp. WAC06614
GCTCGGCCCGCAGCCGGACGGCCGCCAGGTACCAGCGGACCGCGACCGTGTGCCGGCCGGTCAGATGGGCCAGGTATCCGCGTACCTCGCGGATGTCGACCAGCGCCGGGTGCTGTTCCCCGTGCGCCCCGCTCACCTCGCCGTCCAGCGCCTCGGCCTGCTCCGCGGCCCGGACCGGGTCCCCGGACTCCGCGGTGGCGGCGATGGCGGCGAGCCGCCCGTCGATCCCGTACGCTCCACGGGCCCAGAAACGCTCGGTGACGTGGCCCCAGGGCAGGTGGACGGGGTCGGCCGCGCCGGTGCGGGCGGCGGCGGGACGGTCGGACACGGGGCGGCTCCCGGAAGTGGCGCGGCGACGGCCGGTGACGGCGCGGCGGCGGTGGCTCGGCGGTGGCTCGGCGCGCTCATGGTGGCAGGGCGCCGGCGGGAGCGCCGGACGGTCACCGAAGGAGGGGCCCGCAGGAGACCCGGAGGGGACGCCGAAGGGGGTCCCGAACGGCGTAACCCGGTCGCGCCCGCGGGCGTTCACCCGGCAGGGGCCGACGGGCCGCACGCCGAAGGGGCCGGGGACACGGGGACAGGGGAACACAGGGACCAGGGCCAAGGGCGACAGACAGGCGGCAGGGACCAGGGGACCGAGGAACAAGAGCAACAAGGGGGAGGGACGGGGTGCGGGACACGGACGCGTCCGGGGCGGCGGTCGCGCTGCCGCCGGACGCCCGGATCGTGGTCCCCGTGATGGCGGCGACGGGCGGGACCGGGCGCTCCACCCTGGCCTGGCTGCTCGCCGTCGAACTGTCCGGGGCGGGCACGACGGTGGTGATGGACCTCGGCGCCCGCCCGGTCTCGCCCTGGCCGCTCTGGGCGCCCGGCGGCGCCGGCCTCGCGGCCGTGCCCGCGGACCGGCCGCACTCGCGCGCCGCGATCCGCGCCGCCGCCGCCCGGCGCGACGCGGTGGACGTGCTGACGGACGTACGGGAATGGCACGCGCCGCCGCTGCACCTGCCCGCCGACCCGGCCGCCTGGTACCAGCTCGGGTCCGCCGGCGGCTGGCAGGTGCTCGTGGCCGACACCGTGCACCCGGTGGCCCACGACGTGCTGGCCGCCGGGTACCGCGCGGGCGGTCGGGGGCTGACCCGATCGTGGTGCGAACTGCCCTTTGCAGTGCCGGTGTTGTGCGCCGCCGCCACCGCGGAGGGGGTGCGCACGCTCCAGCGGGCGGTGACGGCCATGGGCGCGGCCGGGCTCCCGCTGCGCCGGACGGTGGCGGTGCTGGTGGCCCCGGACGCCGGGCGCGGGCCGGCCGTGGTCCGGGCGGCGGCCGCGGAACTCGCCGACCGGCTGTACGACGTCCAGGAGTTGCCCCACGATCCGGCCATCCGGGGCCATGGCCTCGCGGGCGGGACGCGGCCGCGGGGCCGGACCCGTAGGGCGGCGGCCCGGATCGCGGAGGCCGTGCTGGAGGCGGCCCGCAGCACCTGGGGGGAGGACCTCCCGCCCGCACCGTTCCCGGCGGCCCTCCCGCCCGCCGGGACCTAGGGCAACGGTTCGCGCCAGGGCAACCGGCCGTGCCGGTCCGGCAGTTCGTGGTCCGTATGGTCCGGGCAGGCATGCTCCCGCGTGAACCCCGCCAGGCGCATGCCCGGTTCCGCGCGGGCCACGGCCGGGAGCATCACGCTGCTGGTGGCCAGCAGGGTCACCACGACCATCCCGATCCAGGTGAGGCCTTGGTCCTTGGGCATGCCGGTCTCCTTCGTGCGCCACATGTGCGCAGAGTAGTCAGAGTGGATACGCAGCGTTATATCAGGAGTGCGGGGGTGCGCGCTCCGTCGAGTGGGGCGCCCGTGCGCGAACGTGCGTGATATCGGGCCGATCTGAGCAGCTTCCTTCATCTGGGGCCCACTCCGCGCTACCTTGCCGGGTGCATGCCAATCAGCCCCACCACAGCCCACCGCTTCTGTGAGGAGCTGCCCCATGAGACTGCCCCTCCGCCCGCGCCGCGGGCCCCGCACCCGCCGTCGCGCCCTCGCCGCCGTGCTCGCCGGAGCCCTCGCCGTCCTGGGCCTGGCCGCCGCCGGTTCGTCCGGATCCGCCTCCGCCGCCCCGGCGCAGACCGCCGGTTCGGTCACCGGGATCAGCCGCAACGGCGGCACGTACACGTTCACCACCACCAGTGGGGCCAAGGCCCGGCTGGTCGTCGCCCGCGCCGACATCTTCCGCATCTGGCTCTCGCCCGACGGCACGTTCACCGACGACCCGGCGGGCCGGGACCTCGCCGTCACCACCGACTTCGGCTCCGTCGTCACCGACTGGACCGACGCCGGCGGCCACTACCGGATCACCACCCCGGCCCTGTCCGTCCACGTGAACAAGTCGCCCCTGCGGTTCGCGGTCTACCGGGCCGACGACACCACCCCGGTCTGGGAGGAGACCCGGCCGACCTCCTGGTCCGGCGGGAAGACCACCCAGTACCTCGCCCAGGACACCGACGAGCAGTTCTACGGGACCGGCCTGCGGCTCGGGGAATGGGCGCTGCGCGGCCGGACGGTCCCGGTCGCCGTCGACAACAGGTGGCGGGAGAACAGCAACGCCAGCCCGGCCCCCTTCTACATGTCCACGCGCAACTACGGCGTGATGCGCAACACCTGGGCCCCCGGCTCGTACAGCTTCACCTCACCGGGCACCTTCACGCACAACGAGACCCGCTTCGACGCCTGGTACTTCACCGGCGACTCCCTCAAGGGCGTCCTCGACGCCTACACCGACGTCAGCGGCAAGCCGTTCCTGGCACCCCTGTGGGGCTTCGAACTCGGCAACGCCGACTGCTTCAACGCCTCCAACCCCGACTACCAGGGCGACCACGGCCGCCCCCGCCACCAGACCACCCCCGACGTCGTCGGATACGCCGCCGACGCCCGCGCCGCCGACATGCCCTCGGGCTGGTTCCTGCCCAACGACGGCTACGGCTGCGGCTACACCCAGCCGCTGAAGGACACCGTCGAGGCCCTGCGCGCCAAGGGGTTCCACACCGGACTGTGGACCTCCACGGGCCTGTCCGCCATCGCCGACGAGGTCGGCGTGGCCGGCAGCCGGGCCGTGAAGACCGACGTCGCCTGGATCGGCGGCGGCTACAAGTACGCCTTCGACGGCGTCCGCCAGGCCGTCGAGGGCATCGAGAAGAACTCCGACGCCCGCCGCTTCGTCTGGACCGTCGACGGCTGGGCCGGCACCCAGCGCAACGCCGTCGTCTGGACCGGCGACACGTACGGCACCTGGGACGACATGCGCTGGCACGTCCCCGCGATCGCCGGGGCCGGGCTGTCCGGACTCAACTACGCCTCGGGGGACGTCGACGGCATCTTCGGCGGCAGCCCGCAGACGTACGTCCGCGACCTGCAGTGGAAGGCGCTCACCCCGGTCCTGATGACCATGTCCGGCTGGGGCGCGACCAACCCGGCCGCCGGCTACCAGGACAAGCAGCCCTGGCGGTTCGCCGAACCGTACCTGTCCATCAACCGCAAGTACCTCAAGCTCAAGATGCGCCTGACACCGTACCTGTACACCATGAGCCGTACCGCCCACGAGACCGGAGTCCCCAGCACCCGCGCCATGGTCCTGGAGTACCCCGAGGACCCCGTGGCCCGCGGCAACCTGACCGGTGGACAGTTCCTCGCCGGCGACTCCCTGCTCGTGGCCCCCGTCGTCTCCGACACCACCGTGCGCGACGGCATCTACCTGCCGGCCGGCACCTGGACCGACTACTGGACCGGGACGACGTACGCCGGCCCGGGCTGGCTCAACGGCTACGCGGCGCCCCTGGACACCCTCCCGATGTTCGTCAAGGGCGGCGCAATAGTGCCGATGTGGCCGCAGATGAACCACGCCGGCGAGAAGCCGGTCACCCCGCTCACCTACGACATCCACCCGCGCGGCAGTTCCTCCTTCACCCTCTACGAGGACGACGGCCTGACCCGCGCCCACGAGACCGGCGCGTACGCCCGCCAGCGCGTGGACGTCACCGCCCCCACGGCCGGGACCGGCGACGTCACCGTCTCCGTCGGCGTCGCCCAGGGCGACTACGCCGGCAAGCCCGCCACCCGCGGCTACGAACTCGCCCTGCACGTCGCCGCGTCGCCCGCTCAGGTCACCCTCGGCGGATCGGCCCTGCCGAAGCTCGCGTCCAGGAGCGCCTACGACGCCGCGGCCACCGGCTGGTTCTTCGACCCGGCCGACCGGGCGGGCGTGCTGTGGGTCAAGTCCGGCCCGCAGGCAGGGGCGTTCGGGGTGACCGCCACGGCGACGAAGGTCCCGGACGCCGGCCCGGTGCCGACCTCCGCACCGCTGCCCCGCAGCGGCTGGTCCCTCGTCCAGGCCGACAGCCAGGAGACGGCGGCCGAGAACGGCCGCGCCGTGAACGCCTTCGACGGCAACCCGGCCACCATCTGGCACACCGCCTGGTCCTCCGGCACCCCGGCGGCCCTGCCGCACGAGATCCAGATCGACCTCGGCGCCCGCTACACCGTCGACGGCATCGGCTACCTGCCGCGCCAGGACGGCGGGGTCAACGGCCGGATCGGCGGCTACGAGATCCACGTCTCCGACACCACGGCCGACTGGGGCCGGCCGGTCGCCACCGGCACCTTCGCCGACACGGCCACCGCCAAGACGGTGCCGTTCGCCGCCGCAACGGGGCGCTACCTCCGGGTACGGGCCCTCACCGAGGCCGGCGGCCGGGGACCGTGGACCAGCGCCGCCGAGATCACCGCGACCGGCCGGGCGGCCCCGCTGCCGACCGACACCACGCTGGTCAACGGTGGCACCGGCACCTGCGTCGACCTGCCGCACAGCTCCACCACCCCCGGTACCGAACCCACCCTGTACGGCTGCCACGGCGGCCCCAACCAGCGCTGGACCCTGCACCCCGACGGCCGGCTCACCGGCCTCGGCGGGGTCTGCCTGGACGCGGCGAACGCCAACCGGATCACCGTGCAGCCGTGTGCCGGCACCCCGGCCCAGACCTGGCAACCGGGCCCGCAGGGCACCTTGCACAACGCCGGGGCGTGCCTGGGCGGCAACGGCACCCGGCTGACCCGTACGGCGTGCGACGGGAGCGCGGCCCAGCGCTGGAGCTTCGGCTCCTGACGGGCGGGACCCCCGGCCGGCGGCGGCTCCCGGACGACGGGAGCCGCCGCCGGGCGCCGGGGGAGGGGGCGAGGTCGGTCCGTCCCGTACCCCGGGGGGAACAGACCCGGCCCCTGGGCGATCACTTCTCGCCGACTGTGATCGTTCCCGCTCCCCGGACGGGCACGGTCAGTAGCGTCGCCCTGACGACCCGAAGTCGAACTGATGAGGAGTGGGCCGGATGGCAAACGTGGAGACGTCGCTCAAGGAGGCGATGACGTCGATCGACGGCAGCCTGGGCGCTGCGCTGGTGGACTACGCCAGCGGAATGGCGCTGGGCACCCTCGGGGGCGGCAAAGACATGGACATGGCCGTGGCGGCGGCCGGGAACACCGACGTGATCCGCGCCAAGGTCCGCACCATGGAGATGCTGGGCCTCAACGACGAGATCGAGGACATCCTGATCACCCTCGGCAACCAGTACCACCTCGTCAGGCTGCTCAAGGCCCGCGGGAACGCGGGCCTGTTCCTGTACGTCGTCCTCGACAAGGACAACTCCAACCTGGCGATGGCCCGCCACCAGCTACGCCGCATCGAGAACGACCTGGAGCTGTAACCGCCCGTCCTCGTCCGTGGCTCCGCACGCCCACGAGTTGAAGATGTCTTCACATCGACACTTCGGTACATGGGTACATCGGTACATCGGCACATCCGGAACCGGTCAACTGCCGGGCCGTGCGGAGCCGCGGAACAGCAGGATGGGCTTTCCCCGGGAGGAACGGCGTCGACGCGGCAGCAGGGAGTGGTCTCGACATGCAGGTACCGCTGTACCAGGCGAAGGCGGAGTTCTTCCGCATGCTCGGTCATCCCGTGCGCATCCGGGTGCTCGAGCTGCTGCAGGACGGTCCGATGCCGGTACGGGACCTGCTCGCCGAGATCCAGATCGAACCGTCCAGCCTCTCCCAGCAGTTGGCGGTGCTCCGGCGCTCCGGCATCGTGGTCTCCGTACGCGACGGCGGCACGGTCACCTACGCCCTCGCGGGCGGCGACGTGGCCGAGCTGCTGCGCGCGGCGCGCCGGATCCTGACCGAGCTGCTCGCCGGCCAGAGCGAGCTCCTCGCCGAACTCCGCCAGGCGGACACCCCGCGACCCGGCCCGGGCGCCCGCGTCTGAGGGCGGTGCCCGCCGGAATTCCTCTCCGTCCGGCGTGGGCGGAGACGTGCTTCAGGTGCTTCAGGTGCTTCAGGGGATGTCGGTGTCCGAGGGCTCCTGCGCGTAGACGTGGGGCTCTCCGCCGACCCAGTCGACGAGCGGCGAATCACCGAGGACCACCTCGTCCGGGTCCGGCACTTCCGCGCGCCGGAGGAATTCGATGACGTCGGCGTCGGAGTACGCCAGCCCCAGGATGTCCTCGTGGCCCGAGACCAGCAGGGTGACCCGGCGGCCGCCCGACGGGGAGATCCGGTGTACGACGATCGGCGCGTGGTGCATGGTCCCAGCCTCTGCCCCCGCCGCCGTCCCCGCATCCGCACGGGTCCGCCCGTGTCCGCGGGACCGCGCACCGGAGCCCGCCGGGCGGAGGTAAATGCTCCGGATAAACCGACGCGGACAGTAGCGCAATCCCTTCGAATAACGCTCGCTTTCCCCTCGAATTCGGAGCGATTTTATGAGGTGTGGATCGGCGGTGACGATTATCGGCCGCATTGCGGTCGAATAGGAGCCATTCCGTGGAGCGCTTGAGAATTAATTGTGAAAGTCCTCCTAGCATGGTGTGCGTGACGGCCCCA
Organism: Streptomyces sp. WAC06614; assembly: GCF_003949795.1. Classification (GTDB taxonomy): domain Bacteria; phylum Actinomycetota; class Actinomycetes; order Streptomycetales; family Streptomycetaceae; genus Streptomyces. The sequence continues at coordinate 6,909 of NZ_RPRY01000323.1, forward strand.
CAAAGGCCGCCGCGTGTTGTCGGCCCTGTACGTACGACCTGTCAGGAGGCGCTTGTGAACAACAACATCACCGACACCGTGACGTTCGACGAGAACGACCTCGACCTCGGCGAGCTCACCGTCACCTCGATGCGGGACACCGTCGCGCTCCCCGAGACCGGAGCCTCGAACTCGGGCAGCTCCTGCTCCTGTGGTTCCTCGTCCTGCGGCGGCCCGACACGGCCGCCGATGCCGCTCTCGGTCTAGGCACCGCCGCCGGGATCCGCACCACCCTTCCTCCCGTCCCCCGGTGAACACCGCGGGACGGGAGGCCTTTTCGACGTAGCGAGGGGACCACCATGCCGCAGTCCGCAGCGCCCGCTGCCGTGCCCGACGGCCGCCCCGCGCCCGGCCCGTACCGGGTGCACAGCGCGCCGTACGCCCTCGCCCGGGCCACCGTCCTGCGCCACCCCGCCCAGCAGCCGCCCGCTGCCGCGTTCCGGACCGCGCTCGCCGACCTCGCCGGGGCGGAGCGCGCCGAGGCGGCGCTGCTGCCCGGCCTCTGCGACGCGCTCTACGCCAGCCGCGACGGCCACGACCGCACCTTCCACCACGACGTGGTCCTCCCCCTGCGCCGGGCCCTGCACAACGGACGCCCCCCGCAACCCGC
>NZ_RPRY01000324.1 GCF_003949795.1 Streptomyces sp. WAC06614
TGCCGCCGCGGGACGGGGCGGAGCGCCCGTAAGGCCGCTCCGGCGGGGGCTCAGCCGCCGTCCGGGCGGGCGCCGGGGGGATGGCGGCGCGTACGGCGGCAGGCTGCGGATCCGGACGGCGGATTCTCCCGCGCCGTACGGGACTTACGGGTTCCGCACCGCGTTCCGGGACGGGAGTGAAATCGGGCGATCGGTGAGAAAGCCGCTATTACCTGGGATTTATCCCCAAAGCAGGGGGAACCCGCTGCTGTCGACGGACGTCCTGACCCACGGAACGACCGTTCAACGCCGGATGGGGAGTGGACCGTTGATGAAGCACTCGATGCAGCACGGCACCCGGGCCCGCATAGCCGTCGCGGCCTCCGCCGCGGCGGTCGCGACGACCGTATGGGCGGTGGCCGCGCTCACCGGCAGCGGCAACGGCGGGGCCGACCCCGCGCACCGCAACGTGTCGCGATCCCAGGACGCCGCCACCCCCGGGGCCCCGGCCGGCGGCGCCGGCCCCCAGGTGCCCGACTCCATCGCGCACGCCTCCGAGGGCGGCCCGGGCGCCGTCAACATCACCATCGACGACGGCCCCGACCCGACCTGGACCCCCAAGGTCCTCGACCTCCTCGCCCGGTACGACGTGAAGGCCACCTTCTGCATGATCGGCCCCCAGGCCAAGGCCCACCCCGACCTGGTGAAGCGGGTCGTCGCGGCCGGCCACCGGCTGTGCGACCACACCGTCGCCCACGACACCACCATGGACAAGAAGCCCGTGTCCTACCAGGAGCAGCAGATCCTCCAGGCGCAGAAGATGATCGAGGAGGCGGCGGGGGGCGGTGCGCGCGTGGAGTACTACCGGGCGCCCGGCGGCGCCTTCACCCCCGACAGCCGCCGGATCGCCGCCGCCCACGGCATGCGCCCGCTCGGCTGGAACGTCGACTCCAAGGACTTCCGCACGCCCGGCGCCGCCACCATCGTCGACACCGTCAAGAACGAGCTGGGCAACGGCCCGACCGTGCTCTTCCACGACGGCGGCGGCGACCGCCGGCAGACCGTCCAGGCCCTCGACGAGGTCCTGTCCTGGCTGAAGGAGCAGGGCCGCCCGACCGGCTTCCCGGTCCGCACCACCCCTTGACCCCCGGACACGCCGCCGGGCGGCGAACGGGTGAGGTTCGGCGGCCCCGGCTCCCCGCGGGTGTTCCCTGGGCATGCGGCGTACGCCCGTACGCCCGCCCGCCCGCTCCGGAGGCCCTGGTGACCATCGCCCCTGCCAAACTGTCCGACCCGGCCGTCCGCGCCCTCGTCACGGCGGTCAACGCCCACGACCGGGACGCCTTCCTGGCCCTGCTCACCCCCGACGCGACCATGTCCGACGACGGCTCCGACCGCGAGCTGAAGGAGTGGATCGACAAGGAGATCTTCGACGTGGGCGGCCACATGGACGTCCAGACGGAGGGCGACGGCGGCCGTCGCCTCGTGGTCAACTACCGCAACGACACCTGGGGCGAGATGCGCACCGCCTGGCGCTTCGAGGTCGACGGCGACGGCCGCATCAGCCGGTTCGAGACCGGCCAGGCCTGACCGGCCGCCCGGCCCGCCCGGCGGCCGGGCGGCTCAGCCGCGGGCCGCGCGGGCCGCGGCGAGGACCGCCGCCGTCAGCCGGCCGTTCTCGGCCGCGTTGCCGCCGGGGAAGAAGAAGCGGCGGCGGGTGTACGCGTAGGCGACCCCGGTGTCGGGGTCGGCGAAGGACTGGCCGCCCGCCGCCCCCGAGTGCCCGAACGCCCGCGGCCCGACCGCCGGCTGCCGCTCGAAGCCCAGCCCGAAGTGGTCCGGCTCGCCCGTCACCAGGTCGGTGCCGGGCGTGTGCGGCCGGGCCAGCTCGGCGGCCGTCTGCGGCTTCAGCAGCGCGGGCCGGCCGTCCAGCCCGGTCAGCGCGGCCGCGTACAGGCCCGCGACACCGCGGGCCGTCCCGACACCGCCCGCCGAGGCCGAGCCGTTGGCCAGGATCCGCGGGTCGTTGCCGAACGCCACCGTGTCCATCGGCGGGTCCCGGTGCCAGTTGAAGGACACCGCCATCAGCTCCGGCGCGGCCGGCGCCGCGGCGAAGTCCGCCAGCTGCTCCGCGGTCGGAGCGGCCTCCAGGACCGGCTTCCAGCGGCCCTCCAGCTCCGCGGGCAGGCCGAGGTACAGGTCCAGCCCGTACGGGGCCCGCACCCGCTCCTCGTAGACCTGCTGGAGCGACGTGCCGGTGACCCGCCGCACCACCTCGCCGGTCAGCGCACCGATCACGAACGCGTGGTAGCCGTACCCGTCCCCCGGCGTCCAGTACGGCTCCGCGTCCGCGAGCCGCGCCGCGAGCAGGGCGTCGTCGGCCAGCTCCGCCGGCGAGAAGCCCTCCGGTACGTTGATCAGCCCGGCCCGGTGCGAGACGAGCCCGCGGACCGTCAGCGTCTCCTTGCCGTGCCCGGTGAACTCCGGCCAGTACGCCGACACCGGGCGGTCCAGGTCGAGTTCGCCGTCCTGCGCCAGCAGGGCCACCACCAGGTGGGCCGCGCCCTTGGTGATCGAGTAGACGCTGCCGAGGGTGTCCCCGTCGGTGTCCTCGCCCGTCCACAGGTCGACCACGCGCCGGCCCTCGTGGTGCACCACGAGCTGCGCCTCGGGGGAGTGCTCCTGCCCGGCGACAAAGTCCGCCAGCTCGTCCCGTACCGGCTCCCAGCCCGCCGCGACCGTGCCGTGCACCGTCCTGTCGTCGCCTGCCGCGCCCATGATTCCCCCGGAAGATCGTTTCGATGTCGTCCCGCCCAACCGGCCCCGGTCGGCTGATATTCCTGCCGGACTGCCGGGGCGGCCGCGCGGCCGCCCGTACGGGTGAACGCGCCGCGGGCGACGTTCCGGCCCGCCGGAAGCCGCCGTTGGTCCGGGTATGAAGCGCACCCGCATCGCCGCTCTCGGTCTCGCCACCGCCGTGGCCGCCCTCGCCCCCGCCCTCGTCGAGGCGGCCTCGGCCGCCGAGGGCACCGCGTACCTCCAGGACCCGGCCGGCGGCGAGAAGACGATGAAGTCGCTGTGGACCAAGGACGAGATGCACAAGCTGGAGGGGCAGCTCCGTTTCCACCCCGGCGTCCTGTACGACATGGTCGACGTCCCCGGCTCCTCGCCGAGCGCGGAGTGGGGCGCCAAGCGGCCCGACCCGAAGTCCCTCGCGTGGCGGCCGTCGTTCGAGTTCGCCTGGTCGGTCTCCGACTCGGTGGTCGTGAAGAAGGCCCTGACCAGCAAGGAGGGCAAGCACCCGATCACCTTGTACGCCGTCCTGCGCCGCCCCGACGGCAGCCCGGCGGCCCAGGTCCGCAGCGAGGCCCAGGACCGCGCGGCCAGCGGCCGTACGACGCTGCCCGGCGGCCGGCGCATCGCCTGCGACTCCGGTACCTACACGGTGGAGTGGTCGCTGACCCGCACCGGCTACGGCACGCTCCACGGGTCCCTCCCCTGGAACGCGAGCTGCGACGCCCACCGCAAGGCCTTCACGACCGGCCGCACCCCCGGCTAGTCCCGGCCGACCGGCGGATCCGGCCCGGCCGACCTGGACGGCCCGGTACCCGCGCCCTTACCTCCTGCGGCTGCCGCCACGGCAGGCCGGATCCGGTCAATTCCCGGAGTGGACAGCCGCGTTGACCCCTCGTTATGGTCAGCGCCCCTGGCGCCTGACCTGGCTCGATGTGGTCGGTGCGCCCCAACCGGTTCCGTCGCAGTGGGGGGTCGCCCGATGGGTGGGTTCAATCAGCAGAACCAGCAGGTGCACGGCAGCCAGATCAACATCGACGGCGGGGTGCAGGGCGTTCTGAACGTCGGGGCCGGGGAGAGTGAGCGGCAGAGCGAGCTGGTGACCGCGCTGAACTCCCTGCTGGCGGAGATCGCCCGGGCCAAGGACGAGGGAGAGCTCGCGGAGGAACTGGCCCTCGACGTCCGGCACGAGGTCACCCAGGCCGCCGCGGTGGCCCGCCGACCCGACGCCTCGGCCGAGGCCGTGACGGGCCGGCTGACCCGGGCGCGCGCCCTGGTCTCCGGCGTCTCGGCCGCCGCGGCGGTCACCTCGGCGCTGAGCGCGGCCATCACCACCGCCCAGACCCTGCTCTGACGTGCAGTGGGCGACATCGACCAGAGCGACCAGAAGGTCGGCGACCAGACCAACGTCAACATCGACAACCGCGAGCGGATCACGGTCCACCAGAGCGGAGCCGTGATCGGCGGGGCCGTGCTGCTGGGCATCGTCGGCCTGGTGGTGTTCGGCGTCGTCGCCGTCACCGACGGCGACGCCCCCCAGCACACCGCAGCCGCCCCGACCCCCGGCCCGACCGCATCGTCCCCGGCGTCCCAGCCGCCACCTCCCGGCGAGGCCGCCTACGGCGGTGGGGTCCTGCCCGGCGGCGGCCTCGCCGGGGGTGGTCGCGGAAGGGGCGCCGGCCCCGAGCCCGTCGGTACGGCGCTCCTGCGGGAGCGCCCACCCGGCGCCGGAGGCGCCCGCGGGGGTGAAGGAGACCGTGTGCTACGAGGTGGCGGGCGGCAAGTACTCCCTCGTGGCCTACGTCAGTGCCCCTGCCCCGACGCTCGTGGACGTCTACGGATGGGTGTCCGCCCAACCCGGGAACGTCTACGCGTATCCGGACGGGTCGCCGAAGTCCTGGAGATCGGTCAAGGTCGGGCCGGACGGCCAGGAGTTCAAGTTCGCCATCGAGACGGCCCTGTCGCCGGGACGTGCGTACGACGTGCACGTGTCGACGCGGAAAGCCGGAGGCCCGACGCCGGCTGCCGTGACCAGTACGGCGGTCACCGGGCACAGCCTCCCGATCGCACCATGAGGGGGGAGGGGGCCCAGGGCCCCGCGGGCGCCTTGTGGGCGCGGGGCGGGGGGCCGGGCCGGCCTTCGTGAGGTCGGCCCTGCGGTGTCCCGGAGGGACTCAGCGGCCCTTGCCGGCCTCGCGGGACTTCTCCGCGATGGACTCCAGGACGGACTTCGGGTCGACGCCCGGTTCCAGCGACCGTCCGATGTTGCGCTTGATCGTGTCGCTGACGGTGACCCAGTTGGGGTCGTTGACCGGGTAGAGCTGGGCGCCGCGCAGCGCCGTCAGGAAGGCGGTGTCGGTGTCGTCGATGCCGCCGCCGGCCCTGGTGCGTGCGGCGGACACCGTGGACGGCAGCAGGTGGTAGCGGCCGGCGAAGTCCGACAGGTTCTTGTCCTGGTACAGGAAGTCCAGGAACTTGCCGATCTGGACCCGCTTGCCGTTCTGCTTGAACGCCATCATCCAGTCGGCGACGCCGACCGTCGGCGGTCGCTCACCGGCGCCGATGGTGTCCGACACCGGGATCTCCATCGCCCGCACGGAGATGCCCTTGGCCTTGGCCTCGTGCAGCAGCGACGGGTAGCCGTTGAGCATGCCGACCTCGCCGCGCAGGAACGCCGCGAAGGCGTCGGCGCGGTTGAGCTGGGCGGGCGGCACCGGACCGACCAGGCCCGGCTCGACCAGGTTGGTCTTGATCCACCGGAAGGTGTGGATGTTCTGGTCGGAGGCCAGGCTGTAGTTGCCGCTGCTGTCGGCGTAGCCGCCGCCGTTGCTCAGCTCCCAGATCAGCGCCTCGGCGTGCGCCTCCTCGGGGCCCAGTGGGAGGGCGTACGGGTACTTCACGCCCTTCTCCTTGAGCGCCTTGGCGGCGGCCTTGAGCTCCGACCAGGTCTTGATCGGGGTGGTCACCCCGGCCTTGGCGAACAGGGACTCGTTGTAGAAGAGCAGCCGGCTGCTCGCCACGAACGGCAGGCCGTAGAGGGTGTTGCCGACGGAGCCGGCCTCGGCCAGCGGCGGCAGGAAGTTGGCCTCGGCGGAGATCGAGAGCAGTTCCTCCGCGGAATACAGCTTCCCCTGCGCGGCGAAGTCGGAGTACGCGCCCATGAGGGCCATGTCGGGCGCCTTGCCCGCCTTGACCATACGGCTGACCTCGCGGTCGATGTCGGCCCACGGCAGGAGTTGGACCTGGAGCTTCATGCCGGGGTTCTGGGCGGCGAAATTTTCCGCCATCTTGTCCCAGAAGGCCTTGGAACTGGTCGCCGGGGTGTCGCCGTATTCGGCGGCCACCAGACGGAGGGTGGTGTCGTCCCCGTCGCCGCCGGCGGAACTTCCGCAGCCGGCGAGGGGGACGAGCAGGCCGAGCACGGCCGCGCCTGCGGCCGCGCCGAATATTCTTCGTCGCACGGGTGAATTCCCCTGAATTTCTTTTCACATCCCGGGTGGGCGGGCCGGTTACCTATGAGTTGCTCCGGGGGGAGGTGTCCCTCGATGGCCCGATGGCCGGAATTCTCTCCTGTCGTGGAAGGAATGGCTCCATCGAGCCGGAACTTGTGGGCAATGGTCCAACTGCCGCTATTCCGGCTTGTGTTTTCCCCTACGTGATCCACAAGGGCCACGCGCGTAGACGTGCCGAAAAGCCCGTTTCGCTCGGCGGAACGGGCTCTCGGAGGGGGAAGGGTGATTCAGTCGGCGAAGTCGCCGGCGTAGGGATCGGGCTCCCCGGTCTCGGGGTTGCGGCCCTCCTGCCAGCGGCGCTGGGCCTTGCGCCAGTGCACGAAGCTGTGCTGCCCGCCGTCCCAGAAGGTGATGCTGACCGGGCTCACGTCGAACTCGTCGGACAGCAGCCGGCGCAGGAACTCGGTCATGCCGTACGGGTACACGGCGAAGGCGTCGGCGGTGTGCCGCCCGCAGACCAGGACCGGCCAGCGGTCCGGGTCGGGGTCGGTGGTGAGCCAGCACAGGACGTCGGCGCCGGTGGTGACGCCCCAGGCGATGACGGACTCCGGGTCCAGGTCGAACGCGGCCCGGCCGCCCAGGGCCTCCCAGGTGGCCCGGGCGTTGGCGGTCTCCTCGGCCATGTGGGCGGGGGCCCACTGGAGCCCGGGCGTGGGCAGCGGCAGCAGGATCTCGGCCTCGCCGTTGATGGTGCCGGCGCCGAACCGGCCCATGAACGCCACGTAGTCGGACGGCAGCCGGCCGCCCCAGTACGCCTCCACGGCGGGCCAGTCGAGGTCCTCGTCGGCGCCGTGCGTCGCGGGCATGATCTCTTCCAGCGCCCTGACTTGCGCGTTCTCCGTCATCTCCGCTCCCCGGGACCCCGCCCTCGCCCAACCGTCCCAACTTACCGTGCGCCCCCGGGGTCCGGACCGGGGCCCTGCCCGGGCCACAGCGCGACGACGACGCCCGGCCGCACTCCCCACCCGGCCAGGGCCCCGGCCGCCGCCTCCAGGACGTACCGCGACCGCAGCCGGGGCCGGCCGAGCCGGCCGGGGGGCATGGTGCGCACGTCCAGCACCCGGGACCCGCGGTCCAGGTAGGCCACGTCGATGGCGAAGCGCATGCCGAAGGTGTGCACGCTGGCCGCGGGGGTCAGCAGCACCACCCCCTCGACCGCGTCCCGCCCGAGCAGCCCCCGGGTCCGCGCCCGGTACGAGGCCGCCACCTCCATCCGCACGACCGCCCCACCGGGC
>NZ_RPRY01000325.1 GCF_003949795.1 Streptomyces sp. WAC06614
GACGGGGGCATCTGGGGGGACGGTATGCCGGAGGGGTCCGAACGGGACGTGCTGCGCGCGGGGCAGTTGCGCGCGCTGCTGGCGGAGCGCGGTGCGCGCTGGTCCGTCAGCGAGCACCTCGCCGACGACGAGGAGATACCCAGGGCCGCCCTGGGACTGGAACCGGGCACGAACCTGACGACCGCCCAGGAGGCCGGAACGGTCGACCTGGCGGCGCTCGTCGGCCGGCCGAGCGGCAATCCGCACCTGACCCGGCGCAGAGCGGCGCACGGACTGCTGCCCGGCAGCCGGGCGGTGGCCGCGCCCCCGGCCCGCCCGGCCGCCGTGGACTGGCGGGTGCGCTGGGGCTGGCCCTGGATCACCAAGGTCAAGGACCAGAACCCGTGCGGCTCCTGCTGGGCGTTCGGGGCGGCCGGGCTGGTCGAGTCGATGGCCCGGATCGAGCACCACGTGTGGGCCGAGCGCTCCGAGGGCGACGTGCACGACGGGCTGCGGTTCTCCTGCGGGCAGGGCAGCAACCCGGAGACCGCCCTGGACTGGATCCGCGACAACGGCGGACTGGCCGACCCCGACTGCTACCCGTACACCACGCCCCCGCCGGGCCTGCCCGCCGATCGGCGCGACGCCTGGCGGGCCGACTACACGCCGAGCTGGGACCGTTCGGGCAGGACCGTGCGGATCGGCGACTACGTGCGGCTGGGGGACGTGGAGCAGCAGAAGGTGTGGCTGGACACGGTCGGTCCGCTGACCGCCTGCTTCGACGTGTACGACGACTTCTTCGGGCTGGGCTCCGGGGTCTACCACCGCACCAGCGACCACCTCGCGGGCGGCCACTGCGTGCTGGTGGTGGGCTACGACGACGCGGCCGGCTGCTGGCTGTTCAAGAACTCCTGGGGGACCGGCTACCACGTCGGCGGCTACGGCCGGATCGGCTACGGCGAGGTCAACATCGACCACTGGGCCAAGTGCGGCCTGCGCGGCACCAACATCGACCCGTGGAGCAAGCGCCGCCTGCACACCGGCAACGTCTACGAGAGCGGCAACGGCCGCGCCCACCGCAACTTCGAGCTGCTGGCCACCGAGGGCGGCGGCCGGCTGCGGCACTGGTGGCGCGAGGGGGACGCGCCGTTCGCCTGGGCGCGGGCCGCCACCTTCGCCTCGGACGCCTCCGGCCAGCCCGCCTTCACCGGCACCACCTACAACCGGAACATGGAATCCCTGCACGTCACGCCGTCCGGCCGGCTGCGGCACTGGTACTACGAGCAGGCCGCCGGGACCTGGCGCGACGGCGGCGCCTTCGGGCCGGGCGACGCGGCCGTCGGGGCGACCCCGGCGTTCATCCAGAGCGACTACGGCAAGCCCGGCAACTTCGAGGTGGTCGTCCGGACCGCCGACGGCCGCCTCAACCACTGGTGGCGGATCAACGGCTCGCCCTGGACCTGGAACGACGGCGGCCGGTTCGGCTCCGGCATCGCCCACTACGGGCCCGCCCTGGTGCAGACCCGCAGCCGCCACCTGGACCTGGTCGCGACCCGGGAGGACGGCAGGATGCAGCGCTGGTGGCGGGACGACGCGGCCGGCTTCACCTGGCGCCCGGGCGAGGTCTTCGGCAGCGGCATCACCTCCGCGCCCTGCCTGGTCGAGGCCCAGTACGGCGCGCTGGACGAGGACACGGCGGGCAACTACGAGCTGTGCGCGGTGGGCGCGGGCGGCCGGATCGAGCACTGGTGGCGGGCGAGCGCGGGGGACGCCGGCTGGCGGCGCAGCGCGGTCTTCGGGCACGACGCGCTGAGCGTGACCGGGATGCTCCAGGGCAGTTTCGGGTTCAACCTGGAGGTGATCGTGCTGCGCACCGACCGGCAGCTGCAGCACTACTGGCGGGACGGCTCCGGCTGGCACGAAGGGGCCGTGATCGGCCCCGTCTGACCAGAGCCCCGGGAGCGGTGGTGGACGTACGGAGCGTGGTGCTGCGGCCCGGCCAGTCGTACGCGCTGCGGCTGACCGGGCGGGGCGCCCGGGGCTGTGTGTGGACCTGGCGGATCAGCGGCGACCCCGACGCGGTCGAGGTGACCGAGGCCCCCGGGCCCGCCGAGGACGCCGCAGCCACCACGCTGCCCGGGGCGGACGTCGAGCTGGTCTACGTCGTCCGGGGACGCCGGCCGGGCGGACGGGCCCGGATCCGCTTCGCCCAGGTCCGCCCGCCCTACCCGCACGAGCCCCCGTACGACACGTGCGTGCTGGACGTCGAGGTCAGACCCGCACCGCCCGGCGGTCCTTGAGCGCCCACTGCTGCACGGACTCCAGCGGGCCCCGCTCGAACCGGCGCAGCCACAACCGGGACGCGGCCACCAGCACCACGCCGACCGCGGCCCACAGGGCCATCACCCACCACGGCCCGTGCCCCGCCAGCCGCTCGGTCAGCCCCAGGCCGATCCCGTAGCAGGCCAGCATGCACAGCAGGTTCTGCAGGACGTAGCAGGACAGGGCGGTGCGGCCGACCGAGGCCAGGGAGGCGGTCGCCGCGGCGGGCACCGGCAGCCGGTCCAGGGCCCAGCCGATCAGGCCGATGTAGCCGAGGGCCACCACGGGGGCGGCGACGTAGCGGCCGAGCAGGAAGAAGTCCTGGCCGCCCAGCGCGCAGGCCAGGTTCAGCGGCAGGCCGAGGCCCAGGCCCCCCACCGCGAGCCGGGTCCGGATCCGGCGGCCGGATTCGGTGGGGGCGAAGGCCCCGGCCCGGTACAGCCGGACGCCCAGGAGGAAGAGGAACAGCAGCAGGCCGAAGGAGAGCACCGGCTCGATCCGCAGGGCCAGGGCGTTCTGGAGCCGGAAAGCGATCTGGTCGGCCCAGCTGCCGTGGGCGTAGATCTCCACGGCCGGCCCGCCGGCGGACGTGCCGCCGGAGCCGCTCCCGTCGTCCGGGGAGGCGAGCGAGCCCAGGGTGAGCAGCCCCATCAGGGCCAGGTGCACCCCGGCCGCGGTCCCCGTCACGATGCGCCGCACCCGGGCGGAGCGGGCCAGCAGCGAGGCGGCCAGCAGGGCCGTCACGGCGTACCCCATGAGCACGTCCCAGGCGAAGACGCACACGAAGTGGACGGTGCCCTCCAGGAACAGGAAGGCGGCGCGGCCCCGGTAGCGGCCCGGCCAGGGGGTGCCGCGGCGGGTGGCGGAGTCGTACTGGATGGCCAGCCCGACCCCGAACAGCACGGTCAGCAGGGCCAGGAACTTGCCGTCCGCGAGGAAGCGGAAGAGGAATTCGGCCAGGGTGGCGGCGGACGGGTCGGAAAGGGGGTCGGGCGCGCCCAGGCCGCCCTTGAGGACCGACCACTCCGAGCCGGGCGTCGCGAAGATCCAGACGTTGGTCATGAGCGTGCCGAGGATGGCCGCCCCGCGCAGGACGTCGAGCAGCGGGAGGCGCCCGGCCGGTGCCGGGCGGGTCAGGGTGTGCGTCGCCATGCTCTCCAGCGTCCCGGCGGTCCGGGGCCGGTTCGTCCTGCGGCCGGACGAAGCGCACGTACATCCTTCGATGCAGCCGACCGCCGGCCGGGTCCGCATCGTGGACGGGGCCCCGGCTCGCACCCTTCTTGTATCTAAGCTGTGCCCATGCCATCGACCACGGCCGCCGCCCCGGCCACCACCGCCGCCGACCGCGTCTACCGGCACATCAAGCAAGGGGTGCTGGACCGCCGCTACGAGGGCGGGACGCTGCTGACCGAGGGCGAACTCGCCGAGGCGGTCGGCGTCTCGCGCACGCCCGTGCGCGAAGGCCTGCTGCGCCTGGAGACCGAGGGGTTGATCAAGCTCTACCCCAAGAAGGGGGCACTGGTCCTGCCGGTCTCCGCCCAGGAGATCGCGGACGTGGTCGAGACCCGGCTGCTGGTCGAGGAGTTCACCGTGCACCGCGCCGTCCCGGCCCCGCCGGCCCTCCTCGCCCGGCTGGAGGAGCTGGTCGCGGCCCAGGAACGGCACGCGGCCTCCGGCGACCTGGCAGCCTTCGCGGTCGAGGACCGCTGCTTCCACGCCGAGATCGTCCGGCACGCCGGCAACCAGATCCTCAGCCGGCTCTACGACCAGCTGCGTGACCGGCAGCTGCGGATGGGCGTGGCCGTCATACACGCCCATCCCGACCGGGTCGCCCAGAACCTCGCCGAGCACCGCGAGATCCTGGCGGCCGTCCGCGCGGGCGACGGGGAGCGGGCCGCCGCCTGCGTCCGCGCGCACGTCGGCCGGGTCAGCAGCCTGCTGCGCGGGGGCGTGGCATGACGGGCGCACCGGCGGCGGAGCCGCCCGGCGGGCGGCGGGCCGTCGCGGTCTGGTGCATCGGCGTCGCCGTCTACTTCGTCGCCGTCATCTTCCGCACCAGCCTGGGCGTGGCCGGACTCGACGCCGCCGACCGCTTCCACGTCAACGCCTCGGCCCTGGCGACGTTCTCGCTGCTCCAGCTCCTGGTGTACGCGGGGATGCAGATACCCGTCGGCCTGATGGTCGACCGGCTCGGCACCAAACGCGTCCTGACACTGGGCGCGGTGCTGTTCACCGCCGGCCAGCTCGGCTTCGCCCTCGCGCCCTCGTACGGGACCGCGCTCGCGGCCCGGGCGCTGCTCGGCTGCGGGGACGCCATGACCTTCATCTCCGTGCTGCGGCTGGGCACCCGGTGGTTCCCGGTGCGCCGGCAGCCGCTGGTGGCCCAGCTCGCGGGCCTGGTCGGCATGGCCGGGAACCTGGTCTCCACCCTCGTCCTCGCGCCCCTGCTGCACGGGGTCGGCTGGGTGCCGGCGTTCGCGGGCAGCGCGGTGGCCGGGCTGGTGGTGCTGGTCCCGCTCGTGCTGTTCCTGCGCGACCACCCCGAGGGCCACGCCGCCCCGGAGGCCGCGCCGCGCGGCGAACGCGGCTACGTCCGCCACCAGATCGCCCGCTCCTGGCGGGAGCCCGGCACCCGGCTCGGGCTGTGGGTGCACTTCACCACGCAGTTCCCGGCGATGGTGTTCCTGCTGCTGTGGGGGATGCCGTTCCTGGTCGAGGACCAGGGGCTCGACCGGACCACGGCGGGCGGCCTGCTCACCCTGGTGGTCGCCGCCAACATGGGCTTCGGCCTGCTCTACGGCCAGCTCATCGCCCGGCGGCCCGGCGCCCGGCTCCCCCTCGCCCTCGGCACCATCGCCACCACGGCCGTCCTGTGGGCGAGCGTCCTGCTCCACCCGGGCCGGGCCCCGATGTGGCTGCTGGTCACGCTGTGCGTGGTGCTCGGCACCTGCGGCCCCGCCTCGATGATCGGCTTCGACTTCGCCCGCCCGGCCAACCCGCCGGCCCGGCAGGGCACGGCGTCGGGCATCACCAACATGGGCGGGTTCCTCGCCTCGATGACCACCCTGCTGGCGGTGGGCGTGCTCCTGGACGCCACCGGCGACGACTACCGCACCGCCTTCAGCGCCGTCTTCGTCCTCCAGGCCCTGGGCGTGACCCAGATCCTCCGGCTGCGCGGCCCGGCCCTGCGCCACGAACGGGCCCACGCGCAGGGCCGGGAACGGGAACCCGCTCCGGCCCGGGCGGCGTCCTGATCTGCGCGGGGATGACGGGGATCACGGGGTCACGGGGATCACGGATCACGGGGTGGTACCGGGCGCAGGGCGTCAGGGCGTCAGGGCGTGACGGCGAAGTGGCGCAGGATCGCGTCGGCGAGTTCCTGGTCGCCCTCGACCTTCAGGCGGTCCGCGACCGCCTGCGGGCGGACCCGGCCCGCGGCCAGGCGCATGTACGTCTCCCAGTCCGTCACCAGCGTGACGGCCGGGCCCAGCGAGGGGGTGCCGTCCATGGTCCCGCGGCCCTCGGCGTCGACCCGTACCGTCCGCATGAACTCCAGCGGCCCGTTGACGTCGAGCACCACGGCCGTGCCGGCCGGGGCCCCGGCCTTCTTCGCGACCACCTTCGGCAGACCCGCCAGCAGCAGGTCCCGCGCCACGTGGGCGCCGGGCGAGTCCAGGTTGCCCGGCACGCCGAGGGCGGTGCGCAGGTCCTGCTCGTGGATCCAGACGTCGAAGGCGCGCAGCCGGGTGGCGAGCTCCAGGGTGACCTGCTCGCCGAGCGGGCCCCGGACCAGCGTGGAGGGGTCGCGCTTCTCGTTGCGTATCTGGCGGGCGCGGCGGATGACGGTGTACTCCAGCTCCGAGGTCATCTCGGGCGCCGTGTGGTGGCGCCGGACGTCGACCTGGACCTCCATGTAGCGGGTGAACTCGTCCACGACGTGCCGCAGGTCGCGTGGGAGGGTGTGGATCGGCCGGGGATCGCCGAGCATCTCGGTCTCGATCCCGATGATGTGTGACACCACGTCACGCACCGACCAGCCCGGGCACGGGGTGGCCCGGTTCCATTCGCCCTCCGTCAACGGGAGGACGAGTTCGGACACTGCCTCGATGGAGTGGGTCCACGCATCGACATAGGGCTGGAGGTGGGGATGGACGGTCAACGGGACCCCTCGCGTGCTGTTCAGTGGCGCGTTGTGGACTTGATGTCCAAAGCTACGCTGCCGATGAGCACCCCGGCAGTGCTTTCGTGTGACGATCGTAGGCCCGAGTTGACGAACCGAATGCCAGGACGGTGGTAGTGTGCGCGCCTCCCTCATCCAAATCGCCGTGCACGACGGGGAGTCGGTGGCTTCCCGCCGCTCCCGCGTCGCGGAGCTCGTCCGCGAGCAGAGCGGCAGCGATCTCGTCGTGCTGCCCGAGCTGTGGCCCGTCGGGGCGTTCGCGTACGAGCTGTTCGAGACCGAGGCCGAGCCGGTGGACGGGCCGACCCGTGCGGTGATGGCCGAGGCGGCGCGGGACGCGGGCGTGTGGTTGCACGCCGGCTCGATCGTGGAGCGCGCGGGCGACGGCTCGCTCTACAACACCGCGCTGGTCCTCTCGCCCGAGGGCGAGCTCGCGGCCACGTACCGCAAGATCCACCGGTTCGGCTTCGACCAGGGCGAGGCCGTGATGATGGCCGCGGGCGACTCGCTGACCACGGTGCCGCTGCCCGGGCAGGACCTGACCCTGGGCCTGGCCACCTGCTACGACCTGCGGTTCCCGGAGCTGTTCCGGGGCCTGGTCGACAACGGCGCCACCGCCTTCGTGGTCCCGGCCGGCTGGCCGGCCCGCCGCCGCGCCCACTGGACCCTGCTCAACCGGGCCCGCGCGGTGGAGGACCAGGCGTACGTCCTGGCCTGCTGCTCGGCCGGCACCCACGCGGGGGTGGAGCAGGCGGGGCACAGCCTGGTGGTGGATCCGTGGGGCGAGGTCCTGGCCGAGGCCGGGCCGGGCGAGGAGGTCCTGACGGTGGACCTGGACCCGAAGAAGATCCCGGAGACCCGCGAGGCCTTCCCGGCCCTGAAGGACCGCATGCTGGGCCTGCGGCGGTAGCGCGTGCGACGAGGAGCCTGCTCTTGAACACGTTCAAGAGCAGGCTCTATGCTGCCCCCGCCCGCCGAACCAGGCCCAGGCAGGCAGCACCAGCCCCAGGAGCAACCCCATGCGGCCCC
>NZ_RPRY01000326.1 GCF_003949795.1 Streptomyces sp. WAC06614
CGGGCCCGGCGGGTGAGGGCGGCGTCCCCGCGCGGCAGGTAGACGAGGTGGCCCAGCTGCGAACAGTCCAGGCAGCGGGGCACACCGGAGACACGGACGAGATGCGGGAGCGGCCCCTTCCGGCACTCCGCGCAGCTGATCCCCTTCAGCGGCTCGAAGACCACGAGATTCATGACGAGTTGATACCGCCGGACGGGCCCTATATCACCTCCTGTCGCCCGCCGCTTGGCATTCCCCGGGATTCTCGCGACTTCCCCGAGTCGGTCCTACTGTGTGATTTCCTGATCAGACTTTCGCCAGGAGCAGTAGTTCATGGACATCGTGGCCCGCGAGGTCGTCATCGAGCCGGGAGACTCCACCGGCTGGCATTACCACCATGTGGAGATCGCCGCGATCGTGAAGTCCGGGACGCTGACGCGGATGCTGCACGACGGCACCGTCGAGGTGAGCACGGCCGGGGACTGCTTCGTCGAACGGGCGGGCGCCCACCACGTCCACACCGGCCGCAACCTCGGCACCGAACCCGTCGTGCTCCACCTCACCTACGCCCAGCCCGAGGGTTCCGCCTTCGCCGTCCCCACCCGGGCCCCGCTGTGTCTGCGGGACCTCGACGAAGCGGCCCCCCGTCCCGGCGCCGTGACCTGCCGCCGCGCCCGCCGCCCCCGGCGGCGCTGACCGCCCGGCCCGGCTCCGCGCCGCTCAGACCAGGCGGCGTATCTCCCCGCGCACCCGGTAGAAACCTCCCGAGGCCGCATGCAGCCCGTCCACCACGTACCGGGCACCGGCCTGCCGTATCCCGCGGGGGAACTGCACGTTCCACGAAGGCTCGTAGCCCCCGGAGACCACCTGCACCCGCAGCCGGCCCCCCTGCTGGACGCACTCCACCACGATCCCGTCCGCCGGAGCCACGGTCACCGTCGCCACCGAGGCCATCGACGCGGCCGGGGTGTAGACCGGCAGCGCGGCCGCCGACTTCACATCCACCGCCGTCGGCACCGAACCCTGCTGTGCCGCCGTGATCGCCGCCTCGCTCGCATCCACGCACACCAGCGAACCGTCGGTGGTCACCAGGTACAGCCGCTCGTCCAGGTACTGCATGGACAGCGCCGAGCCGGACCCCGTGCGCAGCTTCCACAGCCGCCGTCCGTCCGCGTCGAAGCAGTACACGGACGAGGAGGAGTCACCGGCGAACACGTGCCGGCCGTCGGGCGAGGTCGCGCACGAGTACACCGCCGCGTCGCACCGGTAGGTGGCCTCGATCGCCCCCGTGTCCTTCGCCAGCCGCTGCACGCTGTGGTGGCCGGTGCCCGCGTAGACCGCACGGTCCTCCTGCCAGCCGAAGAGCACCCCGCCGTCGGTCCGGGTGTGCCACAACTCGCCGCCGCCGTCCGGGGCGTACGCCGTGACGCCCCGCGCGTGACCGTGGTACACGGCGCGCGCGTCCGCCCGCACCATCCACGCCTGGGCCCCGGCGGACCGGCGCGACCACTGGAACTCGTCCTCGTGGTCGATGACCGTCAGCCCGCCGGCCGCGTCCGCGACATTGAGCACGCCCTCACGGATGTCCAGCCAGAAGATGTCCACGTCGTCGGCGATGTCGTACGCCTTGAACGGGAGCTTCGAGGACAGGTCGTACACGCCCCCGTCGTCACAGCCGGCATAGATCCAGAAGTCGTCCGCCACCAGGCACTTCACCCCGTCCGGCAGCGAGTACCGGGCGAGCACCTCGCCGCCGTGGCTGAGCGTGTACACATCGCCGGACTGGTTGCCGACCCAGCAGCGGTCCTCGTCCACATGGATGCCGAACGCCGCGGCGCCGGTGCGGAACCGCCACAGCACCGGGGCGGTCGCCCGCGCCGTGGACGGCGCCGAGGTCACCTGGCGGCGGGTCACCGGCCGGGCCGCGCGCTGCCCCTGCACCGCCGGGGCGTACCCCTTGCGCACCTTCTCGCCGATCTTCTTCGCGGCCGCGGCGCGCGCCTTGTCCTCGGTCGGGAACGAGGACTCCTGCACCTGCCCGGCCGCTCCGATGCGGCCGTACCGCACGGTGACGGCGGTGCCGTCGACGGTCACCTCGTAGAACTTGTGCGCTCCGCCGCCGTCCTGCGACAGCTCCAGATACGTGGTCTCGCGAGCCATGACAGACCCCTCCCCAAGGCCGGGTCCGACGGCCCTTGTCCCGCCGGTGATCCCCTCGTGGAAGAAGCTACGGGCCACCACTGACAATGGCCCCGTGCACCTCGAACCGATCACCTGGGAGCGGATGGCCGAGCGTCTGGCGGCCCACCTCGACGAGCGCACCACCGCCCGTGACGGCGGGCCCTGGCTGCGCACCGCGGTCGACGGCGCCCCGCCGGCCGGCACCGGGACGCTGGCCGAACTGGCGGCGGCCGCGCTGCGGTTGCGCGGCCGGTCGGTGCTGGTCGTCCCGGCGCAGGGGTTCCTGCGCCCGGCCTCCGTGCGCCTGGAGTACGGCCGCCAGGACGTGGAGGCGTACCTGCGCGGCTGGTACGACACGGCCGCGCTGTGGCGCGAGGTGTTCGCGCCGCTGGAGCCGGGCGGTACCGGCCGGGTCCTGCCGGACCTGTGGGACCCGGTCACCGACCGCGCGACCCGCAGCCCGTACGTCACCCTGCCGCCCGGGGGTGTGGTGATCGTGCACGGGCCGCTGCTGCTCGGCCACTGGTTCCCCTTCGACCTCAGCGTCCACATCAGCCTCTCGCCGGGCGCGCTCGCCCGGCGCACCGAGGAGGCGGAGCGGTGGACCCTGCCCGCGTTCGCACGCTACGCCGCCGAGACCGACCCGGCCGCGGCGGCGGACACCGTGGTCCGCGCCGACGACCCCCGCCACCCGGCCTGGTCCGGCCTCCCCGGCTGACGCCGGTCCCGGGCCGGGCCTACGGGCGCCCGCCCAGCCGGACGACCGCCGCCGCGGCGGCGCGGCAGCCGGCCCGGGCGGCGTCCGCCGGGGCCGCCCCGGCGAGGCGGGCGGCCAGGAAGCCGCCGGTGAAGGCGTCCCCGGCGCCCGTCGTGTCGACCGCCTCGGCCGGCTCCGCCGGCACCTCGGCGGTCACCGCCCCCGCCGAGGCGAGCAGCACCCCGGCCGCCCCCAGGGTCACCACCACCAGCGGGAAGCGCAGGCTCAGCGCGGCCGCCGCCTCCCGCACATCGGTCCGGCCGGCCAGCAGCCTGGCCTCGTCGGCGTTGGGCAGCAGGACGGAGACGCCCTCCACGGAGCTGAGGAAACGATTCACCCCGAGGGTGGACAGGAACCCGGCCGAGGCCGGGTCCACGCTCACCGGCACCCGCCGCTCCCGCGCGGTGCGCAGCGCCAGCTCCGCGAGCTCCCGACTGGCGTCGGTGAAGAACAGATAACCCGACAGATGCATGTGGACGACGCCGTCCAGCAGCTCCACGTCCCAGTCCGCCGTGGACAGCCGCAGCGCGGCCCCGCTGTCGGTCAGGAAGGTCCGCTCCGCGTCCCCGCCGACCAGCGCCACCACCGTCCCGGTCGGCTCCACCGGGTCGACCACCAGGTGCGGGCGCACCCCGGCCGCCCGCAGCGCCCGCTCGTGCCAGGCGGCCGACTCCGCACCCACCCGCGCCAGCAGCCGGACCGGGGCCACCCCGCAGCGCGCCGCCCAGCAGGCGGCATTGGCCCCGGCCCCGCCCGGCAGGGTACGGATCCGGGCCGCGGTGTCCGTCGCCGGCGCCAGCGGCTCCGCATGGACGGCCACCACGTCCGTGACCACGTCCCCGACGACCAGCAGGCCGCCGCTCACCGCCCCGCCCACGCCGCCGCGATCCGCGCACCGAGCCGGACGTTGCCCCGTACCGCCGCCAGATTGGCCTCCAGCGAGGCCCCGCCGGTCGCCCGGACCAGGTGGTCCAGCAGGAACGGTGTCACCGCCTGCCCCGTGATGCCCCGCTCGCGGCACTCCGTGAGCGCCTGCGCCAGCACCCGGTCGTGCAGCTCGGGGTCGAGCTGTTCCGCCTCGGCCACCGGGTTGGCCACCAGCAGCGCCGATCCCGGCCCGCCGAGGGCGTCCTGAGCGGCCATCACGGCGGCCACCTGCTCCGGCCGGTCCACGGTCCAGTCCACCGGGTGTCCCGAGCTGGTCAGGTAGAAGCCGGGGAAGTGGTCGGTGCCGTACCCGAGCACGCTCACGCCCAGCGTCTCCAGCCGTTGCAGCGTCGCCGGGACGTCCAGGATCGACTTCACCCCCGCGCACACCACCGTGATCCGTGTGCGGGCCAGCAACGGCAGGTCGGCCGACTCGTCCTGCGACCGCACCCACTCCCGGTGCACGCCGCCCAGCCCGCCGGTGGCGAAGACCCGCAGCCCGGCCCGCGCGGCGAGGAACGCCGTCGCGGAGACCGTCGTCGCCCCCGTGGCACCCGTCGCACAGGCCGGTGCGAGGTCCCGGTGGCCGAGCTTCCGCACCCCCTCGCCGCCCGCGATCCGCTCCAGCTGGTCCTTGTCGAGACCGGCGTGCGGGACCCCGTCGAGGACCGCGACCGTCGCCGGAACGGCGCCCTCCGCACGGACGAGGGCCTCCAGCTCCTCACCCACCGCCAGATTGCGCGGCCGGGGCAGGCCGTGCGCCAGGATCGTCGATTCGAGGGCGACGACCGGACGTCCCTGGTCGAGCGCCTCACGCACCTCTTCGGACAGGACCGGAATCACCGTGTGCTGTGGCATGTCCCCATCCCTGGCACACCACGTGCGCCCCCAAACGCGCTCCCGTCGCTCCTGTCCGACGAGCACCGCTCAGGGAGCGGTTCTGGACAGGGTGACGGGCCGGAGCACCCGATCATGGACGGGTTGGCCACCGCCGCCGAGGGGCCGGGCGGCTAGGGTCGCCGCCATGAGCACGCACGACCACGCCCCCGCAGCCGCCCCCGCCTCGTTCGCCGTCTCCGTCCCGGACGTCCCCGACGCCGAGCTGGAGGCCGAGGACCTCGACCCCGCCCAGATCCTCTCCGGCGACCCGGTGGTCACCGGCAAGGTGCTGTGGGAGTCCGCCGACGGCAGGCAGCTGCGAGGCATCTGGCAGATCACCCCGGGCGTGGTCACCGACACCGAGGCGAACGAGCTGTTCGTCGTGGTCAGCGGGCGCGCCACCATCGAGGTCGAGGGCGGCGCCACCCTGGAGGTGGGCCCGGGCTCCGCGTGCGTGCTCCGGGAAGGCGACCGGACCACCTGGACCGTGCACGAGACGCTGCGCAAGGCCTACCACATCAGCCTCTGACCGCCCCGGGATCAGCCCTCGGCCGCCGGATGGCGGCGCGCCGTGAACAGGGTCAGCGCCGCCAACGGCACCAGCAGCATCGCCCCGGCGGCGTTCAGCCAGCCGTAGCCCGCCTGGGCCACGATCAGCCCGGAGACCGCTCCGCCGACGCCCGCGCAGGTGTTGCTCATCAGGTCCGACAGACCCTGGACGGCCGCGCGGGCGGCCTGCGGCACCGAGTCGGTGAGCAGCGCCGAGCCCGACACCAGACCGGCCGACCAGCCCAGGCCCAGCAGGAACAGGCCGGCCGCGGTCTGGCCGTGCCGGGGGCCCGCCGTGCCGGCCAGCAGCGCGGCGGTCAGCAGCAGGCTCGCCCCGATCCCGATGACGGACAGCCGCCCGATCCGGTCCGCCAGCCAGCCCCACACCGGCGAGAACGCGTACATGCCGGCGATGTGGCCGCTGATGACCAGGCCGATCAGCTCCAGCCCGGCGCCGTGGTGGGTCAGGTCCAGCGGGGTCATCACCATGATCGACACCATGGTGGTGTGCGACACCGCGATGGTCACCAGCGCCAGCCGCGCCCGTGCGGACGCGGTGACGGCGGCGAAGCCGGCCCGCAGCGAGCGGTCCGCGTGGCTCTCCTCCCCGGCCGGGGCCAGGGCACGGGCCGTCAGCAGCGGGTCGGGCCGCAGCAGTACGCCGACCAGGGTGCCGGTGAGCAGGAAGATGACGGCGGCCCAGACGAACGGGCCCGCCGTCTGGGGTATGGAGGTGCCGGCGAAGCTGTGGCTGGCAGGCGCGGACAGGTTGGGGCCCAGCACCGCGCCGATCGTGGTCGCCCACACCACCGTGGAGATCGCCCGGGCCCGGTGATCGGGCTCGGCGAGGTCGGCCGCCGCGAACCGAGCCTGGAGGTTGGCCAGCGACGCGGCGCCGAAGCAGGCCATGCCGAGCAGGAGCAGCGGGAAGTTGTGCACGGCCGCGGCCAGGACGACCAGGGCCGCACCCGCCGCGCCGGTCAGATACGCCAGGACCAGCCCGGGCCTGCGCCCGCGCCGGGTCATCAGCGCGGCGAGCGGCAGCGAGAGCAGCGCGGTGCCGGTCACGGCCGCCGTGGAGGCCATGCCGGACAGCTCGTCCGTGCCGCTCACCTCCGTGGCCAGGACGGGGGCCAGTGCGATGCTGATCGGCACGCCGAGCCCACCGAGGATCTGGCTGGCGATCAGCACGGCGGAGGTGCGCCGGCGCAGCCGCGGCAGCTCCGCCGGCGCCACGACCGGCAGCGGCCGGGCGGTGCCCTGGGCCGAGGTCATGCGGTACACCCCCTTCCCCCACAGGCCCGGTGGACGGCCACCGGGCCGGACACGGACACGGATTGGGACGCGAAGTCGGACACGGACGCGGACGCGGATGCGGGCACGGTCGGGGCCATGGCCGCGGGGACGCCGGGTGCGGCGGCGGTGGTCGTAGGGGTCACGGCCGCAGTGTCGCACCCCGCCCGCCCGCGCGAAACGGAGATTTCCCTGGTCGCGCGCGGTCCGCGCCGGGCGCCGGAACGGCTCAGAACAGTGGCTGCGGCAGGACCCCCTCCAGCGCCAGCAGGGCGCGCTTGGTCTCCAGGCCCCCGCCGAACCCGCCGAGGCCCCCGCCGTTCTCCACGACCCGGTGGCAGGGCACCACGATCGGCAGCGGATTGGACCCCATGGCCGCCCCCACCGCCTGGGCCGCGCCGGGCTGGCCGACCCGGGCCGCCAGGTCGCCGTAGCCGACGACCGCGCCGTAGGGCACCGAACGGTCGAGCTCGCGCAGCACCTGGCGGTTGAACCCGGAGCTCAGCCGCCAGTCGAGCGCCAGCTCGAAGCGGCGCAGGCCGCCCGCGAAGTACGCGGCCAGCCGGCGTATCGGCTCGGCCAGCCGGACCTCCGCCCCCGGCGCCGGGCGCCACGGGGCCAGGCCGAGGCGGGCCGCCACCGGGTCGATCAGGCCGGGCCGGTCCGGGGCGGCGTGGAACTCCACCCGGACCAGACCCTCGTCCGTGGCGGCCAGGAGGAGCGGACCGATGTCGCTGGGGACGACGGTCCATTCGAGGTGCGGCCCTGCGGGCGGCCGGCTGTCACTGGTCACGCATCCACCGTACGGCCGCCCACTGACAGCCTGCCCGGCCTGCTCGGCCTGCTCGGCCTGCTCGGCCTGCTCGGCCTGCTCGGCCTGCTCGGCCTGCTCGGCCTGCTCGGCCTGCTCGGCCTGCCCGGCCCGGCCCACCCGGCC
>NZ_RPRY01000327.1 GCF_003949795.1 Streptomyces sp. WAC06614
ACCTCGTCTCCAGAGAGACGGGGTATCAACATATCTGGCGTTGATTTTTGGCACGCTGTTGAGTTCTCAAGGTGCGGACGCTTCCTTCGTTCCCGTTTCCGGGCCCTCCGGGCGCTTCCTTCGTTCTTGCGTTTCCGACTCTATCAGATCTTTCCGGACCCGATTTCCTCGGCGCTTTCCGGTTCCGGCGCTTTCGCGCTTTTCCCTTCCGGCGTGGTCACTACGTTAGCGGATTTCCCCGGTGACTCATAATCGAGCGGCGGCAACCGAATTCGGGCATGCCGAATTCATCCCCGCCAGGGTGTGTCCGTAGGTAGTGGTTGGCCGCTCGGGGGGTGCTGACAGCAGGGCCCCGGTTCAAGCGGCTCGGGCTACGTTAGGGGGCTGCAAAGGCCGAGTCAAGTTGAGCGGCGACGTGGCGTGTGGGCGCGGTACGGGCTCACCGTGGGGTCGTGGGTGATCCAGTAGCGGTAGGGGTGGTGGGCCCCGCCGCCGCCGACTCCGGTGCGCGGACCGGTGCTGACCTGGTCGGCGGGCACGGGGTTGCCCGCCAGGACGGACAGGGGGGAGGGTGGGCCGGCGCAGAGGTCGGTGCCGTCCAGGGAGCGGTCGATGTCCAGGGCGGTGGCGAGGCGGGCCGGGCCTTTGGCCAGTTCTGTGTCTTTTCTGGCCGACGATCGACGTTTGCGGGCCAGGTCCGCGCCCACGGTGATCTCCCCGGCCCGCAGCAGCACTCCACTGGCGTGGCCCTCGGGTCCGCAGACCAGGTTGAGGCTGAACCACATGCCGTAGATGAAGTAGACGTACGCGTGTCCGGGCGGACCGAACATGGATGCGTTCCGGGCGGTGCGGCCGCGGTAGGCGTGGGAGCCCGGGTCGGCCTCCCCCGCGTAGGCCTCGACCTCGGTGATACGGAGCTCGATGGGGCCGTCCGGGGTACGGCGGACCAGGGTGCGGCCGAGGAGGTCCGGGGCCACGGTGAGGACCGGCCGGTCGTAGAAGCTGCGGTCCAGGGGCGTACGGTCGGGTCGCGCGCTCATCCGGTCGAGCGTAGTGGAACGCGTACGTCTGCAACCGGGGCCTATGGTTCCGCGTTGGTAGAGGTACACAACGAGCCTGAGCTAGGGGAGTAACGAGGATGGGGTTCAAGAAGCTGTTCGCGGCCCTCGGTGCCGGTGGTGCTTCGGTGGACACGATCATCACCGAGCCGAACGTGGTGCCCGGCGGCGTGGTCCAGGGTGTCGTCCGGATCCAGGGCGGCAGCGTGGAGCAGCAGATCGAGGGCCTGAACATCGGTCTGCAGGCGCGGGTCGAGGTCGAGAGCGGCGACCAGGAGCTCAAGCAGGACATCGTCTTCACCAAGCAGCGGCTCGGCGGGGCCTTCCAGGTGCAGGCCGGTGCGCTGCACGAGGTCCCGTTCAGCCTGGAGATCCCCTGGGAGACTCCGGTGACCCACTTCGCGGGGCACCCGCTGCACGGGATGCACATCGGGGTCAGCACCGAGCTGGAGATCGCCCGGGCGATCGACGCCGGTGACCTGGACCCGATCAACGTGCACCCGCTGCCGGCGCAGCAGGCGATCCTGGACGCGTTCGGGCAGCTGGGCTTCCGCTTCCGCAGCGCGGACATGGAGCGCGGACACATCCGGGGTACCCGGCAGACGCTGCCGTTCTACCAGGAGATCGAGTTCCTGCCGCCGCAGCAGTACCGGGGGCTGAACCAGGTGGAGCTGACGTTCGTCGCGGACGGCCACGAGATGGACGTGGTGCTGGAGATGGACAAGAAGGCGGGTCTGTTCACCGAGGGCAGCGACACCTACCGCTGCTTCCAGGTCGGGCTGCACTCGTTCCAGGGAACCGACTGGGCGGCTTACCTGAACGAGTGGATCGCTTCGGTGGGTTCGCGGCGCAACTGGTTCTGACCCGTTCTAGGCTCGGGCCAGCACACGTTGGCGATCAGGAGGGTCCAGCAGTGACCGAACAGCGCAGGGCGCCGCTTCCGCACGACTTCCATCCCGAGGTGCACACGTTCTCCGTGGTGAGCGACGACCTGGAGCCGGGTGCGGATCTGGGTCCGGCGCAGGTGTACGCGGAGGGGAACCGCTCGCCGCACCTGCGGTGGGAGGGGTTCCCGGAGGGGACGAAGAGCTTCGCGGTGACGTGCTTCGACCCGGACGCCCCGACGGGCAGCGGGTTCTGGCACTGGGTGCTGTTCGACCTGCCGGTGTCGGTGACGGAGCTGCCGGCCGGGGCCGGCAGCGGGAAGTTCGAGGGGCTGCCGGCCGGGGCGGTGCACGTGCGCAACGACTACGGCAGCAAGGACTTCGGCGGGGCCGCGCCGCCGGCGGGTGAGCGGCACCGTTACGTGTTCACCGTCTACGCGG
Organism: Streptomyces sp. WAC06614; assembly: GCF_003949795.1. Taxonomy (GTDB): domain Bacteria; phylum Actinomycetota; class Actinomycetes; order Streptomycetales; family Streptomycetaceae; genus Streptomyces. The sequence continues at coordinate 2,384 of NZ_RPRY01000327.1, forward strand.
TGGACCAGGAGAAGCTGGGTCCGGGGGACGACGTGTCTCCTGCGGTCGTCGGTTTCCACCTGCGCTTCCACACGCTGGGTCGCGCACAGCTGGTCGCGGAGTACGAGGCTCCGGTCGCAGGCTGATCGTTCGCCTCTCGTTTGCCCGGTCCTGGTCTAAAGGAGACCAGGACCGGGCATTTTTAATGCGTTGTCCCGCGTGGCGCCCGCGTCCAGAGTGGTTGCGGGCCCTGCCGCCAGGGTGGTCGCGGGCCTGCACACGGGAGGTGGGCGAGATGCGGGACACGCTGGTACTGAACGCGAGCTTCGAGCCGCTGTCGACGGTGACGCTCAATCGTGCGGTGGTGCTGGTGCTCCAGGACAAGGCCGTCGTCGAGCAGTCGCACCCCGAGCTCCGTGTGCGCGGTGCCAGTGTGGATCTTCCGATGCCGCGGGTGATCCGGTTGTGCCGGTATGTCCGGGTGCCCTTCCGAAGACATGCGGTGTGGTCGCGGCGCGGCGTGCTGGTCCGGGACCAGCACCGGTGCGCGTACTGCGGGAGGCGGGCCACCACGGTGGACCACGTGGTGCCCCGGTCGCACGGTGGTGGGGACACCTGGCTGAACACGGTGGCCTCGTGCGCCGAGGACAACCACCGCAAGGCGGACCGGACGCCGGAGGAGGCGGGGATGCCGTTGCTGCGGCAGCCGTTCGAGCCGAGCGCGACGGACGCGATGCTGTTCGGGCTGGGGGCGAGCCAGCGGGAGGCGCTGCCGGACTGGCTGGCGCCGTCGGCGGGGGCCGCGTAGGCCGCTCGCCCGTCCTTCTCCGGGCCCACGGGGTCCTGCACGGCCGTTCCGGGCCGTGCAGGACCCCGTTCGCGTGGCGGTGGCGGTGTGGCGGCCGTACGGGTCTCAGCGCAGCAGGAGTTGGACGATCGCGACGATGCCGACGACCACGATGACCGCGCGCAGGGCCGTCGGGGGGAGGCGGCGGCCGACCTTGGCGCCGATCTGGCCGCCGAGGGTGGAGCCGAGGGCGATGAGGAGGACGGCGGTCCAGTCGAAGTCGGCGACGAAGAGGAAGAAGACGGCGGCGATGCCGTTGACGAGGGCGGCGAGGACGTTCTTGACGGCGTTGACGCGTTGGAGGTCCTCGTCGAGGAAGAGGCCCATCAGGCCGAGGTAGAGCACGCCCTGGGCGGCGCCGAAGTAGCCGCCGTAGGCGCTGGCCAGCAGCATGCCGGTGTGCAGGGCCGGTCCCCCGTCGGGGTGGGTGGTGCGGCCGGTGCGCCGGGTGCGTTCGCGGAGCTTCCTGGCGAGGAGCGGCTGGGTGACGACGAGGACCAGGGCGAGGGCGATCAGGACCGGCACGATGGTGTCGAACGCGTCCGACGGCAGCGTGGTCAGCAGTATCGCGCCGGCCAGGCCGCCGACGAGGGTGGTGGCGGCGAGTGCGCGGATGCGCCGGCCCTGGCCGCGGAGTTCCTCGCGGTAGCCGAGGGCGCCGCTGAGGGATCCGGGGACCAGGCCCAGGGTGTTGGAGACGTTGGCGGTGACCGGCGGCAGGCCGACGGCGAGCAGGACCGGGAACGTGATCAGGGTCCCGGACCCCACGATGGTGTTGATGGTGCCGGCGCCGATGCCGGCCGCGAGGACCGCGAGTGCTTCCCAGATGGACAAGGCCATCTCCTTCGGATCAGTGAGTCGCCTCCCCGCCGTGAAGGTCGAGGGGCCTCACTGATCATGCAGGAGCGGGCGGTGTGCTCAGTCGATCGGGGGGTTCTCCCGGCGTTCCGAGGCGGGGGGCTCCTGGCGCGGGATGTTGCTCGAACCTCCGCCGGTGGGACCGAAGTTGCCGATGGCGCCGGAGAGGCCCTTGAGGGCGTCGCCGATCTCGCTGGGCACGATCCAGAGCTTGTTGGCGTCGCCTTCGGCGATTTTCGGGAGCATCTGGAGGTACTGGTACGAGAGCAGCTTCTGGTCCGGGTCGCCGGCGTGGATGGCCTCGAAGACCGTGCGGACGGCCTGGGCCTCGCCCTCGGCGCGCAGGGCGGCGGCCTTGGCGTCACCTTCGGCGCGCAGGATGGAGGACTGCTTCTCGCCCTCGGCGCGCAGGATCTCGGACTGCCGGACGCCCTCGGCCTGGAGGATGGCGGCGCGCTTGTCGCGGTCGGCGCGCATCTGCTTCTCCATGGAGTCCTGGATGGAGGTGGGCGGCTCGATGGCCTTGAGCTCGACGCGGTTGACGCGGATGCCCCACTTGCCCGTGGCCTCGTCGAGGACGCCGCGCAGGGCCGCGTTGATCTCCTCGCGGGAGGTGAGGGTCCGTTCGAGGTCCATGCCACCGATGATGTTGCGCAGGGTGGTGACGGTGAGCTGCTCGATGGCCTGGATGTAGCTGGCGACCTCGTAGGTGGCGGCGCGGGCGTCGGTCACCTGGTAGTAGATGACGGTGTCGATGTTGACGACCAGGTTGTCCTGGGTGATCACCGGCTGCGGCGGGAACGGGACGACCTGTTCGCGCAGGTCGATCCGGTTGCGGATGGAGTCGATGAACGGGACGACGATGTTGAGGCCCGCGTTGAGGGTGCGGGTGTAGCGGCCGAACCGCTCGACGATGGCGGCGCTGGCCTGGGGGATCACCTGGATCGTCTTGACCAGGGCGATGAAGACCAGTACCACCAGAATGATCAGGACGATGATGATCGGTTGCATGAGGTTCCCCGTACCCTTCTGGCTGCTGTTCTGAACTCGCGTCTGGACGGGCGGCGCTCGGCGCGCGGTCCAGGGTTCACATGACGACGGCGGTCGCTCCGTCGATCTCTACGACGTCCACCTGCTGGCCGGGTTCGAAGCTGGTGCCGGCGTCCAGGGCGCGGGCGGACCAGATCTCCCCGGCGAGCTTGATGCGGCCGCCGCTGCTGTCGACCCGTTCGAGGACGACGGCGGTGCGGCCCCGCAACGCGTCGATGCCGGTGCGGTGTTGGGGCCGCTGGTCGCGGTGGCGGGCGGCGATCGGCCGGACCACGGCGACGAGGGCGACCGAGACCACCACGAACACCAGGACCTGGGCGACCACTCCCCCGCCGAGGGCGGCCGTCACCGCGGCCGCGACCGCGCCGACGGCGAACATGCCGAACTCCGGCATGGCGGTGAGGACGAGCGGAATGCCCAGTCCGACCGCGCCGATGAGCCACCACACCCATGCGTCGATGTCCACATGGTCATGGTAGGTCCGGCGGCGGCGGTGCGGACAGGGTGCGCGGAAGGCGCTGCGAAAGGGCGGGGGTCAGCGCAGGGGCAGACCCTGGGCGCTCCAGCGGTGGTGCTCGTTGCGCTCGACGACGAGCGGGAGCCCGAAGCAGAGGGAGAGGTTGCGGGAGGTGAGTTCGAGGTCGATGGGGCCGGCGGTGACCGCCTTGCCCTGACGGATCATCAGGACGTGGGTGAAGCCGGGGGCGATCTCCTCGACGTGGTGGGTGACCATGACCATGGAGGGGGCGACGGGGTCGCTGGCGAGCCGGCCGAGGCGGCGGACGAGGTCCTCGCGGCCGCCGAGGTCGAGGCCGGCGGCGGGCTCGTCGAGGAGCAGCAGCTCGGGGTCGGTCATCAGGGCGCGGGCGATGAGGGTGCGCTTGCGCTCGCCCTCGGAGAGGGTGCCGAACTTGCGGTCGAGGTAGTCGTTCATGCCGAGGCGGTCGAGGAAGGCACGGGCGCGCTGCTCGTCGACCTCCTCGTACTCCTCCTGCCAGGTGGCGGTCATGCCGTAGGCGGCGGTGAGGACGGTCTGGAGGACGGTCTGCCGCTTGGGGAGCTTGTCGGCCATGGCGATGCCGGCCACGCCGATGCGGGGGCGCAGCTCGAAGACGTCCGTGCCGGGCCTGCCGAGGGTCTCGCCGAGGATGGTGGCGGTGCCCTTGGTGGGGAAGAGGTAGCTGGAGGCGACGTTGAGCAGGGTGGTCTTGCCGGCGCCGTTCGGGCCGAGGATGACCCAGCGCTCCCCCTCCTTGACCGACCAGGAGACCTGGTCCACCAGAGCCCGGCCCTCGCGGACCACGGATACGTCCACCAGCTCCAGTACATCGCTCATGAGCGTGTTGTCACCCCTTGCAGTCACGGTTCTCTGTGCGCCTGTGGGCGCAGCCCCAGGCAAACCTACGCCACTCCGCGGGCGGTCAGGGGCCGGGGCCCGGACCGGGTGGGCTGCGTAGGGTGGGGGAATGCTTGTGGAACCACGTTCAGGGCGGCTGGCCGCCTGGGGAAACGCTCTGCTGGCCGGTCTCGTCTCGCCCGACGAGGCCGTGCTGTCGATCGTGGGCGAGGACGCGGTGCACCGGGTGGTGGGGCTGCCGGGGGAATCGTCCGCGGTGGGTCTGACGCTCGCGCTGGGCCGGTTGCGACGGCTGGGGGTGACGGGGCTGCGGGTGGCGCTGCCCGCGCCGGGGCATCCGCTGGGGCTGAGCGGTCCGCCGGAGTTCAACGCGAGGGCGTTGGAGGCGGAGGAGGCCGTGGTGTGCGTCGGGGCCGCGCTGGGGCTGGTGCCCGTGGTGGCGGAGGCGGGGCCGGCGGGTGATGTGCACGTCGCGGTGGAGTGGCAGTGCCTGCCGGTGCGGGAGGCCCCGCCGGCGGACGTGCCCTCGCTCGGTGAGGCGGAGCGGGAGCTGGCGGAGGCGCTGCGGGAGGCGACGGCGGTGCTGACCCGCCTGGACGTGGCGGCCTCGGGGCCGGTGGCGGAGGCGGCGCTGTCGGCGTACCGGGCGAGGGCGGAGGCCGGCCGGGAGGCGCTGGCGCCCGGCTACCCGCCGCGTGCGGTCCGGGTCCTGGAGCTGGCCCGGCGGGTGGGCCTGATGGTCTCCCTGGCCTACGGGTCGGGGCATGGCGGGGCGGTCTCGGCCTCGGAGATCTCGGCGCGGGCGCTGGCCCTGCGTCCGGTGGAGCGGGTGGCCCGCCGGGCCCAGGTGGCGGCCGGCAACCTGGTCGAGGTGCCCGTCCACCTCCCGGTCAACGTGGTCGGCAACACCGCGACCGTGATCGGCCTCCTGAACGGTGCCTGGGGCAACACCGGCGTCAACGCCTGACCCCACC
>NZ_RPRY01000328.1 GCF_003949795.1 Streptomyces sp. WAC06614
GTGGCGCCTAGGCTCCCGGCGGGTGCCTCGCGAGGAGGCCGGACGCAGGGATGGGGTGGGGGACGGATGGCGCGTGTTTCGCGGGGGACGGTTCTGGCCGCGGTGGTGGTCCTGTGTACGACGGGGCTGGTGGGGTCGGCCGAGGCGGCCCCGGCGCCCGGGGCGATGTCGGCCAGTGATTGCGACGGGCTGGCGGACAACGACGTGGTGGGCGACTCCGGGCATGCGACCTCGGGGGACCGGCAGGTCACGGTGTACACGGCCAAGGCCACCGATGCGTACGCCAAGGCCGCGATCGAGGGCTACGTGGCCCGGTACGACAAGGTCTGGATCGACCGGAGCGTGAACCTGTTCACCATGGGCTCCAGCCCCGGGCACCCCTCCACGTCGACGGTGCAGGCCAACGGCGGTTGGAAGCAGTGCGGGCCGTTCGAGGCCACCTGGTGGAACGCCACGTGGAACTACGTGGAGACCCCGACCGTCCGCCTGCAACAGTCCGGCAGGTCGTACGCGGTCCGGGCCTGCATGATGCCCAAGGGCTCCAGCACCAGCACCTGCACGGCCTGGTTCGTCGATCACACCTAGTCCTGCCGGGGCGGGGGAGCGGCCGTGTTCGGGCGGCCCTGTTTTCGTCCCCTTGACGATATGGCGGCCCCTTCGTTATCGTCGCACTGACGAAATCGAGGGGGTTCGCCATGGCCGACATCACCCGGCGCCTCGGCTGGCGCCATCTGCGCTCCACGCCCACCGCCCACATCCGCCACCACCGGCGCGGCCGGCTCGTCCACGACGGGCGGGGGCTCAGCTTCTGGTACCGGTCGCTGTCGGCGGCGCTGTCCGAAGTTCCGGTGGACGACCGGGAGTTGGCCATGGCCTTCCATGCCCGGACGTCCGACTTCCAGGACGTCGCCGTGCAGGCCACCGTCACCTACCGCATCAGTGACCCGGCCCAGGCCGCGGACCGGCTCGACTTCTCCGTCGACCCCGACACCGGTAGCTGGCGCGCCGCGCCGCTGGAGCAGATCGCCACCCTGCTCACCGAGACCGCCCAGCAGCACTCCCTCGACGTACTGGCCCGGACCCCGCTGGCCGCCGCCCTGGTGGACGGTGTCGCCGCCGTGCGCGAGCGGGTCGCCGCCGGTCTCGCCGCCGAGCCTAGGCTCCCCGCCACCGGCATCGAGGTGGTGGCCGTACGCGTCGTGGCGATCCGCCCCGACGCCGAGGTGGAGCGCGCCCTGCGCACCCCGGCCCGCGAGGAGATCCAGCAGGAGGCGGACCGGGCCACGTACGAGCGGCGGGCCGTCGCCGTCGAGCGGGAGCGCGCCATCGCCGAGAACGAGCTCGCCAGCCAGATCGAACTGGCCCGGCGTGAGGAGCAGTTGGTCGAGCAGCGCGGTATCAACGCCCGCCGCGAGGCCGAGGAGAAGGCCGCGGCGGACGGCGTACGGACGGAGGCCGAGGCCGCCCGCAAGGTCCGCCTGGCCCGTGCGGACGCCGAGGCGGAGCGCGCGGCGGGCGCGGCGCGGTCCGAGGCCCAGGCGGCCTGGCTGCGGGTCCACGACGAAGCCGGGCCGGGCACGCTGCACGCCCTGGCGGCGACCCGCCTGGCGGAGAACCTGCCGCGGATCGAGAGCATCACGCTCTCGCCCGACGTCCTCACCGGGCTGCTCGCCAAGCTCGGGCGCACGGAAGGCGGCACGGGCGCGTGAGCCTGGCCCCGCGGGCGGTGCTGGTGCACCGCAGGACCGAGTACGAGGAACTGCTCGCCCGGCACGGCACGCACGGCCAGGCCGCGTTCTTCCTGTCCAGCCGGGGCCGGTCGATCGAGGAGGTGGCACGCCGCCACGGCCGCGCGCGGCAGGCCCTGCGCGAGGTGGCGGCGGCGGTGCCGCTGACCTGGCGCAGGGCCCGGGTGGAGCGGGCGGACCTGGACCGCTTCCTGTTCGCCCCGGAGGACGTGGTGGTCGTGGTCGGCCAGGACGGCCTGGTCGCCAACACCGCGAAGTACCTGAGCGGACAGCCCGTGGTGGGCATCGACGCAGAGCCGGGGCGCAACCCCGGCGTCCTGGTCCGGCACCGCAGCGCCGACGCGGCCGCCCTGCTGCACGCGGCGGCCGCCGCCGGGGGAAGCGCCGAGGAACTCACCATGGTCGAGGCCGTCGCCGACGACACCCAGCGCCTGGTCGCCCTGAACGAGATCTACCTCGGCTCCCCCGGCCACCAGACGGCCCGCTACCGCCTGGGCTCCGGCGACGAGGAGAGCCCGGAGGAGGGCCCGGCCGAGTCCCAGGCGTCCTCCGGCGTACTGGTGGGGACCGGCACCGGCGCCACCGGCTGGCTGCGCTCCGTGTGGCTGGAACGCGGCCGCCCCGTGCACCTGCCCGCGCCCTGCGACCCGCGCCTGCTGTGGTTCGTACGCGAGGCCTGGCCCTCCCCGACGACCGGGACGACGCTGGTCGCCGGCGAGCTGGGACGGGGTCAGGGGCTGCGGCTGACCGTGGAGTCCGACCGGATGGTCGTCTTCGGCGACGGGATGGAGGGCGACGCCATGGAGCTGACCTGGGGGCAGAGCGTACGACTGGGCATCGCGGGGACTTCGCTGCGGCTGGTGGTGTGAGCCGGGCCGACGGCTGCCGCCCGAGGTCCCCGGGCCGGCCCGGGGGCGGGGCCGGGGGCCGCGGCATGGGAAGATGCACGAGCCCGGACGGGGGAGCCGGGGCAGTCGGGTCGGCCGTAGGGGCCGTCAGGCGAGCGGCCCGGCAGGGCCGCGGCGCGAAGGTGAACGGGAAAGGCACGCAGAAGTGGGTTCCACGGCAGTGGTGTGGTCGGTAGGCGTCATCCCCGACGAGGAGGCCGAGGAGCTTCCGATGCGGTTCGCCCACCTGCCCCTGGAATCACCGCCCCGTTCGTCCGCGTACCGGGCCTCGATGGACTGGTGGTCCAGCGGCGCCGCGGAGCGGGAGCCGTTCTTCGCGCCCTCCGGCTCCCTGGCGGGCGCCCCGGCGCCCACGCCCGCCGCGTACCGCTTCGCGGACCTCGTGACCGAAGCCGCCACCGTCGGCGACACCGTCCGGCAGATCCAGGACGCCGGCGCGGCGCTCATGCCGAAGACGGACGGGCCGGGGCGGTACGTGGCGACCGCGCGCACAGCCGGTCCGGTCGCCGCGCTGTTCTACGGGCTGGGGCAGGCCACGTCCGAGCTGTTCCCCGGCTGGTTCGGGGACTTCCTGCTGACCGCCGCCGAGGTGCGGGCCGCGCTGCCCGGCGCCCGGGAAGCCCTCGCCCCGCCCGGCGCCCGCCGCGACGAGGCCGTCGCCCGGATCGCCGCGTGGATGACGGGCATGGAGGACGCGCCGGACTTCGACGCGGGCGAACTGCTCGACGGCCCCCTGCGCGTCCTGGAGTTGGCCGCGGCCACGGGGTCGGGCGTGACGGCGTTCAGCCGGTGGTTCTGACCGGCAGACCCGCCCGGGCCGCCCCTGCTCCGGCCGGTGCCGCCCGTTGAGCGGGCACCGGCCGGAGTGCCCGCCGGAATTGGCTGGCAGGTGCATGACGTACGAGCGCGGGGCGGGGCTACGTTCTTAGGGCTTCGGAGGGGCGGCCTGTCCGAACGCCCGGACCACCAGCGGGCAGGGGCGGCGCCTCCCGTGCCCCGGCTCCGCCGAGGGGCCGGGTCCCCCACATGTGAAGGGACACGCTCATGTCTCTGGGTACCTGGCTGAAAGCAGGCACCTCCGCCGCCGTGCTCGTCCTCGCCGCGTCGACCGCCGCGACCGCGGCCCCCGCACCGGCGGCCGTCCCCGACGCCACCGCAGCGGTGGTGACGCTCCGTTACGACAGCAGTCGGGCAGCCGGCTGGGAAGCGGCCATCGCGGCCGGGGTCGCCACCTGGAACGCGAACGTCAGCAACGTACGTCTCGTCCAAGCCGCGCCCGGGGTCCGGGCCGAGATCGTCATCGTGGCCACCACCGGCTGGCCGCAGGCCACCCTCGGCCCGGTCCGCCCGGGGCGGCAGGTACGCGTCGAACTCGGCGCACAGGCCGTGAGCCAGGGCTACGACAAGACGCGCATCGCCGCGCACGAACTCGGCCACAGCCTCGGCCTCCCGGACACCAAGCCGGGCCCGTGCTCCCAGCTGATGTCCGGATCCAGCGCCGGGACGGCCTGCACCAACGCCGTACCGGACACGACCGAGCGGTCCCGCGTCCAGTCCGCCTACGCCAACGGCCTCGCCGCGGCCGTACCCACCGACGGCAGGACCCTCGTCGACGCCCCCTGATCCCACGGGTCCGGCCCCTGCCCGGTCGGCACATGCGGTGCCGACCGGGCAGGGGCCGCCAGGTCGTGGCGGCGCTTCCGGCGCACGTCGGCCCTAACTCAGCACGAGTTCGCCGAGTTCCTCCAGCCAGTACCTCACCCGGTGCCACCGGCTGCAGAACCGCTTCGGGCGCCCCCGACGGCGCTCATCGAGCGGCCTACGGCACTGCTTGCACTGCTGCACCCGCGGCATCCGCGTCATCCCGTCCCCCATGGCCACCACCTTATCCTCCGCCCGTCGGGCGGGTCGCGGCGCCGGCGTCATTCGCGGGATGTGCTGCGCCGTGGTCGGTGTCCAGGGTGGCGAGCAGGCGGAGGCCGTCCTCGGTGGGGCTGCCGGGGGCCGCGGAGAGGACGAGGAGTTCCCTACCGGAGTCGTCCGGCAGGGCGAAGTTCTCGTGGTGGAGTTCGAGGAGTCCGACCAGCGGGTGCCGGTACGCCTTGGGTCCGTGGGTGCGGGCCCGGACGTCCGCGCGGGCCCACAGCCGGCGGAAGCGCTCGCTGCCCATGGCCAGTTCGCCGACGAGGGAGGCCAGGCGCGGGTCCTCGGGGTACTTGCCGGCGGCCAGGCGCAGGTGCCCGACCACATCCAGGGTGCAGGTGTCCCAGTTCGCGTAGAGGCCGCGCTCGGTCTCCTCCAGGAAGATGTGCCGGGCGGTGTTCAGGCCGGGAACCGGTCGGCCGTAGAGGAGCCGGGCGAGGCGGTTCGCGGCCAGTACGTCCATGCGGTGGTCCATGATCAGAGCGGGGGCGTCGGTGACCAGGTGCAGGACGCGCAGCAGTTCCGGCCGGACCCGGCCGCCCGGCGCCTTCGCGCGCCGGTGGCGCTGCCGGGCGAGCCGGTCGAGGTGCCCGCGTTCGGTCTCGTCGAGGCCGAGGACCCGGGCCAGCGCGTCGAGGACCTGCTCGGAGGGCTGCGTCGCGCGGCCCTGCTCCAGGCGCACGTAGTAGTCGACGCTGACGCCCGACAGGTGCGCGACCTCTTCACGGCGCAGGCCCTCGACCCGGCGACGGCTGTCGACGGGGATGCCGGCGGACGACGGGTCGACCCGCGCGCGCCGGGTCCGCAGGAAGCCAGCAAGATCGTCCATGGCCTCAGTATCGCCCCCGTACGGCCGCGGCCGGGCCGGCGAGGGTGGTCCTGCCGGTACCAGGAAGTCCGGTCCGACGGAAGGGCCCTCCGACGGAAGGGTCGTCCGACGGAAGGGCGGTCCGACGGAAGTGCCGTCCCTGAACACCGTGCGCGGTGGCGGCCAGGATCGGAGGCGATCGACGGCCGTCATAGGCCGTCCCCTCCCGAGGAGCAGTTCCCATGAAGACATTGATCGTCTACGCCCACCCCGAGCCGAAGTCCCTCAACGGCTCGCTGAAGGACCTCGCGGTCTCCACGCTGGAGTCCGCCGGGCACGAGGTGGTGGTGAGCGATCTGTACGCCATGAACTGGAAGGCGGTCGTGGACGGCGCCGACTACGGCCCCCACGCCTCGAACCCGCTGAGCGTCGCCCGCGACTCGGGCCGTGCCTTCGACGCCGGCACGCTCGGTCCGGACGTGCGGGCCGAGCAGGAGAAGCTGCTGTGGGCGGACACGATCATCTTCCAGTTCCCCCTGTGGTGGTACTCGATGCCTGCGATCCTCAAGGGCTGGGTGGACCGGGTGTTCACCTTCCACTTCGCGTACGGCGTCGGCGAGCACAGCGACACCCGGTACGGAGACCGCTTCGGCGAGGGCACCCTCGCGGGCCGCAAGGCCCTGCTGTCGGTGACCACCGGCGGACCGGAGTCCCACTACGCGGCGCGCGGGATCAACGGCCCGATCGACGACCTGCTCTTCCCGATCCAGCACGGCATCCTCTACTACCCCGGCATCGAGGTGCTGCCGCCGTTCGTGCTGCACGGCACCGACCGGATGACGGCAGAGCGCTACCCGGACGTGGCCAAGGCCTGGCAGGAACGTCTGCTCACCCTGGAGTCGACCGAGCCGATCCCCTTCCGGCGGCAGAACTTCGGCGACTACGAGATCCCCTCGCTGCACCTGAAGGAGGGGCGGGAGCCGGCGGGCCGCACGGGGTTCGGCCTGCACGTGCACGGCTGAACCGCGGGCGGTGGGCCGGCTCCCGCCGGGTCGGCCCCGGTCAGGAGGCGTGGCTCGCGAGGAGTTCGGCCTGGCCGAACAGCAGGGCGTAGCCGCCGGGCAGGCTCCGCAGGATGCGGGCCAGGAGGTCGGGGCCCGCCAGTCGGGCCACGACCGAGAGGACGGCGCCCGTGTCCCAGCGGGCGACGGCCGGGCTGACGCCGGTGCGGGTGGCGAGGTCCTTGACGAATCCCCAGCCGGTGAGTTCGTCGAACTCGGGCACCTGGGAGACCAGGGCGCGAGCGGCCTCCACGGGCAGGCAGGCGGCGAGGTCGACGCGTTCCTGGCCGGTCAGCCGGCGGCCGAGGGCGGCCAGGACCCGCTGGACGGACTCCGCCGCGCGTTCGGGATCGGGGTAGGCGCCCTCGTAGCGGACGGCCTCCAGCATCTGCTCGTACGTCATGCCCGGGGCCGGCCTGAGGGCTGCGGAAGCGGGCTGGTCGAACACGGTCTCTGCCTTTCGTGTCGCGGGGAGCGGGTCAGGTGGCCTGCGGGTGGCCGAACAGCACGTCGTACCCGGGCGGGAGCTGGAGCAGGACGCGCTGGAGGAGGGCGTCGTCGAGGGCGTCGGCGACGACGCTGAGCACGGCACTGACGTCCCAGGCGGCGGTGGCCTCCGTCGCTCCGTCTATCCATGCGGCGGTCGCACGGACGAACCGCTGCGGGTCGAGCGGCTCGGCCGCCCGTAGCGGGTTGAGGAGGATCAGCGCGTACGTCTCGGGCAGGCGGGCCGCCACCTGGGCGCGGTCCTCGCCGACGAGGTGGGCGCCCAGCAGGGCGAGGACCACCCGGGCCGAGCGGTCGGCCTCCTCCCGGGTGGCGTACTCGCCGCGTTCCTGCACGTGCTCGATGAATGCTTCCCATCGCAAGGTCATGGCGCATGCCTCCGAAGGCACTCATGACGTCCGCACGCGCCGCGGCGAGCACGGCGACGCGCGCGTGCTGCGGGCCGTGCGGCGGCGATGCGGGCGGGACGGGCGG
>NZ_RPRY01000329.1 GCF_003949795.1 Streptomyces sp. WAC06614
CCGCCGCCCGCGCCGTCCTCGCTCCGTCTTCGATCATGAACTCACCCTACGCGGCGGCCCATTGGAGCCACAGCGGCAGCAGCACCAGTGTCGCCAGGCTGCTCTTGACCACGAGGGCGGCCGACAGGTCCACGCCCACGTCGTAGCGCTGGGCGAAGGTGAACAGGTTCTGCGGCGTCGGCATCGCCGCGATCAGCACCAGGTAGGTCAGCCACGCCCCCTCCACGTCGAACACCAGCGCGCACACCGCCCACGCCAGCAGCGGGAAGCCCACGCCCTTGAACGCGACGATCGCCAGCTCCTCCCGCGTGGTCGCGCGCAGGTCCAGGCCGAAGCCGCCCAGGTGCAGTCCCAGCGCGAACAGCGCGACCGGCGAGGCGCTGTCGCCGACGAACGCGAACCCGTCGAGCAGCACCCGCGGGACCGGGACCGACAGCAGGTTCAGCACGATGCCCGCGTTGCACGCGAGGACCAGCGGGGTGGTCAGCGAGGCCGTGACCGCCCGGCGCAGCCGCACGACGGGACCGCCGGGGGTGTCGGACCGGCCCAGTTCCATGACCGAGATGACCAGCAGCGACAGCACGCACACCTGGAACAGCAGGATCGGGAAGATCGGCGTCGCGTCACCGAAGAGGGTGATGAAGACGGGGACGGCGAAGTACGCCGTGTTCACCTGGACCGCCGCCATGATCCGCAGCGCCACGCTCCGCGGCTCCCGCAGCCCGTACGCCACCGAGACCAGGCCGACCGCCAGCACCGCGACCCCGGCGGCCGCCGCGTAGCCGAGCACGGCCCGCCGGTCGAACAGGGCCCCGAGGTCGCCGGCGTAGATGTTGCCGAACAGGTAGCAGGGCACGGCGAAGAGGAAGGAGTAGTCCGAGAAGGCCTTGGAGCTCTCCGCCGGCACCACCTTGCGGCGGGCCAGCAGCACCCCGCACCCGAAGGCCAGCACCACCGGTACCAGCTTCTCCAGTGCCGCGACCGTCCCCATGCGCTTCCTCCGCGTCCCCCGTTGCCGGGTGGAGCGTACGCTGACGGATCATGACCAGTGACGGCCCCTCCCCCGCTCCCGCGCCCGGCCCCTCGCCCCGCTCCGGTGCTGTCGGCCGGGTGCGCCGCGCCCTGCGGCCGCGCCCGCTGCGTCCCGCGCTCGACGCCCTCGGCGGACTGCTCGTCGGGGTGCGCACGCCGGGCCGGGCGACCGAGCCGCTGTTCGCCCAGGCCCCCAAGCGCTGGCAGCGCTGGCTGCCGTACCTCGTCATGGGCGCGGCGGTGGCCTCGCTGCTGCCCGTCACCGTCGTCGTGCTGACCGGCGACTACCAACTCGGCGGTGGCTGGGCGGGTGCGCTGGCGGTGGCGCAGACGGTGCCGCTGCTGCTGGCGGTGACCCGGCCGCTGCACGCCTGGGTGGTGGTGCTGTTCTCGGACGTGGTGGGCGCGCTGCTGCTGATCGACGCGGCCGGGACCCCGACCCGGGCGTGGCCGTGGACGCCGATGGTGATCGTCGGTTACCTGCTGCTGATGGCGTGCCTGGGCCTGCGCGAGTCGGTACGGACGCTGATCGGGGTCTGGCTGGTGACCGGCGCGGCCGGGGTGGTGCTGGGCGCGGTCCAGCCGGACCATGTGATCGCCACGCAGGCCCTGCTGTTCGTGCTGGCCGGTGTGATGCTGGTGACGACGGCGGCGCTGCGCGGTCTGGGGGACGCCCGGCAGAAGATCGCCGAGCAGGAGAGCATCAGCGAGGCCGAGCGGGCCCGGCGCACCCTGCTGGAGGAACGGACCCGGATCGCCCGGGAGTTGCACGACGTGGTCGCCCACCACATGTCGGTGATCACGGTGCAGGCCGATTCGGCGCCGTACCGGCTGCCGGGGATGGCGGAGCCGGTGCAGCAGGAGTTCGCCGCGATCGCGGCGAGCGCCCGTGAGTCGCTGAGCGAGATGCGCCGGCTGCTGACGGTGCTGCGCGGTGACGGGGCGGACGGCGAACGGGCCCCGCAGCCGGGCCTGAGCCGGTTGCAGCAGCTCGTCGAGGCGACCGTACGGGCGGGTCAGCCGGTGGAGTTGGCGATGGCGGCGGACGTGCCGGACGCGGTGCCGCCGGCCGTGGACCTGTCGGCGTACCGCATCGTGCAGGAGGCGCTGGCCAATGTGGTGCGGCACGCGCCGGGGGCGCACACCCGGGTGTCGGTGACCGCCGACGGGGGCGAGGTGCTGGTCGTGGTGGTCAACGGGCCGGCGCGGGACGCCGTGACGGCGCTGGAGAGTTCGGGCACGGGCCACGGGCTGGTCGGGATGCGCGAGCGCGTACGGTTGACCGGCGGGACGCTGGACACCGGCCCGCTTCCCGACGGCGGCTTCCGGGTCGCCGCCCGACTTCCCCTGACCGAGGACGCCAGTTGACCATCCGCGTGATCATCGTCGACGACCAGGCCATGGTGCGGGCGGGTTTCGCCGCGCTGCTGTCGGCGCAGGCCGACATCGACGTGGTGGGCGAGGCTCCGGACGGCCGGCAGGGGGTCGCCGTGGCCCGTTCCACGCATCCCGACGTGGTGCTGATGGACGTGCGGATGCCGGAGATGGACGGACTGGCGGCGGCCCGGGAGATCCTCGACCCGCCGCCGGGGGTGGTGCACCGGCCGAGGGTGCTGATGCTGACCACGTTCGACATCGACGACTACGTGTACGAGGCGCTGCGGGCGGGCGCGTCCGGGTTCCTGCTCAAGGACGCCCCGCCGGCGGACCTGATCGCGGCGGTCCGGGTGGTGGCCTCGGGCGAGGCGCTGCTGGCGCCGTCGGTGACCCGGCGGCTGATCGCGGACTTCGTGCAGCAGCGGCCGGCCCCGCGCAAGGACCCCCGGCTGCGGCTGAACGGGCTCACCCCCCGGGAGACCGAGGTGCTGGAGCTGATCGCGCGGGGGCTGTCGAACCAGGAGATCGCCGGGCACCTGGTGCTGGCCGAGCAGACGGTCAAGACCCACATCGGGCGGGTGCTGGCCAAGCTGGACCTGCGGGACCGGGCGCAGGCGGTGATCTTCGCGTACGAGGCGGGACTGGTCCGTCCCGGCGACCGGGGCTGATCCGGCACCGCGGCGCCGGCGGCCACGCCCGGCCGTCGTCTCCTCCACCCCCTACCCAGGTATGACATCCCACTTGGCTCCCCGGTGGGACGTACCGTGCGGCACCCCCTTCCTACCTTCTGCCTCGCCACGAGGAGAGGAGAAGGGGAATGCGCCGGATCGCAAGGACGCTGGCCGCCGCCGTGCTGGCGGTGACCGCCGTCGCCGGGACCGCGGGATGGGCGTCCGCGGGCACGCAGACGGCGGTGACCGGGCCGCCGCCCGGGGCCGCCGGGTGGCGCTCCGACCAGGTCGGGGGCCGGCCGCTGCCCGATCCGGCGACGGCGTCGCCGTACGAGGTGGCCCGCTTCTTCGCGGGCCTCGACGGGGCTCCCGTAGGCCTGCGGTACGAGGCCAACCGGCTGGCGGTACGCGCCACCGGCGATCCCCGGTTCGCCGGACTCGCCGCGCCCGGGCGGCAGATCCTCGCCTTCGACCCGCGGGGCCGCGGCCAGGTCGCCGAGGTCTTCGGTGACCTGGAGCGCTCCGCGCACGTCGCCGTCGTCGTGCCCGGGTCGGACAACGACGCCGCCGGGTACGACGCCCCGCGCGCCGCGCACAGCGGCCCCGGCGGGATGGCCCGCTCGCTGCGGGCGGCGACCGGGGACCGGGCGGCGGTGGTGGCCTGGACCGGCTACACCACCCCGGTCGGGGTCGGGCTGGACGCGGCCTCGGGACGGCTCGCCGCGGCGGGCGCCGAGCGGCTGACCCGGTTCACCCAGGGCCTCGACGCGGTCGGGGCGGCCGATCCGGCGCTGTTCTGCCACTCGTACGGCTCGGTGGTGTGCGGGCTGGCCGCGTCCCGGCTCGACGCCCGGGACCTGGTCGTGCTCGGCTCCCCCGGTCTGCGCGCGCCGTCGGTGGCAGGCCTGCGCACGGGCGCCCGGGTCTGGGCCGCCAAGGGCCCCTCCGACTGGATCGACGACGTCCCGAACGTGGAGCTGGCCGGGCTCGGCCACGGCCCCGACCCCACCGCGCCCGCCTTCGGCGCCCGCCGGGTGCCGGCCTCCGACGTGCGCGGACACACCGGCTACTTCGCCCCCGGCACCACGTCCCTGGCGGCGTTCGCCGCGATCGCGACGGGAGAGACCCGATGAGCACCCCGACCCCCCTCGCCCCGCGGACCGACCGGGACGACCGCACCGACCGGGACGACCGCACCGACCGGGGCGGGCGCCGCGACCGGGACGGGCGCACGGACTGCGGCGAGCGCACCGGCCGCTCCCCCCGCAGCCCGCTCGCCGCGCTGCGCCGGACCGCAGAGCGGATCGAGCGGAGCACCCCGGCCCACCGCGACCGCGCGATCGACGGTCTGCGGGCCCTCGCCCTGCTCGCCGTGCCGATCGGGCACTGGATGCTCGGCGGGTTCACCCTCGACCCCGAGGGCGGCCTGCACAACGCCAGCCCGCTGTCGGCGTTCGGCGCGCTCGCCCCGGCCAGTTGGATGCTGCAGATGCTCGGCATCTTCTTCCTGGTCGGCGGCTACGCCTCGGTCCTGTCCTACCACCGCCGTCCCGCCGGCACCGGCGCCTGGCTGCGCGGCCGGATCGCCCGGCTGGGCCGGCCCGTGCTGGGGGTGACGGCCGTATGGGCGCTGACGGCGCCGGTGCTGTACGCGGCCGGGGTGCCCGAGGCGACCTTGCGGACCGGGGCGACGCTGGTGATCCAGCCGCTGTGGTTCGTCGGGGTGTACGTGGTCGTCACCGCCCTTACCCCGTACTGCGTCCGGGCCGCCCGCCGGCTCGGCGGCTGGTCGGCGGCGCCGCTGATGGCCTCGGTCGCCGTGGTGGACTTCCTGCGCTACGGGCCGTACGCGCAGGACGTGCCCTCGTGGCTGGCGGTGCTGAACGTCCTGCCGGGCTGGCTGTTCGCGTACCAGCTCGGGGTCGCCTGGGGCGAGGGGCGCATCGGGCGGCGCGGGGCCCGGCTGCTGCTGGCGGGCGGTGCCGTACTGTTCGCGGCGCTGCTGCTGGTCTTCGACTACCCCGCGTCGATGGTCGGCGTGCCGGGGGCGGACCGCACCAACTCCCACCCGCCGTCGCTGCTGGTACTGGCCCTGGCGGCGGCCCAGTCGGGCGCGGCGGTCCTGCTGCGGGACCGGCTCGCGCGGCTGCTGGCCCGGCCCGCGCTGTGGGCGCCGGTGGTGGTGGTCAACCTCTGCGCGATGACGATCCTGTGCTGGCACCAGTCGGCGATGCTGGCCGCGGCGGTGCCGGGGTCGTTCCTCGGCGAGGTCGCGGGGCTGACGACCGCGCCCGACACCCCGGCGTGGCTCGGGCAACGGGCGGCCTGGCTGCCGGTGTTCGCGGTCCTGCTGACGGTCGTCGCCCGGTACGCCCGGCGGTTCGAGGAGCCCTGGACGAAGGCGACGGCGGTGCGCAGGACGGCGGCCGGGGTGCTCGCGGCGGGGTTCGCCGCCTTCGCCCTCGGTCTGGCCTGAGGCCGCGCGGCGGCCCCGGGCGGCCCTGCCCGGTCAGGCGATGGACGCCGAGACGATCGCCGCCACGGCGAGGTTGCAGGCGGCCGAGACCCAGACGGCCGGGTGCGGCTCGCGGTCGACCACTATGGCGCCGAGCTTGCCCGGGGTCACCCAGTCGAGGACCAGGAAGGCCACCCCCATCAGCACCAGGCCGAGCAGACCGAACGCGGCGGTGGAGAGCAGGCCCTTGCCGAAGTCGTCGTACGTCGTCCAGATCGAGGTGAACACGATGGCGCCGACGCCGAGCAGCGCGGAGCTGAGCAGCAGGGCGGCGTTGCGGTTGCGCTCCTCCCAGATCTGCTTGCCGAGCTTCCCGGGCGTCAGCACGTCGACCAGGACGATGCCGAGGATCAGCAGCACCAGGCCGAGCGCCCCGTACGCGCTCGTGCGGCCGAGTCCGTTGATGATGTCGCTCATGGGGAAGTCTGTCTCCGCTGCTGGGTGGGATGAAACCGGTGCTGGGGTCGGCTGAATCTATCGCACGGTTGTCCGGAACGGGGCGGGGTGACGGGAAGATGGTACGGATCCGGGAGGCGCGGCCCGAGGAGGCCGCGGCACTCACGGCGCTGGTGCTGCGGTCGAAGGCGTCCTGGGGCTACGACGAGGCGTTCCTGGCCCGGTGCGCCCCCGCCCTGCGGATCGGCGCAGGGGAGGTCGTGGCCCGGCGGGTGGTGGTGGCCGAGGACGGGCGGGGCACGGTGCTCGGGGTGGCCTCGCTGGAAGGGGCCGCGCCGACGGCCGTCCTGGGGCTGCTGTTCGTCGATCCGCCGGCGCAGCGGCGGGGCGTGGGCCGGGCGTTGTACCGGCACGCGCTGGGGCGGGCCCGTGAGCTGGGGGTCCGCCGGCTGGTCGTCGACGCCGACCCGTACGCGGCCGGGTTCTACCGGGCGATGGGCGCGGTCGCGGTGCCGGTGCCCGCGCCGACGGCGGTGGCGGGGGCGGAGGAAGGCGCGCAGGTCCCGGGCGGGACCGGCGCGCTGGTGCGGTTCGAGGTGGAGCCGGCCCCGCCCGCCGCCTGGGCGACGGCGTGGACCGGTGGCCGGGCGGCCGTGCACGTGGGCAACGTGGCGGAGTTCCACACCCAGTTCGCCGACCCCTCCCTGGACCGGGACCAGCGGGCCGCGCACCACTACGCCTGTCTGGCCGCCTTCGCCGGCCCGCGGCCGGCCGCGCTGGTGCTGCCGCTGCGGGTGCCGCGGAGCTGGGTGGAGCTGCTGGGGCGGCAGTTGGAGTGGGGGGAGGTCGAGGTCTACGACGGGCTCGCGGCGGACGAGGGCGCCGCCGGCGGGCCGGCTTCGCTGTCGGCGGCGGTCCGGGCCCGCCCGGCACTGGCCGCGCGGCTCACCGAGCTCGGGCTGCCGCTCGTACCGTGGGGCCGCACCCGGCCGTTCGCCCGGCTGACGGGCACACCGTGGCGGCCGGAGGCGCTGCGGTACGAGTCCAAGGCCGAGGCGCACGCGCTGTTCGAGCGGGTGGTGGCGGCCGGCGGACATCCGGGCGTGGTGGTGCCCGCCCAGTGGCGGGCCGGTACCCGCCGGGCGGCCGTACGGCTGCTGGCCGCGCGGGCGAGGGCCGGGCTGGGGACGGTGCTGAAGTCGGAGCACGGCGTGGGCGGCTCCGGCACCACGGTGGTGCCGGCCCGCGCCGTGGCCCGGGCGGGCGGGGCGCGGGCGGTGCTGCGCCGACTGCCGCGCGGCCCGCTGCTGGTGGAGGAGTACGTCGAGGGGCCCGCCCCGGACGGCGTCCGGGACCTCACCTACGACGGGTTCGTGGACGGGGCCGGGCGGGTCCACGA
>NZ_RPRY01000330.1 GCF_003949795.1 Streptomyces sp. WAC06614
GGGTGAGGTGGAGGGGGTGCGCGGGTGGGTGACCCGGTCCGGACGGACGTTCTGCACTCCGTTAGGATGTTCGAACTTGTAACGGCCAACCAAAATTAACCAAGCGGTTGAAATCTTGACACCTACGGTATCGCGGGCCCCCTCGCGCATAGAGGGCGACAGCAAGACCGCCGCTTGGCGCCGACCCCGGGTCGTGCTGTGGGCCGCGGTGAGTGTGATCGGAGTCGGGTTCCTCGCCGGCCTGGAGATCGCGGCGCGGCACTTCGGGGTGCCCGGGCCGGTCACCGTGCAGGCGCGTGAGGTCATCTTCGCACCCCAGTCGGGGACCGTGCTCTACGCCGGCATGGCGTTGATGCTCGTGGTGCTCACCTGGCGCCAGCGGTGGGTCGCGATCGGCGCCGCCGTCGCCATCGACCTGGTCTTCTGGCTGGTGCGATGGCTGGTCGACGCCCAGATGATGTACGGCAACGGGGCCCTGTGGGTGACCCTCGGCTGTGCGGTCGTCGCGGTCACCCGCCGCACCGGCCGGGAGCGCGCCCTGCTGCTGAAGGGCGTCGGGCTGGCCCTGCTGCTGGTGGCCGGCCGCAAGACCGGCTACACCTGGCTGCTGATCACCTCCAAGACCCGTCCCACCGTGCTCGACCAGTACGTGGCGACCGCCGACCACGCCCTGGGCAACCCCTCCTGGCTGGTCGGCCGGCTCGTCGAGGCCACCGGCACCATCGGCTTCCGGGTCCTCGAATGGGTCTACATCCAGCTCGCCGTGGCCGCGGTCGTCGTCGCCCTGTACCAGTTGCGCAAGGTGGCGGCCGAGCGCCGATTCCCCCGCCACCACCTGGTGCGCACCTTCCTGGTCATAGGCCTGCTCGGCCCCGGCATCTACATGATCTTCCCGGTGGTCGGGCCGATCTTCGCCTACGGGGCCGACGGCGGGCACTGGGCCGTCGCCGACCTGTGGCCGCACACGCCGACGCCGGTCGGCACCCCGCTCCCCATGGCCTTCGACGCCACCACCCCCCGCAACTGCATGCCCAGCCTGCACACCGCCTGGGCCACGGCGATCTTCATCCATTCCCGCAAGGGGCCCCGGGCCCTGCGGTACCTGGGCGTCTTCTGGCTGATCACCACGCTCGGCGCGACGCTGGGCTTCGGCTACCACTACGGCGCCGACATCATCGCCGGCGTGGTCTTCACGCTCACCGTCGAGGCCGCCCTGCGCTCCTACGACCGCGGGCTGGACCGCGAGGGGATCCGGCTCGTCGCCCACGGCGCCACCGTCTTCGTGGCCCTGCTGCTCTCGTACCGCTTCCTGCCGACGCAGCTCGCCGCACACCCGTGGCTGGGCGGTCCGCTGCTCCTCCTGGCGACGGCCTCGGTGGTCGTGGCCTACGTACGGACGACGCGGCGGTGGGACCGGGCGCCCGCAGCGGTGCACCTGCCGCAACCGCGTCGGGACCGGCAGCCCGAGCTGGTCTGAACCGCCCCGGGCCGCAGGCGGCGCCGGCGGCTCAGCAGGTCAGGCGCCGCCGTCGCACACCGCCGTCCGGGTCAGTGCCTTGAGCGTGCCGTCGATCGGGTGGGGCCGGGGCCGGCCCGAGGCGTCCGGCCGGTTCCAGCGGACGAGGTTGACGGCGTAGGACAGCTGGCGCCGGCCGTCGGCGCGGGTCATGGACACCGTCCCGGCCCCCCAGGTCGAGCCGTCATGGCCCCAGAACGTGCCGCAGCCCGGCAGGTCGAACCGGTGCAGGCCGAGCCCGTACGCGATCGGGCTGCCGTCCAGGGCCGAACCCGGTACGGTGCGCTGCATCTCGGCCAGGGACGACCGGCTGACGATCCTGCCGTCGAGGAGCAGGGCGTAGAAGCGGTCGACGTCCTCCATGGTGGACACCAGGGAGGCGGACGGGCCCACCCAGGACATGTCGTAGACGCTGTAGTCGCGCGGCGGGTCGATCAGCCCGTAGAAGGCCTCGTACATGCGCGGGTGCGGTCCCTGGATGTACGGGGTCCTGGGGAAGGACGTGTGCCGCAGGCCGGCCGGTTCGATGACGGTCCGGGTGATGTACTCCTCGGCCGTGGTCCCGGTCGTACGCGCCAGCAGCCGGCCGATCAGCAGGTAGTTGGTGTTGGAGTAGACCGCCCGGGGGCCTCCCGGCTCGCCGACCGGCGGGGCGCTCAGCCCCATCCGGATCAGGTCGAGCGGGTCGAACCGCCGGAAGCGGTTGTCGTCGATGCTGTCGGCCGTCGGGACCGGGTGGGACGGGGTAGTCGCCAGGGACGGGAAGGCGTAGGGGAGGTAGTCGGCGATGCCGCTGGTGTGGTTGAGCAGCATCCGGACGGTGACCGCGCGGCCGCGCTCGCCCGGTACGAGGTCCGGCAGGTAGTCGCCGATCGACGCGTCGAGCCGGATCCGGCCCTGCTCCACCTGGCGCATCACCGCGGCGGCGGTGAAGGTCTTGGTGATGCTGCCGACCCGCTGGCGCATGCCGGCGGTGACCGGTCGGCCGGTGGCGAGATCGGCCACCCCGGAGGCGCCGCGCCAGGTCCGGCCGTCGGCACGCACCTCGGCGAACACCCCCGGGACACCGGCCCGGTGCACCTCGTCGAGGGCCGCCTGCAGCCCGGCGACGTCCAGGCTCTCGGCGCCCACCGCGCCCACCGCGCCCACCGCGCCGACCGCGCCCTCAGGACCCACCGCGCCCGCCGGGGCTTCCGCGGCTGCCGCCGCTCCTGCCGTGGTCGCGGTCGGGGCCGTGGCCGTGGTCGCGCCCGCGGGGGTTCCGGTGGCGGCGGCCACCGGGCCCGCCGCACACAGACCGAGCGCGGCGGTGCTCGCGCAGAGCGCCAGGCGGATCTTCATGACGTCCGTCCTTCCATGACTGCCTCGGATCCGGTCCGAGACCGATGACGACCATCCTCGGCGCCGCCCCCCCGGGGGATCACCCGCCGTCCGTCGCGCATCGGGCCCCCGTCACGCACCGCCCGTCGCCGTCGCCGTCGTGAGGGTGACGGCGGCGGCCGGGCACAGGCCGGCGGCGAGGCGGACGGCGGCGTGCCGGTCCTGGGGCGGTCGGGGCGTGAGGAGGACCACGAGGCCCTCGTCCTCGTCCTGGTCGAAGACCGTGGGGGCCGTCAGGGCGCACATGCCCGCGCCCTGGCAGCGGTCCCGGTCCACCCGGACGGACAGGGGCAGTTGCCCGGAGGTGTCCATCGGATCAGGCCTCGTCCCAGGTGACCGGCAGGCGGTGGACGCCGTAGATGTTCATGCCGGTGCGCAGCGGTACCTCCGCGGCCGGTACGGCCAGGCGCAGGGTCGGGAAGCGGCGGAGCAGCGCGGGGAGGGCCACCGTCAGTTCCACCCGGGCCAGCTGCTGGCCCAGGCACTGGTGGATGCCGTGCCCGAAGCCCAGGTGGCCGGTGGCGCTGCGGTGCACGTCGAGGACGTCCGGGGCCGGGAAGCGGGCGGGG
This sequence comes from Streptomyces sp. WAC06614, assembly GCF_003949795.1. Lineage (GTDB taxonomy): Bacteria > Actinomycetota > Actinomycetes > Streptomycetales > Streptomycetaceae > Streptomyces. The sequence continues at coordinate 3,466 of NZ_RPRY01000330.1, forward strand.
TCGCGGTTGGCGGCCTCGAAGGAGAGGGTGACGCTCTCCCCGGCCCGGATCAGCCGGCCGTCCAGTTCGACGTCCTCCAGCGCGGACTTGATGCCGGTGGGCGCCACGGTCAGGTAGCGCATCAGCTCCTCGACGGCCTGCGGCGCCAGGTCCGGGTCGGTCCGCAGGGCCGCGGCCTGCTCAGGATTGCTGAGCAGGGCGAACGTGCCGTGGGCGATCATGTTGGCCGTGGTGTCGAGTCCGGCGGCGAGCAGGAACCCGCCGATGCCGACCAGCTCCTCGTCGGTGAGGTCGGAGTCGCGGGCCAGGTCCCCGAGCACGTCGTCGGAGGGCTCCGCCCGCTGGGCGGCGACCAGTTCGGCCATGTACTCCTGGAGGCCGGTCATCGCGGCGTACCGCTCCTCGGGGGCCGCGTCCATGCTCATCAGGGTGTCCGCGTGGCCCTGGAACCGCGCCCGGTCGGCGTACGGGACCCCGAGCAGCTCGCAGATCATCAGGGCCGGGATCGGCCGGGCGAAGGCCTCGACGAGATCCGTGCCCGGGCCCCGGCGCTCCAGCGCGTCCAGGTGCTCGGCGGTGATCTGCTCGACGCGCTCGGTGAGCCGGCGCATCCGGCGGACGGTGAACTTGCCGGCCAACAGTCTCCGGAAGCGGGTGTGTTCGGGGGCGTCCATGCCGGTCATGTCACCGACGGGGGCGGGCGGCAGCGGGCCCTCGGGCCCGCCGGGGAAGGGGTAGTGCATCAGCTCGTAGCGTGAGCTGAAGCGCGGGTCGCCCATGATCGAGCGGACCGTGGCATAGCCGGTGGCCAGCCAGCCGACGTGTCCGTCGGGATACGTCATCCGGGTCAGCGGGCTCCGCTCGCGCAACTCGGCCAGTGCGGCGGGCGGGTCGAAGGGGCAGCCCGCGGTGCGCTGCGTGGGGAGCGTGACCGGCTCGGTGGCCAGGGGTTGCGTGGACTGCGTCGACGGGTCGTGCTGCATGGAGTCCTCCGTAAGTGCACTGGGGGTGGAGCGAGGTGAGTGGGAGTCGGACGGCGCCGCCACCGGTCACGTGTCACCGGTACGCGAGACGGCCGAAGGCGGAGCGGGCCCACAGGTAGCCGGCCAGGGTGAGGCCGAGGCACCACGCGACGGCCACATAGCCGCTGGTGCCGATCTCCGTGCCCGTCAGCAGGCCCCGCAGGGTCTCGATGACCGGGGTGAACGGCTGGTACTCGGCGAACCAGCGCAGCCCGGTCGGCATGGAGTCGGTCGGTACGACGGCGCTGCCGAGGAAGGGCAGGAAGGTCAGCGGCAGGGGCGTGTTGCTCGCGGACTCGGGGGTCCGCGAGACCAGGCCGATGGCGGCGGACACCCAGGTCAGGGCGAGGGTGACCAGCGTCAGCAGGCCGGCCGCGGCGAGCCATTCGACGACCGAGGCATCGGGACGGAACCCGATGGCCACCGCGACGCCGGTCACCACGGTGATGGCCACCAGGGCCTGGAGGGTGCTGCCCACGACGTGCCCGGTGAGGAACGCGGCCCGGGAGACGGACATCGTACGGAAGCGGTTGACGATGCCCTCGGTCATGTCGACGCAGACGCTGACGGCCGTCGCCACCGCGCCCGAGGTCGCGGTCATCAGGATGATGCCGGGGGCCACGTAGCCGATGTACGCGCCCCCGCCGGTGGGTGACCCGTCGCCGGCGGGCGTGCCGGTGATGCCCGCGCCGAGCGCGCCGCCGAAGGCGTAGGTGAAGAGCAGCAGCATCAGCACCGGCATCAGGACGACGGAGAAGGTCATCGCCGGATAGCGCAGGGCGCGCTTGAGGTTGCGCCGCAGCATCGTGACCGAGTCGCTGACGGCGAAGGAGAGGGTGCTCATCGGGTCATCTCCGTGGTGGTGTCCGGGGTGCCGTGGCCGGTGAGGGTCAGGAAGACGTCGTCGAGGTCGGGGGTGTGCACGGTCAGCGACTCGGCCCGGACCGCCGCGTCGTCCAGGACGTCGAGCACGGCGCGCAGGGTCGGGATGCTGCCGTCGCTCGGGATGCGCAGGGTGAGCTCCTCCGGGTCGCGGGCGCCGGCCCGGAAGTGGCGGGCGGCGGCGTCGAGTGCGGCGAGGTCCGCGAACCGCAGCCGGACATGACCGCCCGGGACGATGCGCTTGAGCTCGTCGGCGGTGCCCTCGGCCACCAGCCGGCCATGGTCCAGGACGGCGATGCGGTCGGCGAGCTGGTCGGCCTCTTCGAGGTACTGGGTGGTGAGGAAGACGGTCACCGCGTCCTCGACGACGAGCGTGCGGATGATCTCCCACATGGTGCGCCGGCTCCGCGGGTCGAGTCCGGTGGTCGGCTCGTCGAGGAAGATGATCCGGGGGTCGCCGACCAGCGTCATGGCCAGGTCGAGCTTGCGGCGCATCCCGCCGGAGAAGGTGGACACGGGGGTGCGGGCCGCCTCGGTGAGGTCGAAGCGCCGCAGCAGCTCGGCGGTACGCCGGCGGCCCTCGGCCCGGGGCAGGTGGCGCAGGTCGGCCATGAGGAGCAGGTTCTCCTCGGCGGTGAGGAGCTGGTCGAGCGCCGCGAACTGTCCGGTGACCCCGATCAGGGCCCGTACGGCCTCCGGTTCCGCGGCGACGTCGTGGCCGCCGATCCGGGCCTGGCCGGCGTCGGCGGGGAGGAGGGTGGACAGGATCTGGACGGTGGTGGTCTTGCCGGCGCCGTTGGGGCCGAGCAGGGCGAAGACCGAGCCCTGCGGGACGGTCAGGTCGATGCCGTCGAGCACGGGCCGGTCGCCGTAGGACTTGCGCAGCCCGCGGGCCGAGATGGCGGGGGTGGGTGGGGTTTTGCGCGGGGTGACGGCGGTGGGCGTCATGGAGGCCACTCCTGCGGTATGTAATTTCACGTGTGACATTGCATAGATGGTTTCGGTTGCGGTTTCGGAGGTGATTGCGGGGGTGATGTCGGGATGCGCCGGCCGGGCCCCGCCCCGCAGGGGTCCTCGGGGCGGTGGTCCGGCCCGAGCCCGCCTCAGGCGCGCCGGACGATGACGGTGCCGACGCTCGTCCGGGCGTGGATCTCCACGGTCTCCTTCGCCCCGCCGGGCCCGTCGCTGGCGCTGAGCGTGTTGCGGACCCCGCCGGCCTTGGAGTGGACGTCCAGCCAGGCGGCGGAGGTCTCCCGGATGCCGACCTCCAGGTCGCCGGCGGCCGTCTGGATCTGGATCACCCCGCGGGCCACGTCGTGGAGGCGGACGGACCCGTTGGCGGTCCTGGCCTCGACCGAGCCGTGCGCCACGCCGACCGTGATGTGGCCGTTGGAGTTGTTGGCCTTGAGGTCGCCGGTGATCGAACCGATCGTGGTCTCGCCGTTGTTGTTCTTGACCGTCGCCCCGCCCACGATCTCGGTGACGTGGACCCGGCCCGACCCGGCGATCTCGGTCTCGCCCCTGGCCCGGCCGAGGTGGATGTCCCCGTGCTCCGTGCGCAGGTGGGCGACGTCCGTCTCGTCCACGCGGATACTGCCGAACGAGGTCTTGATCCGGCACTCCCCGAGCGTCCCCTCGCAGACGTGGTCGGCCATGGGGGAGGTGCTGCGCAGGTGGGAGCCGGCGGGCAGCTCGACCGTCACGTCGATGGAGCCGTGCTTGCCGAACAGCGAACGCTGCTTGGGGCCCTTGAGGGTCAGCGTTCCGTGGGCGTAGCTGACCTTGGTCTGCTGCGCGGCGCGTACGTCGGCTTCCTCGCCGCTGTTGCTGGGCACGACCGTGACGACCGTGTCCGGCCGCTCGGACGCCCTGACCCGTACGTCGCCGACGTCGAACTCGAGGATCGCGGTGATCGGCTCGGGGGTCTCGTAAGAAGGCATGGGTGTCCCGTCCTCTTGGCTCAGGAGTGCGTATGCGCAGGTGGGGGGGGGGC
>NZ_RPRY01000331.1 GCF_003949795.1 Streptomyces sp. WAC06614
CGTTGGCTCGGAGATGTCTATAAGAGTCGGCCATGGGGAGGCGGCGGCGGGACGACCCCGCCGCCGCCTCCCCATGGAGGCGGTGGTGGTGGCGGCGGGCGTGACGACGGCCCCGGCAACGGCAACGGCAACGGCAACGGCAACGGCAACGGCAACGGCAACGGCAACGGCCCGGACAACGGCCCCGGCAACGGCCAGGGCACGAACCCTTCTGGAGACTCCGCATGAACCGCACGACCGACTGGCTCGTCCGCCTCCTCCCCGAGGAGGCGGAGTTGCTGGACTGGTCCTCCGTCGCCCCGCTCTCGGCGACCGGGCCGACGGCGTTCACGCTCGGCGGCACGCTGAAGTTCGACCAGGTGGACCTGTCGGTGGAGGCGGAGATCGACGTGGTCCTGGACCACGCGCACTGGTCCGTGGCGTCGATCCGGCTGCCGCAGGACGTCAAATGGGAGGACAGCACCTGGAACCACCCGGACCACGACGTGCGGGCCTCCACGGACGCCAAGGACCGGATCCCGCGCATCGGGCTCATGGCCCGGCTGAACCTGTACCTCCTCGAAGCCCCGCACCTGGGCCGGGAGCACTACGTCAGCCCGATCCACCGGGCCGGGCCGGTGGACTTCAACGCCGTGGGCACCGGGAAGCTGAGCGAGGCGCTCCAGGACGCCCTGCGCGGCATCTGAGCGCGGCAGCCGGTCCCGGCCCGGCCCGGCGCGGTGTCAGCCGTGCGCCGGGTCGGGCCATTCGGTCAGGACGAAGCGTTCCGCGAGCTCGCTCAGCGGCACGACGTGGAAGAGTCCGAGGGGCTCCTGGCACAGGGCCGTGTGCCCCCCGACCGTGGTGTTGCTGACGGTGATGACGCGCAGCTCGCGCGGATCGGTGCGGCTGAACTCGCGCCGGCTCCACACCTGTCCGCGGCTGGCGACGACGTAGATGTAGCCGTCCTCGTACGCCTGGCGGGCGATGGCCAGTGCCGTGGCGTCGGGCAGCAGGTCCTGCTCGCACAGGGCCGCACGGTAGCGGTCGACGAGCTCGGCGGCGGCCTCCGCCCCCACGACGCGGTCGATGCGGAACGTCATGCCGGTCCTCCTCCTGGGTGCGGGCTACGGACCCACTCTCGTGGCCCGGGCACCGCCCCACCACCGCCCCGGACGCAGACCAGCGCTCCGCGAACGGTGCACGTTGGACTGCCCGTTCGCACCTGCCGGGCGCGGCGGGTGCGCCGGGGCCTCAACGGCCCTGGCCGAAGAAGAGCCGGCGGATCGATTCGCCCGTCGACGGCTGGCGCCGCCGGGAACCGCGCCGGCTCGGCGGCGGGGTGTGTCCGGCGCGGTCGGCCGGCGCGCCGCGCCTTGAGCCCCGGCCCGGGGCGCGCCGGCCGGCCCCGTCGGCCGCTGATTCCTTCCTGAGGTCCAGGGCGAGGTTGCGCGCGGAGCGGCGCAGTTCCTTCTTGCCTTCGTCGATCAGGTGTTTGAGGACCGCCGGGGAGTCCGCGGGGACCTTCCGGCCGCCCTGGGCCCAGTCCGCGGGCCAGCCGTTGCCCAGCAGCCCCAGACCCACGCGGACCGCTTCCAGGACGGCGACGAGGCCCGCGACGGCGTCCTTGTACGTCTCCCCGTGCGCCTGCCGCTGCCCGTAGAGCCGGGCGACCTCGGCTGCGCGCTCGCAGAACTCCGGGTAGTCGCTCTTGAGTTCCGCGTCGGACCGCCAGGCGTCCACCCAGCTCAGCGGGTGGGCGAGGGCCTGGGCCGGCCAGCGGTGGTCGGCCACGGCGTACGCGAGGACCCGTAGGTTGTCGACGTCGGGCAGGACGAGCGGGGCGAGCGGTCTGGCCCGTTTGGGGATGCGGGCCCGTACGCGCGACAGCCGGGCGTTGCCCGGGGACCTGGGCTTGGGCATGTTGGGGTTGCGGGTGCTGGTCTCCCAGCCGACGAAGGTGCGCAGCTCCTGCCGTTCGGCCTCCAGCATCTGCCAGCCCAGCCGCATCATGGCCGCGTAGGCGGTGGGGCTCTCGTCCGGCAGCTCGGCCTCGGCGCCGTCCCAGGCGGGCCAGCGGTCCTGGAGGGCGAACAGGTGCTCGGCGTAGCGGCGCAGCAGCTTCTGGAACTCGGTGAGCACGCTGTCGTACGCGCTGCCCGGCAGCGACCCTGCCCGGAACTGCCGGACGGCCTCGTCGACGTAGCGTGCGCCCGTGGCGAGGTCCGGGCAGCCCTCGTGCAGGGCCGAGAGCGCGGACAGGCGGTCGGCGGCGTGCAGCGGGTCCGCGAACCACTCGCTGGGGCACCGGTCCCGTCCCACCGCCCACGCGAAGTTCATCAACCCGCCCATGGCCAGGCGCACCTCCCCCTCGGCCTTCCCCGCCGCCCGCTCGGCCGCGGCAGCGCGGGGGTTCGCGCCCACGGGGGACCGGGCGATCCTGCGGACCGCGCCGCGCAGTTCCAGGCAGCCGAGCTTGAGCATCCGCGCGTACTTCTCGGGGCCGGCGTCCCGGTCCGCGGCCCAGCCGGCGGGCCAGCCGTCCATCACCTCGAAGCGCGAGCCGACCCGTTCCATCTCGGCGTGCAGGCGGGCGACCGCGCGGCCCGCCTCGTTGCGTGCCGCGCCGTCGGTGCCGCCGACCAACGCCCGGTCCAGGTCGGCCGCCCGCTCTGCCAGGCGGCCGAGCGAAGGGGTCCGGGCCCAGATGTCGAGGTGGTGCACGGGGTCGGCGAGGTCCTCCAGCCTGATGTCCTCCCAGCGGACGGCGTTCACCAGGCCCTGCACGGCCTCGTCGAGCTCGGGGGCCTGCTCGTCCTCGTCCTCGGCCGGGGCTCCGTCCGCCACGGCGGGCGGCCGGTCGGTCCACCCCTTGTGGTGCTCGTCAGGGGCCGTGCTGCCCGGGTGGGCGAGGTACATCCACAGGCCGGCGGCCATGTCGTAGCCGCGCCAGTGGCCGGTGCCGAACCTGCTCAGGTTCTGGAAACGGGGCGGCCGTTCGCTCCACTTGGCCGTCTGCCCCGGACGGGAGGCACTGCGCAGGTAGACCCGGCGGCCGCGCCGGGTGTCGACGGCCGTCCAGATGTCTCCGGCCCACACCGCGACGTCGGTGTAGCGGCGCTCCGCCGCGGCGGGCGGGGGCGCCGCCCTGCGGGAGCGGGCGCGTCCGTCGGCCGGCGCCGAGGAGTCCGGCCGGCCGCCCTGGCTCACGTACCACTGGGTGCGGGCCAGCGGGAGCAGTGCCTGGATCTGCTCCACCTCGTCGTCGGAGAACCGCAGTTCGCGCAGGACGAAGGACGGCAGGCTCTCCTCCGTGTCCCACCGCAGCAGCAGTTCGCCGATCGTCCACTCGTCGAAGGCCGAAGGCTCCGCCTCGACGATCCGCTCGGCCACCTGCAGCCAGGTCTCGACGCGCCCCTCCAGGGGGTCGCGCAGGTCGACGCCGCCGAGGACCTGGACCACTTGGCGCTGGCGGTCGCTCAGCCGGCCGAGGACCTCCAGGTGCCCGTCGGGGAACGTGCCGCCCTCCACGTGTGTGCTCCTTCCCGCTGACCCGTCCCCGGAACGATAGGGGGCGCCCCCGCCTCGTGGAGGCATCCGACGGGCCAGGGAACAGGGCAGTCCTGACTGCCCCCGGGGGCACTCCGCCGGGCGGGGGAGCCGGGGTCGGTCGATCGGTTCCCCGATCGGGCCTCACCCCCGGGACCATGGTCCTCAAAATCGGGGCAAAGGGCCTCTGATGGAATTCTCTTCTCGTGCCCCTGAGCTGGGCCGTCGTACCGAAGGACCTTTGCCGGGGGGCGCTGCTGCCCGCGCCGGGCGGGCGATCGGCGGGCGAAGAATGTGGGTCATGGCTGACGAGCCGGAACAGGTCCGGCCCACAGGAGGTTCCCCATCATGCGCAAGGCACTCGTTCTCTCGGCGGCGGCAGTAGCGGCGGCCGTGACCATCGGCTCCCCGGCGGCCGCGTTCGCGGCCGACCAGACCGCTCCCCTCCAGCCGATCACCTCCACCCAGAAGCCGGCCCAGGACCTCAAGGTCACCGTGACCCCGACGTCGGCGAAGCCCGGCGCCACGGTGACAGTCACCTTCGACGACGGCCTGAAGGACGTCACGGTTTCCTCCGCCGCCCTGCAGGACGTGAAGGTCACGGGCAACGAGGCGACCGGGAAGGTCAAGTCCGACGCCACGCCCGGCCAGGCCCAGATCACGGTGAGCGGCACCGCGGACGGCCAGAAGGTCTCGGCGAACGCCTCCTTCGAGGTCGTCGGCACTCCCCCGGCCTCCAAGGGCACCCTGACCGTCACCCCCGGCAAGGTCAAGGCCGGCTCCGACGTGAACGTGGAGCTGAAGCTGGACGGCGGCACCGCGCCGAAGTCCGTCAACGTGCTGTCGGAGGCCTTCGCCGACAAGTCCGTCGCCCTCAAGAAGGGCAGCGGCGACGTCTGGACGGGCACGGCCCGGATCGGTAAGGACGTCAAGGGCGACGACTACCGGGTCTCGGCCTTCAGCGAGGTCAAGGGCGCCAGCCCGTTCGCCGTCACCAAGCTCACCGTGCTCGGTGTGACGCCCGACGCCCCGGTGAAGCCCGTGGTGCCCGAGGCCAAGGTGAAGCCGGTGCCGTCCGAGCAGCGTGTCGTCCCCAAGGGTTCCGTCGACACCGGCATGGCCCCGGCCGCCGCCTCGTCCGGCACCGCCGACCTGACCGCCGCCGGCATCGCGGCGGCCGGAGGCGCCGCCCTGCTCGGGATCACCCTCTACACGCGCCGTCGCAACAGCACGAACGGCGCCTGAGTCCCCCGGGCCCCGGGGGGCGGCAGCCCCGGGGCCCGGGAATCCACGCCGGGCTCCGGAGCGCGCCGTCCTCCGGGCCGGTCGTCAGCCACCGGTCTCCCAGCGGGTGGTGCGGGCCCGGGGCCCGGCCGGGACAGGGGAGAGTGGGGAGGAGCGGGGAAGGGCGGGGGAACAGTGAGGAGCGGGCCCGTCCTTTCGCCGTCAGCGGTCCCGGCCGGCGGGGTGCGGCGCGGCCGCGGGGGGCGGGGCCAGGGGCTCCAGGCCGTCGGGGGATCCGAAGACGACCTGCACCCTGGCGCCACCGCCCGGCGGGGAGGTCAGGGAGATGCCGCCGCCGGTGGACTGCGCCAGCCGCCGGACGATGTCCAGCCCCAGGCCGCTGGAGCCGGATCCGCTGGCCCCGCGGCGCAGGTGGGCCGGGTCGATGCCGGGGCCGTCGTCCTCGACGACCAGGCGTACCCGGGCGCCCCCGTGTCCCACGACCCGTACCCTCAGGCCGGTGCCCTCGGGGGTGTGGCTGAACACGTTGCCCAGCAGGGCGTCCACCGCGGCGGCGAGGGCCTCCCCCGGGGCGCGGACGGTGTGCTCGTTGCCGCTGACGGTGAAGCGGCAGGACCGCAGCTGGTCCTCGGCGAGGGGCTCCCAGAACGCGACGCGTTCCCGGGCGATCGCGGCCAGGTCGGAGCTGGCCCCGTGGTGGTCGAGGGCCGGGTGGCGGGTCCGTTCGATGACGTAGCTGACCTCGCGCTGGAGCCGTCTGGCGCTCTCCAGGACATGGGCGGACTCCTTGGGGTCGGCCAGCGACTGGGCCTGGAGCATCAGGGCCGCCACGGGGGTGCGCAGCCGGTGGGAGAAGTCGGCGGCGGCCTCCCGCTCGGCCTTGACCCGGTCCTCGATCCTGCTGGCCAGGGAGTTGAACGAGTTGCCCAGGCGGATCAGTTCGGGCGGCCCGGCGAGGGCGACGCGGACGGTGAGGTCTCCCCCGGCCATCGCGGTGGCCGCCCGCACCAGCTGGTCGTGCTGGCGGGCCAGGGTGCGCCCGAACCGGTCGGCGAGCAGGGCCGCGCACACCGGCAGCAGCAGCAGCGCCAGCCCGATCGCCGTCCAGACGCGGTGGATGAGCGCCCACTGCCGGCTGGTGTCGATGAACACGGCGGTCACGAGGGGGTGCCCGTCCTGGCTGATCACCGGGATGAGGATGGCCTGTCCGCACGGGCCGGGGGCCAGGCGCGCCCGAACGGCCGTCAAGGTCTCCTGCTCCGCGACCCGGCGCACCGCGTGGGGTACGGGGTCGACCGGTTCGCCGACGGTGCGGCCGTCGGGGAAGAACACCGTCACACCGGGCTGGCGGGCGACGAAGCGCCGTACCTCTCCCTCCAGCCGGGGTTCGTCCCCCGGCATGTCGGAGAGGACCGTGGCCAGCGAGACCGCGCGGGCGCGGGCCTCGATGCCGGCCTCCTGGAGGTAGGTGTGACGCGCGTAGAGGGCCAGGGGCAGCGCGAAGATCGCGGTGCTGAGCAGTGCGGCGAACGCCACCCGCAGGGCGATGCGCCATCTCATGCGGCGGGCGGGGCCTGCAGCTTGACCCCGACACCGCGCACGGTGTGCAGGTAGCGGGGCGCGACCGCGCTCTCGCCCAGCCGGCGGCGCAGCCAGGACAGGTGGACGTCGACGGTCTTGTCGGTCACGCCGAAGGCGTTCTGCCAGACCTCCGCGCGCAGTTCGGCCTTGCTGACCATCCGGCCGGCGCGTTCGGCCAGGTAGGACAGCAGGGCGAACTCCTTGGGGCGCAGCTCCAGCTCCCGTTCGTCCAGCAGGACGGAGTGGGCGACGAGGTCGACCATCAGGCCGCCGACGCGCAGCGGCGGCCTGAGCGGGTCGGGCTGGGTGCGGCGCAGTACGGCGGCCATCCGGGCCTGGAGGTGTTCGGCGGAGAACGGCTTGATGACGTAGTCGTCGGCGCCGAGGTTGAGGGCGGCCACCGTCTGTGCCTCCTCGTCCCGGGCGGTGGCGATGACGACGGGGATGCTGAGGGAGGCGCGGAGCATCTTCAGCACCTGCATGCCGTCGAGGTCGGGCAGTCCGAGGTCGAGGACGATGATGTCGACCCCGTCCTTCACGGCGAGGGTGAGCCCTTCGGCGCCGGTGCTCGCACCGACGACGCGGTGTCCGAGTCTCTCCAGCGCGAGGGTCAGGGCACGGCGGATCAGGTCGTCGTCCTCGACGAGGAGCACATGGGCCATGGGTGGTGGTCAGCCAATCAGGACGGTGCCGGCGGAGGTGATCCGGGCGTTGGGGCCGGGGGCCGGGTCGCTGCAGGTGAGGACGGTGTCGCCGGACCGGGCGGCCGGCTTGCCGCCGATCAGCACGGTGGCGCTGCCGGCGCTCACCGTCCCGCTGTTGTCCGGCGGGCGCAGGAACGTTCCGCCGGGTGGGGTGGGCGGCAGGTGGGGCGGCACGTTGAAGGCCTTGGAGCCGACCACGGCCGCGGGCCTGCCCCCGATGAGGACGGTGGCGACGCAGCCGGTGGTGAGGGTGCCGGAGAAGGGGAACGGGAGCAGGGTGGGGGTCGGT
>NZ_RPRY01000033.1 GCF_003949795.1 Streptomyces sp. WAC06614
GGCCGGGGCGGGTGGCGCAGTACCAGGTGCGGATCAGGGGCCGGGCGCCGATCCGTACCGTGGCCAGGCCGTGCGAGGCGGTGTACGGGGCGGCGACCCAGTGGGGCAGGACCGTCACGCCCTGGCCGCCCGCCACCATCTCGATCACCAGGTCCGTCACCAGCGGCATGGTGGTGATCCGGGCGGGGCGGGCCCGCAGCGGTACGGGCAGCGGGATCGAGGGGATGCGGTTCTGGTCGTAGACGTCGTACAGGACCAGGTGGGCGCCCTCGAAGTCGCGGGCGGTCACGTGCGGGCGGGTGGTCCAGGGATGTCCGGCCGGCACCACGGCGACCATCTCGTCCTCGAACAGCGGGAGCAGTTCCACCCGGTCCATCTGCTGGTCCGGCGTGGTCACCAGGGCCACGTCCACCCGGTCGGCGAGCAGCGCGGGGACGGGGGCGTCGTCGGGCACCGTCTCGATGCGCACCTCCACGTCCGGCACCCGCTCGCGGAACGACCGGAGCACCGGCGGCAGCCACGGGAAGGTGGTGCTGCACTGCGCGGCGAAGCGCACCCGGCGCTCGCGGCCCTCGCGCATCTCCCGCAGGTCGCGGGTCGCCGACTCCAGTTCGTGCAGGACGTGCCGGGCGGCGATGAGCATGCGCCGCCCGGCCGCGTTCGGCACCAGCCGGCGGCCGCGCCGCTCGAACAGGGGCATGCCGAGCCGGTCCTCCAGGCGGGTCAGCCGCTGGCTGAGCGCGGGCTGGCTGACGTAGAGCCGTTCGGCGGCGGCGGTCAGCGAACCGGCCTCGGCGGTGGCGTCGAGGAGTTCCAGGTCGCGCAGGTCCATATCCATAAGCGGGGATTATCACACGCTTCAAAATCGGTCGTGGTGTGATGAGTTGATCCGCTCGTACGGTGCAGGTGTCCGGCGAACCGTCCGGTCCTCCCCCTCCTGAGAAGGCAGTTCACCATGAGCGTCCGCACCGTCATCGTCACCGGTTCCTCCAGCGGCATCGGCCTCGGCATCGCCCGGGCCTTCCTGGAGGACGGGGCCAACGTCGTCCTCGGCGGCCGGGACGCCGGCCGTCTGGCCGAGGCCGCCGCGGCGCTCGGCCGGCCGGAGCGCACCGCCTGGGCCGCCGGGGACATCGCCGAGGCGGGGACCGGCGAGGCGCTGGTCCAGGCGGCGCAGGAGCGCTTCGGGGGTGCCGACGTGCTCGTCAACAACGCCGGCACCTTCGCCTCCCGGCCGTTCACCGAGGTCACCGAGAAGGAGCTCGACGGCTTCCTGACCGGCAACCTCAAGGGCACCTACGTCACGACCCAGGCCTTCGTCCGGCACCTGCGCGCGCAGGGGCGCCGGGGCAGCATCGTGAACATCGGCACGGTCCTCGTCGACCACGCCCTGGCCGGTCTGCCGGCCTCCGCGCCGGTGATCAGCAAGGCCGGCGTGCACGCGCTGACCACCAGTCTGGCGACCGAACTCGCCGCCGACGGCATCCGCGTGAACCTGGTGGCCGCCGGCATCATCCGCACCCCGCTGCACGAGGGCACGGACGTGGACGCGTTCGGCGGGGTCCACCTGCTGGGCCGGGTCGGTGAGGTGACGGAGGTCGCGGACGCGGTCCGCTACCTGGCCGACGCCGAGTTCGTCACCGGCCACGCCCTGCGGGTCGACGGCGGGCACGTCATCGGCCGCGCCGCCTGAGCCCGGCCGGAGCCGCCCGAGCGCGCTCGGCCCTGCCCGAGCCCGGCTAGGGCCACAGGAGCTGCCGCTGCCACGGGCCGCCGTCGGCCGCCCGGTGGTAGCGCAGCCGGACGTGCCGGCGTTGGGCATCGCCCTGGAAGAACTCGACCTCCGCCGGCTCCAGTACGTACGCCGTCCAGGTCGGGGCCGGGGCGTCCGGCTCGGTGCCGGCCCGCTCCCAGGCGGCGGCCGAGGCCTCGGCCAGCTCCTCCACGGAGCCCAGCACCTCGCTCTGGCGGCCGGTCAGCGCGGCGGCCAGAGCGCCGCGCGAGCGGACGGCCAGCTCGGCGCGGCCGGCCTCGGCGCCGAGGTCGGTGACCCGGCCCCGGATCCGTACCTGGCGGGCGACGGCGGGCCAGTAGAAGCCGAGCGCCGCCTGCGGGCGGGCGGCGAGCTGGCGGCCCTTGGCGCTGGTGGAGTGCGAGGCGAAGTGCCAGCCGCGGGCGTCCGCGTCGTGCAGCATCAGCGTCCGCACGTCGGGCCGGCCGGCCGCGTCCGCGGTGGCCAGGGACATGGTGTGCGGCTCCGGCTGGCCCGCCTTCGCGGCGTGCACGAACCACTCGTGGAACAGGGCGACCGGGTCGGCGGGGGCGCCGGCCGGGTCGAACCGCGGGAGGTCGATGTCCCACACGCGCGCGGCGCGCAGGGCGGCGTGGAAGTCGTCGAGGGGCTGCTCCTGGCTGCTCATACCGCCATCGAACACCATCGGCCCGTACCGGGTGGACTAGGTTTCCGGGCATGGACGAGACGGGCACGGGCAGGGACACGCGCGGCACACGGGCGGCCGGGGCCGCAGCCGGGGCCCTGTTCGCCCTGACCGGGGGGCTGCTGGTCGTGGCGGTGGCGGCGGCGCTGCTGGACCGGCCCGGGGGGCCGGTACTGGTCGCGGAGGCCGACCGGCCGGTGCTGCTGGGGGTGTCGGCCGGGCTCGCCCTGGCCGGGGCGGTCATGCTGCGCTCGCGCCGGCAGGCGGTGCGCCAGGCCGCGGCGGTGGGGCTGGTGGCGGCCACCGTGATGGGCGTGACCGCGCCGCCGACGCTCGGGGTGCTCGCGGACCCGTTCCCGATGCGGGAGTACGACGTCCCGGCCCCGGGCGGCGTGGCGCGCCGCCTGGTGGTGGAGCGGACCTCGCCGTTGTTCCACCCGGTCTGGCGCATCCACGTCGACCAGGGCTCCTTCCCGACGGCCCGCCGCTGGCCGGTCGCCACGTACACCGACGGGGACCCGGGCAAGGGCGTCCTCGACGCGAGGTGGGACGGCCCGGACCGGATCGTCCTGGTGGACGTGGACCACACGCCCCGCACGATCCCGCTCGCCCCCTCCGGGCAGCCCCTGGCCCGCCCCTGGTGAACGGGGTGGCGCACGTCACACCGCGCCCCGTGTCACGAATCGGCGCCCTGCTCGCGTCCGGTGGTCGTCAGCACGCAAGGACGACGAGGGAGGCACCCATCATGAGCGCCCAGCAGCAGGCGGACGCGGCGGCCACGGTGAACGCGGCGGCCACGGCCGGCACGGCGGACGCGGCGGCCACGGCCGGCACGGCGGACGCGGCGGCCACGGCCGGCACGGTGAACGCGGCGGCCACGGCCGGCACGGCGAACGCGGCCGGCACGGCGAACGCGGTCGACTCGGCGGGCACGGCGGCCGCCGCAGGTGCGGCCGGTCCGCACCGCGTGGTGGTCCTGGGCGCCGGCTACGCCGGGCTGTCCGCGGCGATGCAGCTCGCGGCCAGGACCCGGGGGCGGGCGGACGTGGAGGTGGTCGTGGTCAACGCGCAGGAACGGTTCACCGAGCGGATGCGGCTGCACCTGACGGCGACCGGGCAGCGGACGGCCGAGCTCAGCATCCCGGACCTGCTGGAGGGCACGGGCGCGCGCTTCGTGCGCGGCTGGGTGACGGCGATCGACGCCGACGCCAGGACCGTGCGGATCGACGACGCCTACGCGCTGCCCTACGACACCCTGGTCCACGGCCTGGGCGGCGTGGCCGACCGCTCGGCGGTGCCGGGGGCCGAGGACCACGCGTACGCCCTGGACGGGGCCCGGGACGCCGAACTGCTGGCCGACCGCCTCGGCCGGCTCGCCGCGGCCGGCGGCGGCACGGTCGTGGTCTGCGGCAGCGGCCTGACCGGGGTCGAGTCGGCCGCGGAGATCGCCGAGCGGCACCCGGAACTGGACGTGGTCCTGCTGGGCCGGCAGGAGCCCGGCGCCGCCATGAACCCGAAGGCGCGGGCGTACGTCCGGGCCGCGCTCGGCCGGCTGGGCGTGCGGGTCCGCGCCGGGGCCGAGGTGGTCGAGGTGCGGCCCGGCGGGGTGGCGCTCGCGGACGGGCAGGTCCTCGACGCCGACGCGGTGCTGTGGACCAGCGGGACGCACGTGTCCCCGCTGGCCGCCGCCGCCGGGTTCGCCGTGGACGAGCGCGGCCGGATCCTCACCGACCCCACGCTGCGGTCGGTGTCCCACCCGGAGGTCTACGCCGTCGGGGACGCGGCGGCGGTCCGCCAGCGCTACGGGGTGATGCACGGGACCTGCCAGGGCGGCATGCCGACCGGGGTGCACGCGGCGCTGTCCGTGCTGCGGGTCCTGGACGGCAAGCGGCCCAAGCCGTTCCGCTTCGGCTACTACCACACGCCGGTCAGCCTGGGCCGCAACGACGCGGTGGTGCAGTTCACCCACCCCGACGACAGCCCGCGCCGGTTCTGCCTGACGGGCCGGCTCGCCGTCCGGTACAAGGAGACGGTGACCGCCGCTCCCTGGCCGACCTACGGCCGTATGAAGAAGATGCCCGCCTCGGGCGCGTTCTGGCCGCGCGGCGGCCGGTTCACCCGGATCCGCGGCGGCGAGGCCCGATGAGCGGCGCGCCGCTCGCGGCCCATCACCCCGACCAGCAGGTCTTCGACCGGCACCGCGGCCTGCTCTTCTCCGTGGCCTACCGGCTGCTGGGCACGGCGGCGGACGCCGAGGACGCGGTGCAGGACGCCTGGTTCAAGTGGTCGGCCGCCGACCGCTCCCAGGTGGCCGACGCCAAGGCGTACCTGACCCGGATCGTGTCCCACCTCGCCGTGGAGCGGCTGCGGTCCACCCGCGCCAAACGGGAGGCGTACGTGGGCCCCTGGCTGCCGGAGCCGGTCCTCACCGAGCCGGACGTGGCCGAGGCGGCGGTGGACGCCGAGTCGGTGTCGATGGCCATGCTGGTGGTGCTGGAGTCGCTCAGCCCGCTGGAGCGGGCGGTGTTCGTGCTGAAGGAGGTCTTCGCCTTCAGCCACGCCGAGATCGCCGAGGCCGTGGAACGCTCCGAGCCCGCCGTCCGCCAGGCCGCCCACCGCGCGCGGGAGCACGTCCGGGCCCGCCGCCCCCGCTTCGCCGCCGACCCCTCCCGCCAACGGGCCGCCACCGAGCGCTTCTTCGCCGCGGCGACCGGCGGGGACGTCAACGCCCTGATGGAACTGCTGTCACCGGACGTCACGCTGTGGACCGACGGCGGCGGCAAGGTCCGCCAGGCGCTGCTCCCGGTGGTCGGCGCGACCACGGTGGCGGGCTGGTTCGCCCGCATCGGCAGCGTCACCTACCAGGGCGTCGCCCCGGTCGACATGAAGGCGGAACTCGTCACGCTCAACGGCGCGCCGGGCATCGTCTTCAGTGGCCCGGACCGCGTGATCGCGACCGTCACCTTCGACTTCGACGCCGACGGCCGCATCACGACGATCCACAACGTGGCCAACCCCGACAAGCTCCACGCGGTGACCACCGGCACCGCCTACGACCTGGGCGCGGGGGCGGAGCGGGGCTGGTGATCTGAGTCGGAGACCGACTCAGATCACCAGCCGCGGAGAACCTTCAGGGCCCGGTCGAAGGCCGAGTCCTTGTTCCGGTCGAACTCCTCCGTGGTGAAGACCGGCTCGGTGAGGTGTGGCGGGATGCCCGCGCCGTCGAAGGTGCTGCCCGACCGGTTCAGCAGCTCCTCGTTCGGCAGCCAGACCGACATGCCGTTGGGGAGCTTGCGCACCATGACGTCCGAGAAGACGCCCTGCGTGGGCTGACCGATCCTCACGGTTCGCCCGGGCCGGTCCATGAGAGCCTGGGTGAAGGTCTCTCCCGCGCTGGTGGTGGAGCCGCCGGTCAGTACGGCGACCGGCCCGGTGTAGCGGGGGCCCTGGGCGGGCGTGACGTACAAGGGCTGCGGACGCGTGTGCCGGGTGGGGTCCGCGGGATCGTTGCGAGCCCGCTTGGCATAGGCGAGGTAGGGGGCCTCGGTCAGCCTCCCGGCGAGGTGGAGCCCCATGGCGTCGAAGCCGCCGCCGTTGATCCGCAGATCGATGACCAGGCCCTTCAGGTGCCGGGTGCGCTCCTGGTCGAGGATCGTGTCCAGCGCCTTGTCGAGCTCGGCCAGTTCGGCGGCGTAGGAGGCCTTGTCGCCCGCGTAGCCGCCGAAGCCGGAGATACGAAGGTAGCCGTTCCTGCCGGGGAGGTCGGCGTAGGTGATCCGCCCGGCGGCGAAGTCCTGGAGGTTCCGAGCGTCCTTGAGGTCACGCTCCACCACGAACTTCTTGACCTTGGCGTCGAGCTTCCCGTCGGGCGGGACGGTGCCGGGGCGAACCTGTGCGAAGGCGCGGTCGGGAATGCCGTTGCGGTCGGCGTCGACATCGAAGACGGCGACATGGGCGTCGTGGAGCGGCTCGACCATCTCGCTGAAGACGGCGAAGAGTTCGTCCGGGGTCGTCCCGTCGTGGACCGTGGGCCGGTACCGGTCGCGTACCGCGTGCCAATCGATGCCCTTGGCGGCAAAGAAGGGGTAGTTCTCCTCGAAGGACCGCCAGAAGATGTCGAAGGAGGCGAGCGGTCCCCCGGGGGCGGAGCGCGTGCAGGCATCGGGCAGCTCCGTCATCCGGCGCAGGTTCCGTTCGCCGACATCGCCGTCCAGGCGTAGGGATGCGCGGTCGCGGTCCCCGCGGGTGCGCAGGGTGAGGACGGTGCCTTCGGACGTGGAGTAAGTGCCGGGGCCGGTCTGCTGCGCGGTGTCGCCCGCGACGCAGCTGACGGCAGTGGTCTGGTACTCCTGGAGAGTTCCGTTCCGGAGGGACAGCACAGTGCCGTAGCCGTCGGTGCGCCAGATTCCTTCAGTGGCCGGCTGGTGGGCGGTGGCGGCTGGTGCGGCTGCACCGACGAGGGCCAGGGCTACGGCGGTGGCTGTGACGATGCGCACGACTTTGCCTTCTCTGTGGGCGGCTTGCTGGGTACCGCCCCACCGTCGCCGACACGGAAGGTACCGGGCCATCCGGCTGTCCGGCCGATCGAAGGTGGGGCCAGCCCCCACTACCCGCGCTGTGTCCGGGGCCGCACATGGCAAGAAGGAGACGGCCTAGAGGGCCAGGACGTGGCCGGTGCGCGGCGAAGTGCGCCCGGCCTGGACCTCGCGCCAGGTCTCCTCCAGCGCCCGTGCGCCTTCGCCGTGCACCACCTCGACCCACTTCACGACGGCCGACGTGAACTCCTGCCAGCCCGCGGCCAGCCGGCGGTTCAGCTCCTGGGGGCCCCAGTCCTTGGCCCGCTTGCGTATCTGCTCGGGGGCGAAGAACGTGGCGTCCGCGCCGGAGCCCGCCGCGAAGAAACCGCCCTGCTGATGGGTGACGCCGATGCGCAGGCCGTGCACCAGGGCGCTGCCGAGGTGGCCGCGCAGCCGCTCGGTGACGCCGCTGTCGCCCGCGAAGTCGAGGAACAGCGTCGGCCGCGAGGACGGGAGTCCGGCCAGGTCCTCGTAGGCCGACACCCGGTCGTAGCAGCCGAGGCCCTCGGTGAAGGCGACATTGCCCCGGGAGGTGAGCCCCACCACCTCCCGGCCCCGCCCCTTGAGCAGGAAGGCGGTGCCGTACGCCGTCTTGCTCGACGCGGAGGACAGCACCACCTGGTCGGCGCCCCACCCCTCCTGGTCGACGACCTGGTCGGCCAGCATGAAGGAGGTCCAGAACAGGGGCTGGTACAGGATCCGCAGGTCCGCGCGGTCCGGGTCGTGGAGCGGGTCGGTGGCGGTGAAGGTGTAGTGGTTGTAGACCGAGGGGAGGTCCGCCCGGTGCGGGCTGTCGTCCCGGAAGCCGCGGGCGTCCACGCCGCCCGCGCGGACCAGCAGGTGGCTGCCCGACGGCAGGTAGCCGTAGACCCGGCTGCCCGGCTCGACACCGGCCGCCCGGGAGGCGACGACCTCGGCGAAGCCCCACACGGGGACCACGCCCCAGCCCTCGCGGGTGGGGAAGAAGTCCCAGTAGCGGACGGACGTGCCGAGGACGGCATAGGTGACGTTGTTGGCGGTGAGGCCGACGCGGTCCACCCGCAGCAGCACCTCGCCCTCCGCGACCTCGGGGACGGACACACCGATCAGCTCGGTGCGCGCGAGGTCGTCCCGGTCGATGACCATCTGCCAAGCGGCAGTAGCTTCATAGGTGTTCATGCCGAGGACGGTACGGCAGCCCCGAGCACCCCCGACAGGCCTGTGGATAACTCGTCCCGACCCGTGGGCACCGTCCCGGCCGAGCCGTGGGCACCGTCCCGGCCGAGCCGTGGGCACCGTCCCGGCCGAGCCGTGGGCACCGTCCCGGCCGAGCCGTGGGCACTGTCCCGGCCGACCCGTGCGCACCGTCCGTCCCGACCGTGGGCACCGCCTACCCGCGTCCCAGGAGGACCGTCCCCGAGGAGCAGAACCAGCCGCCCGTGCCCGAGGCCACCGCGACCTCGGGCAGCCGGCCGCCCCGTTTGCGGACCTGGCCCTCGCCCGCCTCGCCGCGGAGCTGGCGGACGGCCTCGACCAGGAGGAACAGCCCGCGCATGCCGGGGTGGCAGGCGGACAGCCCGCCGCCGTCGGTGTTGACCGGGAGCTCCCCGTCGCGCAGCAGCCGGCCCTTCTCCACGAAGGCCCCGCCCTCGCCCTTGGCGCAGAAGCCCAGGTCCTCCAGGGTCACCAGGGTCATGTAGGTGAAGGCGTCGTAGATCTGGGCGAGGTCCACGTCGGCCGGGGTCAGCCCGGCCCGGGCGAAGGCCTGCCGGCCGGAGGCGGCGGCCGGGGACACCGTGAAGTCGGGCCATTCGGACATGGTGGTGTGCGAGACGGCGGTCCCGGAACCGAGCACCCACACCGGGGCCTTGGCGATGTCGGGCACGTACTCCTCGGCGGCGAGCAGCACCGCGCAGCCGCCGTCGGAGCGGATGCAGCAGTGCAGCTTGGTGAAGGGGTCGGCGATCATCTCGGCGGAGAGGACGTCCTCCACCGTGAGGGGGTCGCGGAACATCGCGTCGGGGTTGGTCGCGGCGTTGGCCCGGGCCTGGACGGCCACCGAGGCGAGCTGCTCCAGGGTGGTGCCGTACGCGTGCATGTGCCGCCGCGCCGCCATCGCGTACTTGGCCACCAGGGTGTGGCCGTACGGGACCTCGAACTGGAGCGGGCCGCGGGCGCCGAAGGAGAGGTTGGAGGTGCGCCGGCGGGCCTTGATGTCGGCCCGGGCGGTGGAGCCGTAGACGAGCAGGACGGCGTTGGCATGGCCGGCCGCGATGGCGTCGGCCGCGTGGGCGGCCATGACCTCCCAGGTGGAGCCGCCGACCGAGGTGGAGTCCACCCAGGCGGGGCGCAGCCCCAGGTACTCGGCGACCTCGATCGGGGCCAGCGTGCCGAGCCCGGCGGAGGCGAAGCCGT
The DNA here is from genome assembly GCF_003949795.1 of Streptomyces sp. WAC06614. GTDB lineage: Bacteria > Actinomycetota > Actinomycetes > Streptomycetales > Streptomycetaceae > Streptomyces. Next base: position 9,410 of record NZ_RPRY01000033.1, read on the forward strand.
CGATCACCGAGCGGTCCAGGCCCGAGTCGGCCAGGGCGCGGCGGGCGGCCTGGGCGTGCAGGGCGTACGGGGTCGGGCCGTCGACCTTGCCGCAGTCCGAGAGGGCGACGCCGACGACAGCGACCTTGCGGCGGGGCGTGGGTTCAGGCATGAATCTGACGGTACATCAGATTGACGTGCGAACCCATGCCCCCTCCGGCGCCGGCCCGTCCCGCCGGATGGGAACCCGGCCCGCCCGCCCTCTGGGCTTCCGTACGGCACCGGCCTAACATGACGCGCCGTCAGATATGAGGAGGAGCGCGATGGACGCCGCCTTCACCGCGGAGCAGGACGAGATGCGCCGCACCCTGCGCGAGATCCTGGCCAAGCGCTGCGGACCGGACCAGGTCAAGGCAGCCGTACGGACCGACGCCGGCTACGACACCGCGCTGTGGCAGCAGCTCGCCCAGGCCCTGGGCCTGCCCGGGATCGCGGTCGCCGAGGAGTACGGCGGGGTCGGCTGCTCCCCGGCCGACCTGGTGCTGGCCTGCGAGGAGACCGGGCGGGCGCTGCTGCCCTCACCGCTGCTGGCCACGGCCGTGCTGGTGGCGCCGCTGGTCGCGGCCCTGGGCACCCCCGCCCAGCGGACGGAGCTGCTGCCGCGGCTCGCCGACGGCTCGCTCACCGCCGCCCTCGCCGTGCCCGGCACCGCGCTGGCTACCGCCCTCGCCCTGACCGGCGAGAACACCGGCGGCGACTGGGCCGGCGGCGGCCGGGCCGGGGGAGTGCAGGCCCGTCGCACCGAGGACGGCTGGCGGCTCTACGGCGAGGCCGCCCAGGTGCTCGACGGGCACCGGGCCGGGCTGCTGCTGGTCGCCGCCCACACGGGCGGCTTCGCCCGCAGCCGGACCGCACTGTTCCTCGTACGGGCCGCCGCCGACGCCCGCGCCGACGCCCGCGGTGAGGCCGCCGCCGACGCCCGCGCCGACGCCCGCGGTGGGGCCGCCGCCGACGCCCGCGCCGACGCCCGCGGTGAGGCCGCCGCCGATGCCCGGGCCGACGCCCGCGGTGAGGCCGCCGCCGATGCCCGGGCCGACGCCCGCGGTGGGGCCGCCGCCGACGGCCGGGCCGACACCGGTACCGCTGCCGCCGCATCCCCCGCGTCCGCCGTGCCCGGCCTGGTGCGGAGCCGGCAGACCTCGCTGGACGAGACCCGGGCGCAGGGCCGGGTCCAGCTGCGCGACGTACCCGCCGAGCTGCTCGGCGCGGAGGCGGCCGACGTGCTCCCGGCCCTGGCCGCCACCGGCCGGACCGCCGCCGCCGTGCTCGCCGCCGAGGCCGTGGGCGCGGCCGGGCAGGCGCTGGCCCGGACGGTGGAGTACGTCGGCCGGCGCGAGCAGTTCGGCCGGGCCGTGGGCTCGTTCCAGGCGGTCAAGCACCGGCTGGCCGACCTCTACGTGCAGCTCCAGGCGGCCCGTTCGGCGGCGTACTACGCGGCCTGGGACCCCGAGCAGGGCCCGCTGGCGCTCGCCCAGGCGCTGGAGGCGCTGCGGCAGTGCGCCGGCGAGGCGATCCAGCTCCACGGCGGGATCGGCTTCACCTGGGAGCACGAGGCGCACCTGTACTTCAAGCGGGCGGCGGCCGACGAACTGCTCTTCGGACCTGTGCACCGGCTGCGGGCGCACGCCGCCGACCGCGCGGGGCTGTTCCTCGGCGCGGCCTCCTCCGCCGCCGCGGCCGCCGCGGCCTCCACGGCCGCCTCCCGTACCGACGTCCCCCGCGAGAGGGTGGTGCTCTGATGGCCGTGCCCGGCGTCAAGCTGATGCAGAAGGTGTCCTCGACCCGGCTGTTCGCCAAGGTCGCCCCGCACGTCGTCCCGGCCCTGGACAAGGCCGTGCACCGGCTGACCCGGGGGAAGGTCCTGCTGAGCGCCCAGATGCTGCCCGGGGTGATCCTCACCGCCAAGGGCGCGAGGACGGGCGAGCCGCGCACCACACCGCTGGCGTGCATGCCCGAGGAGGGCGGGGGGAGCTGGATCCTGATCGGGTCCAACTTCGGCCGGCCCGGCCATCCGGCCTGGACCGCGAACCTGCTCAAGAACCCGGACGCGGCCGTGAGCTGGAAGGGGCAGGACATCGCCGTCCGGGCCCGGCTGCTCCAGGGCGCGGAGCGCGCGGCGGCGTGGGACGCGGTGCTGCGGTTCTGGCCGCCGTACGCGACGTACCAGGCGCGGATCGCACGCGAGATCCGGCTGTTCCGGCTGGAGCGGCGCTGATCCGGCCGGGGCGGGGCTGACGCGGCGCCGATCCGTCCCGCGGTGCGGCTGACGCGGCGCTGATCCGCCCCCGGGCGCGGCTGACGCGCCGGCCGGGCGACGGCGGACCCGGGGCCGGGTCCGCCGTTACCTGGTGGGCTTCTTGCCCGTCATGCCCAGGTGCACGAGCAGCGCCAGGTTCGGCTTGAGCTCGGCCTGCTTCACGCCCCAGGTCTGGAACCCCTTCTGGTGCGAGGCCACCGCGGCGAGCATCGCGACGAGCGAGCCCGCGATGGCGGCGGGGCTGAGGTCCTTGTCGAGCTTGCCCTTGCCCTGGAGCTCCTGCATCGACGCCGAGAGGGAGTTGGTGACGGAGTTCAGGATCTTCATGCGGATCTTGTAGAACCGCTTGTCGCCCTCGGCCGCGCCGAGGTCCACGACGCGCAGGATGGCGTCGTTGCGGCGCCAGAAGTCCAGGAATCCCTCGACGAGTTCCTCGGCGGCCAGCCAACCGGACTTGCCGACCCACGAGCGCCCCTCGACGAGCATCGTCAACTGCGCGCCCTCGGCGGCCATTTGCTCGGCGATCTCCAGGACGGCGCCCTCGACGTCCGGGAAGTACTGGTAGAAGGTCGCGGGCGAGGTGCCGGCCTTCCGGGCGACGTCGATGACCTTGACGTCGCGGTACGGCGAGGTGCTGAGCATCTCGCTGAGGCAGTCGAGCAGCTTCTGCCGCGTCGCCTGACCGCGCCGGCCGGCGACGCGGCCGTCGACGGTGCGTACTTGTCCTGTCATGCCGTCAGCTTACCGAGGGGTGATCGGGGCGCGATTCGGCCGCATGCAAATGGGGCTATGCATGCCCTGGCCTGCGGCGGGGTCCCCCGAACAGGCCTGTCAACAGGCTGTGGACAATATGGGGGCAGATCATGGCGGGAGGGCGCATACCGTGCCACTCGCCCGCAGAACGGAAGGACCGGGCCATGGCCGCATTCGCAGAAGGCACGCCCTGCTGGGTCGACGCCTCGCTCCCGGACGTCGAGGCGGGCAAGCGGTTTTACGGCGAGCTCTTCGGCTGGACCTTCGCGGACAGCTCCGCCCAGTACGGCGGCTACACCCAGGCCTACCGCGACGGCCGCAACGTCGCCGCCCTCGCCCCCAAGCCCGACGGGCGCATGCCCACCGTGTGGGGCGTGTACCTGTACACCGCCGACGCCCGCGCCGCCGCCGCCCGGATCCGGGCCGCGGGCGGCCAGATGGTCATGGACCCCATGCCCGTCGGCCCGTACGGCGTCGCGGCCATGGCCGCGGACCCGGGCGGGGCGGTGTTCGGGCTGTGGCAGCCCGGCACCCACCACGGCTTCGAGGCCAGCATGGAGCCGTACACGTACTGCTGGAGCGAGCTGTACACCCGGGCCCGGGACGCCGTGGACGTCTTCTACGCCACCGTCTTCGGCTACGTCCCCCAGGACCAGGACGACGCGGGCACCGAATACCGCACCTGGTCCCCGCCGGGCAGCGTGCCGGGTCCCGAAACGGCGGTCCTGGGCCGTAGCCTGATCACCGACGCGTTCCCCGAGGCCATGCCCGCGCACTTCCTGGTGTACTTCGCGGTCCCGGACTGCGACCGGGCCGCCGCGGACGTACGGCGCCTGGGTGGACGGGTCACGGCCGACCCCTTCGACACCCCCTACGGGCGGATCGCGGTGGTGGCCGACAATCAGGGGGCCGCCTTCGCCCTGCTCCAGGAACCCGAGGGCGGGAAGGCCTGACAGAATCGGGGTTGCGCGACCCCGGGCGGCGCCCGGGAGTGAGACGCTGCACGGGCTGTTGTGGCGGGCCCGGCACGGGTCCGTACGGGGAGGTGTGAGGCGAGTGGTGGAGCAGCTGACGCAGCACGACCCGAGACGGATCGGCCCCTTCGAGGTGCTGGGACGGCTCGGCGCCGGCGGCATGGGGCTGGTCTATCTCGCACGGTCGGCGTCCGGCCGGCGGGTCGCGATCAAGACGGTACGGACCGAGCTCGCCGAGGACCAGCTCTTCCGGGTCCGTTTCACACGGGAGGTGGAGGCGGCCCGGGCGGTGTCCGGGTTCTACACCGCCGCCGTCGTGGACGCCGACCCGCGGGCGGCCGTGCCGTGGCTGGCGACCGCGTACGTGCCGGCGCCCTCCCTGGAGGAGATCGTCAACGAGTGCGGGCCGATGCCCGCGCAGGCCGTGCGCTGGCTGGCGGCCGGCATCGCCGAGGCGCTGCAGTCCATCCACCAGGCCGGCCTGGTCCACCGCGACCTCAAGCCGTCCAACGTGCTGGTGGTCGAGGACGGCCCGCGGGTGATCGACTTCGGTATCGCCAGCGGTGTCTCCAACACCCGGCTGACCATGACCAACGTCGCCGTCGGCACCCCCGCCTACATGTCGCCCGAGCAGGCCAAGGACTCGCGCAGCGTCAAGGGCGCCAGTGACGTCTTCTCGCTCGGTTCCACCCTGGTCTTCGCGGCCACCGGGCACCCGCCGTACCACGGGGCCAACCCGGTGGAGACGGTCTTCATGCTGCTGCGCGAGGGACCGAACCTGGAGGGTCTGCCGGACGAGCTGCGTCCGCTGATCGACTCCTGCATGCAGATGGACGCCACCGCCCGGCCCACACCGGCCGACCTCCAGGCGCAGCTCGCCCCGCACCTGTTCGCGGCGGGCGACGACAGCGGCACGGCCTCGGCGTGGCTGCCCACGCGGGCCGTCGCCATGATCGAGGCGCGCCGGGCCGGCGGCCGTACGGGCACGGTGGCCGCGGGCGGCGGCGTCGGCGGGCAGGGCGGGGCCGGCGGGGCCGGTGGTGGGCAGGGCACGCACCGGCGGCCGCGGCCCGACACACCGCCGCCGCGCGGCGGCGGCGCCCACGGCGACCCCCGCAGCGGTGGCAGCGGCGGCCGTACGGCCGTACCGCCGCGCCCGGACTACCCGCCGGTCGGGTCCCCGGCGCCGGGCGAGCCCGTCCGGCTGGGCGGCTCCCCGGTCCCGATCGGGCCCGGGCCGCGGGCCGCGGCCGCCGCGGTGCTGCCGGGCGTGGACGCGGCCACCGGCTGGGTCCGCCCGCCGGGCGGCGCCGCGGCCTCCCAGAGCGCCCCGCAGGGCGCCCCGGGCGCGCTGACGGTGCCCCGGCCGGGCCCGGCGCCCGACAGCGGGCGCTGGCGGCCGTGGCGGTTCCGGATGTCGAACGAGGTCTGGGGCACCCCGACCGTGGCCGGAGACCTGCTCTACGTCACCTCCTTCGAGGTGCACGCCCTGGATGTCGGCAGCGGCCGGCGCCAGTTCAAGACCCGGGACGTGGCCTGGTCCATGGCGGTCGCCGACGGCCGGATCCACGCCTCCGACGGCCCGTCCCTGTACGCCCTGGACGCCCAGGACGGCGCCGAGCGCTGGCGGCTGGCCACCGACGCGTGGGTGTACGCGCTGCGGGCCGAGCGCGGCACGGTGGTCACCGCCACCCGCGGCGGCGGGGTGCAGGGCTGGGAGGCGTCCAGCGGGCAGAAGCTGTGGGAGCTGACCGGGGCGCAGACCGACTTCGAGACGGTCGAGGCCGCGCCGGTGCTGGCCGACGGCTACGTCTACGTCTGGCAGGACGCCCGGCTCAAGGCCCTGGACGCCCGGACCGCCCGCGAGGCCTGGTCGTACCCGATCGGCGACGCCGCGTCCTGCGGGAACGTCCCGGTGCGGGTCACCCCGGCCGCCGACGGCAACGTGTACGTGGCGGCCGGCACCCGGGTGCTGTCGATCGACCGGGCCTCCGGCCGGGTGCGCTGGCACTTCGAGGCGCCCGCGGTCTTCATGGCCCCGCCGACCTTCGCCCCGGGGCCGGCCGTCACCGGCGGCGGGGTCTACCTGGCCGACTACCTGGGCACCGTGTACGCCCTGGACGCGGCCACCGGCAGCGACCGATGGCGGATCGCGACCGAGCCGCGGCCCTCGGCCGAACCGGTCATCGTCGCGGGCGGCAGCGTCCACCTGGGCGCGGGCAGCGCGGTGTACACGCTGGACGCGGTGACCGGCACCCCCAAGTGGCGGTTCGCCGCGGGCGGCGAGATCACGGGCTCGCCGGCGGTGGCCGACGGCCGGGTGCACTTCGGCTCGGCCGACTCCTGCCTGTACACGCTGGACGCGGCGGGCGGGCAGCTGCGCTGGAAGCTGGCCACGGGCGGCGAGATCACCGGCTCCCCGGTGGCGGAGGCGGGCGTGGTGTACGCGTGCAGCAAGGACCGCTGCGTGTACGCGCTGGACGCGGCGAAGGGCACGGGCACCCGCACGGCGTGAGGACGTGACGGCACGCGCGGTGGGGGTCCGGGGCCCCGCCGCGCGCTGTGGGTGACAGGATGGTGCCCATGAGCGACACGAGCAACGTCTACTTCGACATCAGCATCGACGGCCAGGACGCCGGCCGCATCGTCTTCCGCCTCTTCGACGACGTGGTCCCGAAGACGGCCCAGAACTTCCGCGAGCTGGCCACCGGCCAGCACGGCTACGGCTACGCCGGCTCGCCGTTCCACCGGGTCATCCCGGAGTTCATGCTCCAGGGCGGTGACTTCACCAACCACAACGGCACGGGTGGCAAGAGCATCTGGGGCGGGGAGTTCGACGACGAGAACTTCACGCTGAAGCACGACCGCCCGTTCCTGCTGTCGATGGCGAACGCGGGCAGGAACACCAACGGCTCGCAGTTCTTCGTCACCACGGTCGTCACCCCGTGGCTGGACGGCAAGCACGTGGTCTTCGGCGAGGTCGTCGAGGGTGAGGACCTGGTCAAGAAGATCGAGTCCCTGGGCTCCCGCTCGGGCGCCACCAAGTCCGACATCAAGGTCAAGGCCTCGGGCACCGTCGCGTAACCCCCCCGGCCTCCCCGAGGACCCTCTCCTACGGCCCCTGCCCCGGCACCCCCGGGGCGGGGGCCGGGCCGTGGCCGGGGCCGGGCCGCGGCACGTAGAAGGCGTCGATCGGATCCTCGTCGCGCCGCATCAGACAGCACGATGCCGGCCTCGCCCGCCTCGTACCCGACGGGGAACAGCCGCCTCCCGAGGTCCCGGGCGAGCTCGTCCCGCAGGGCCTCCTCCTTCTGCTCCCGGCCCGGCCACCAGCCCCCGCTGCGCAGCCAGGCCGCCACCTCGGGCCAGGGGGCGGGGGGCCTCACTGGCGGGCTGCCCAGGAGGTGAAGGCCTGCTCGCAGGCGTCGAGGACCCCGGCGGCGCGGCCGATGGAGGCGCCCATGGGGGCCGACAGGGTCAGGGTGGGCCGGCCGGCCGGGCCGCCCAGGGTGATCGCGCACTCCAGCGTGGCCAGGGGGCCCGTGGTGCCGGCCGGGGCGGGGACGCCGAGGGCCAGTTCGCAGCCGTGCGGGGACAGGCCCGCGGCCGCGAGCCCGTCCGCCATGGCCCGGGTGAGGGGCTCCGCGCTCGTGTCGAGCCGGCCCGGCAGCAGCGGATAGGTCTCGTCCAGCGCGAGCACGCCGACGCCGCGCAGGGTGGTGACCCGCAGGCGCAGCGCGCGGGCGCTGAAGACCCCCGTGCGGTGCAGGACGTACACGGCGACCAGGGCGGCCCGCACGGCCGCGGCGAGGTCGGCCGGCATCCCGGCCAGCGGCCAGAGCCGCTCGCGGGAGCGCAGCCGTACGGGCAGGACGCCCTCGGCCAGCCCGATCAGCCCCTCGCGGGCGGTCTCGCCGAGCAGCCACGCCCCGCCCACGCCCAGCGTGAACAGCCGGCCCTCCTCGTCCACGGCCAGGGGGGCCTCGTAGTCGGTGCGGCCGAACGGGAACAGCCGGACGCCGAGGGCGCCTCCGAGCCGGGTCAGCGGCGGTCCGGCGTAACGGGCCTCCTGCGGGTCCACCAGGCAGCCGGTCGCGGCGACCTCGCGGCCCCCGCCGGGGGAGGGCGCTATCCGCAGCCCGTGGAACTCGCGGATGGCCCGCTCGGCGGCGGGGAAGAGGGTCCACTGTCCGACGGCGGCGGTCCGCAGGATGGCCAGCATGGCGTTGTCGCCGGCGTCCCGGCCCGGGCGCCAGCCGGCCCGGGCCAGTGCGTCGGTGGGCTTGCTGAGGACTATGTCAGCGGTCATGGATGACGGTGATGCCCAGCGCCTTGAGCAGAGCGGTGCAGGAACGGCAGATCGGGGCCTCCGTGCCGTGCTCGGGGTCGCCCTCGGGGCGGATCTTGCGCGCCATGACCGCCGCCCCCGCGAAGTGCGGGAGCGCTTCGTCCAGGGTGGTGGTCCGGCCGTCCCCGCGCTGCTCGTCGAGTGCGTAGAGCTGGTCGGAGACCAGGGCGGACTCGGCGCAGTAGCCGAGGAAGGGCTCCCGCTCGGCGGGCGGGAGCGCATCGAAGAACTCCTGCACGGCCGGGTGCAGGTGCGGCTCGCCGTCGCCGGCGAGGTTGGTGTGGCTGACGATCGTGCCCTGGATGAGCAGGGAAGCGGCCGTGCCGGGGACCAGGTCAGACAAAGTAGTCCTCCGCGTCCTCCATGGGCGGGTTGCCGAGGCTGATCATGGCCTCGTACTTGTCGGCGCCCATGTAGTAGATGCCCGTGTCGTGGATGTAGAAGAACCGGCCCCGTTCGTCGATGAGGATCGGGGATCCTTCGGAGCTGTCGATGCCGATCGGGAACAGGCGTACCCCGAGGCCGCTGCTGAGCTCGGCCACGTCGGAGGGAGTCGACGCGTAGCCCAGCCACGGGGTGAAGTACAGGTGGTCATCGCGGCTTGCGTCGATCGTGACACGCAGCCCGCCGTGCTCGGTGAGGAAGGCGATCGCAGTTTCGAAGGGCTCGACGGGGAATCCCCTGTCCCGGTATTCCCCCATGATCTTCTCGATCATCGCCGGTACCTCGTCGGCGACGTTCCGTCCGGGGAACCAGCCGTAGTCCCTGAACCAGGCGTCGACGTCCTCCGGCGTTTCCACACGCGGCACGAAAGCTCCCTCATCCGGTGAAGGCGGTGATGCCCGCCATGTCGAGTGCGATCCTGCAGGATCTGCACGGCTCCTTGTACTGGCCGTGCGCAAGGGGGGTCGGCTGGACCTGGTTGCCGATCTGCACCGTGTACATCTGTGCTCCCCGCATGGCCTTGCGCACGTCGTCAACGGTACTGATGGACGTACCGGCCGGGTCGAGCCGGCGCAGCCGGTCGGACACCAAGTGGGCTTCCGCGCACTTTCCGTGTCCCGCGCCCGGCTTGCCGTCGTTGGCGCGGATCTGGGCCTCCACCTGTTGGTAGATGTCGGCCAAGGCCGGGTGCAGGTCGGGGAACTTCTGCCCCGCCCCTTTGGTCGCGCTCGTGTGGCTGGTGACGACCCCGTCGTGCAGCAGGCTGCCCGCGCACGACCCGTCCAGCAGGTTGGTGCCGGGCGGGAAGTGCGTCTTGGCCAGGTCGATCTTGTGCTTGGGGTCGTTCTTGTCGTCCGGGTTCGCCTTGCGGGCCTTGTCCGCCAGGTCCCGGGTCTCCCGGACGAGCGCATCGCGCTGCTGCTCCGGGGTGAGGTGGCTGACGTCCAGCGGGTCGGTGCGGTGGTGCCGCATCTGGCCCGCCGAGCTGCCGTGCCACTTCGGCGCCGGCGTGATGCGGTGGCCGCCGGGGTTGTTGCCCCCGGTGTTCCCGCCGCCCCCGGTCGGCGGCTTGCCTCCGCCGCCTCCGCCGCCCGAGCCGCCGCCGTGGCCGCCCTGGGTGTTCTTGGCCTTGGCCCTGGCCAGGCGGGCGGCCAGGTCGTCGTCGTTGTTCTTGTGGTCCGTCGAGATCTGCTTGACGGCCTTGGGGAGGGTCTTGCCGACGTGGTCGCCGACCTGCTTGGTCGCCTTCAGCAGGGCCGCCATGGCCTTGTCGGCCACCGGGTCGATGGCCTGGGCGATCGAGTCGCGGCCCCGGGTGCGGCCGTGGTGGCCCTTGGCCTTGGTCAGCTTCGACGTCGTACGGCCGTGGATGTTCACGCTGACGCCGGAGAGCTTGGTGTGGGCGCGGTCGTGCTCGTCGTGGTCGATGTGCAGGTCGACCAGGCCGGTGCCGCCGCCCGGGCCGCCGCCCGCCCCGTCGGCCGAGGCGAGCTTGAGGGACTCCTTGCCGGACTGGACGCCGTCGTGGAAGCCGTCCTTGCCCGCCTGCTTCGTCTGCCCGAGGTCGACGCCCTCTTGCAGGCCCAGGGCCATGGAGCCGAGCTGGACCACCAGGTCGGCCGCCATCTCCTCCAGCGCGGCGACGGCCGGTTCGGTCAGGGCGGCGACGATGTAGCCGACGGCCTCCTCGACGCACTCTTTGATGAGCCGCTTGACGACCTCCTGCGTGGCCCGCATCGCCCCGGCGCCGATCAGGGCCGACAGGCCGCCGGTCACGGGGATCGCGGCGATGGCGATGCCCGCCTCCGCGGCGAGGTAGCCGAGCTGGACGAGGGCGGCGAGCTTCATCGCCTCCACGGCGCCGGCGGCCTTGTCCATCGCTCCCGCAATGGTGCGCGCCGCCCCGGCGATGTCCTTGAAGTGCTTGCCCTTGACCTTGTTCCAGTGCTCGTTGAGCGCCTCGATCGACTCGCCCTTGCCGGAGGACAGCAGTCGTTCGAAGTGGTTGTTGGCGAGCTGGCCGTCGTCCTCCAGGTCGTCGGCGAACTCGCGCAGGGCGTCCGCCATGTCCCGATACGCGTCCTCGTCGACGTTCGGCCAGGCGACGCCGATCAGGTCCAGCAGCGTGTCCGCCCAGTCGGGCACCGTGACCGCCATGCCCCCTACTCCCCCCGTGCGCAAACTCGTTCGCAGGATGCGTGTGCGAAGAACAGTCTGCCAAAACGGGACGGGGAGGCGGTCCGCGGGTGCCGTCAGGTCCGGCGGCCGAACAGCTCCGCCTGCTGCTCCGGCGGCAGGTTCCCCAGCCGTACCAGGTGCGGGGCGCCCGCCAACGCCTGGGTCAGCGCGGCCTGTTTGGCCGACCACAGGGCGCGTACGGTGCCCTCGACGGCGGTGGGCGGGTAGCCGGCCAGTACGGTGGCGGCGCGGACGGCCGCCGGCAGCAGGTCCTCGGGTTCCACCAGCTCCGAGACCAAGCCGATCTCGTACGCCCGCCGGGCCGGCAGCCGTTCGGCGGTGCCCATCAGGGACATCCGGGCGACCTCGCCGAACGGCATCCGCTGCGCCATGTAGACGGCCTCGTAGGCGCTGACCATCCCGTACGTCGTGTGCGGGTCGAAGTACGTCGCCGTGGTGGAGGAGACGAGGAACTCCGCCTCGCCCAGCAGGTAGAAGGCCCCGCCGCAGGCCATGCCGTTGACCGCCGCGACCACCGGCTTCCACAGGTCGTTGGCCTTCGGGCCGATCGCCACGAGCGGGTCGTCCAGGGAGTACGGCGACGGCGGCTGCGGGACCACCGCCGTGCGGTCGATGCCGGTGCAGAACGCCGCCCCGCCCGCGCCCGTGACCACCACCGCCCGGACCGCGTCGTCGAAGCGCAGCGCGCGCCACACGCGGACGAGGTCCGCCGCCATCTCCGGGGTCAGCGCGTTGTGCTTGGCCGGCCGGTCCAGCGTGACCACCGCGACCCCGGTCTTCTCGTCCCGCTCCAGCCGGACGCCCGGGCCCGCGCTCATGCCTTCTCCAGCAGCCAGCACGGCACGCTGAACCCGCCCAGCTGCCGGAAGGCGACCTGCACCCGTGTGCCGATGCGCAGCTTGGCCGGGTCCACCGAGTCCAGCGGGGCGTCGGGTGAGGCGACCAGGTTCCCGGCGAGCCGGATGTACGGGGCGTCGGCGAGTTCCACGAGCACGACGTTGTACGGGGCCTGCTCCGCGTAGGCGGGCAGCAGCGGCGGGTGCGGCAGGACGAAGGACCAGATCCGGCCCCGGCCGCTCATCGGGCGCCAGGCGGAGGCGAACGACTGGCAGTGCGGGCAGCACGGCCGGGGCGGGAACCGCAGCCGGCCGCAGTCGGTGCAGGCCTGGACGCGCAGTTCGCCCCGGGCGGTGTACTCCCAGAAGGGGGCGCCGTCCTCGTCGGGGACGGGCAGCAGCAGGCCCTCGGGCGTCGTCGTGTCGGTCATCGCTCCCGGCTCCTCACGCGCGCAGCAGTATCGCGGACGTCGGCACGCCCTCGCCCGCCGTGACCAGGCAGGTCGCGGCGCCCGGCACCTGTGCGGTGCTCACCCCGCGGAGCTGCCGCACCCCCTCGTTGATCAGGTTGAAGCCGTGGACGTAGGCCTCGGACAGCCCGCCGCCGCTGGTGTTCAGGGGCAGCCGGCCGCCGATCTCCAGGGCGCCGCCCTCGGTGAACGCGCCGCCCTCGCCGCGGCCGCAGAAGCCGTAGCCCTCCAGGGACAGCGGGATCAGCGGGGTGAACGCGTCGTAGATCTGGGCCACGTCCACGTCCTGCGGCCCGAAGTCGGCCTGCTTCCACAGGTGCCGGGCGGCGGTCCAGGCGGGCCCGGTCAGCGGGTCGTCGGTCCAGTAGTTGACCATCCCGTGGTGCTGGGCGGGCAGGCCCTGGGCGACGGAGTGGACGTAGACGGGCTTGCGGCGGCAGTCCCGGGCCCGTTCGGCGGAGACGATGACGCAGGCCAGGGCGCCGTCGGTCTCCAGGCAGTTGTCGAACAGGCACAGCGGCTCGCTGATCCAGCGGGCGGTCATGTACATCTCGCGGGTCAGCGGGCGTTCGTACATCATCGCGGCCGGGTTCTGGTTGGCCCGGTTGCGGCAGGCCAGGGCCACGTTGAAGAGGTGGTCGCGGGTGGCGCCGTACTCGTGCATGTAGCGCCGGGCCAGCATGCCGATCTCGTCCGCCGGCCGCAGCAGCCCGAACGGGCGCGTCCACTGCGCGGGGGTGGGGAGCTGGACGGCGGTGTTCTTCCACGGCCGCGGCCCCGAGCCGCGCTTGCGCGACCGCCAGGCCACCCCGACCGAGGCCTGTCCGGTGGCGACGGCCGCCGCCAGGTGGGCGACCGTGGCGCAGGAACCGCCGCCGCCGTAGCCGACCTTGGAGAAGAAGGTGACGTCCCCGGCGCCGATGGCCTTGGCCACCTCGACCTCGTCGGTCTCCTCCATCGTGTACGAGGCGAAGCCGTCGACCTCGGACGGAGCGATGCCGGCGTCGTCGAGGGCCGCCAGGACGGCCCGGCAGGCCAGCTCCTTCTCCGTCCGGGGCAGCCGCTTGGCGAACGCGGTCTGGCCTATTCCCACGATCGCCGTAGCGTCCTTGAGCGTTGCCGCCATCGCCACCTCCGGGGTCCACGTGTGCTGACAGCCGCGAAGGCTACAGCTAATCTGACGGATAGTCAGCTACTCGGCTGCTCAGCCACTCGACCACGCGGCTACGGGCACCGGCTCATGGGAGGGGCGCGTGATGGACGGGGACCACGAGGACGAGCGCGGCGATCTGCGCTGGGGCAGCATCCCCGGCCTGGTGCGCGCCGCCGCGACGGCGTACGCGGACCGGGAGGCGGTGGTCGACGGCCGCACCCGGATCAGCTACGCCCAGCTCGGCGAGCGCGTCGAACGGGCCGCGGCCGCCTGCATCGCCGCCGGGGTGGAGCCGGGCGACCGGGTCGCGGTGTGGGCGCCCAACAGCCTCGACTGGATCGTCAGCGCGCTCGGCGCCGTCTCGGCCGGGGCCGTGCTCGTACCGCTCAACACCCGCTTCAAGGGCGCGGAGGCGGCCTACGTCCTGGGCCGCAGCCGCGCCCGGCTGCTGTTCGTCACCGGCACCTTCCTCGGCACCTCCTACGTCGCCTCCCTGCGCCGCGCCGCGGCCGAGGGGCCGGGGGAGGGGCCGCTGCCGGGGCTGCCGCACCTGGAGCAGGTGGTCGTCCTCGCCGAGGACGCCCCGGAGTCCTTCCGGACCTGGAAGGACTTCCTCGCCGGCGGGGACGCGGTGCCGGCCGCGGTGGTACGGGCCCGCGCCGACTCCGTCCGCACCGACGCCCCCTCCGACATCATCTTCACCTCCGGCACCACCGGCAGCCCCAAGGGCGCGGTCATCACGCACGCGCAGACCCTGCGCTGCTACGCGGTCTGGAGCGAGCTGGCCGGGCTGCGCGAGGGCGACCGCTACCTGATCGTCAACCCCTTCTTCCACACCTTCGGCTACAAGGCCGGGGTCGTCGCCTGCCTGATGCGCGGCGCGACGATGGTGCCGCAGCCGGTGTTCGACGTGGACACGGCCCTGGCCAACATCGCCGCCGAGCGGATCTCCGTCCTGCACCTCCCCCGCCTCACCCGGGCCCAGCCCCCGCCCGTCGGCACCGAGGTGCGGGTGGCCGGCGCCGACGGGCGGGTGCTGGGCCCGGGTGAGGCGGGGGAGGTGCAGGTCAGGGGCCACCACGTGATGCTCGGCTACTACGAGGACGCCGAGGAGACCGCGCGGGCCCTGACCGCCGACGGCTGGCTGCGCACCGGGGACGTCGGCGTCCTGGACGCGGCGGGCAACCTGCGGATCACCGACCGGATCAAGGACATGTTCATCGTCGGCGGGTTCAACGCCTACCCCGCCGAGATCGAGCAGCTCCTCGGCCTGCACCCGGACATCGCCGACGTCGCCGTGGTCGGCGTCCCGGACCCCCGGCTCGGCGAGGTCGGCAAGGCCTACGCGGTGCGCCGTCCGGGCGCGACCCTGACCGCGGACGACCTGATCGCCTGGTCCCGGCGCGAGATGGCCAACTACAAGGTGCCGCGCGAGGTGGAGTTCGTCGCCGAGCTCCCGCGCAACGCCGGCGGCAAGGTCCTCAAGCGCGAGCTCCGCTCCCGGGGCTGACCCCGTACGCCTACGCCCCCGGCATCTTCATGTCAGGCATGTCAGGCATGTCAGGCGTCGGCTGCTGCGGGGTCGTCAGGCCCGGCAGCAGCCACGGCAGGGTCGGGTCCACCGCCGCCAGCACGCCGAGGGCCAGGAAGGCGACCCCGACCACGGTGGCGAACAGCGGGCCGCGCCGCCACAGCTTCTCCGCGAAGATCACCACGGCGACCGCGGCCATCGCCGCCACGTTCATCACGCCCAGCGGGACCAGCACGAGCATCAGGCCCCAGCAGCAGCCGACGCAGTACAGCCCGTGGTGCAGCCCCACCCGCAGGTCCCGGGCGCGCGGGCGGAACCCGGCGTACCGCACGAGCTGGCCCATCGGGCTGCGGCAGTGCCGCAGGCACACGTCCTTCAGCGGGCCGAGCTGCTGGAACCCGGCGAGCAGGAAGGCGCCCGCGCCCAGCCACCGCCCCAGGTCGGGGTGCTCGGCCACCAGCGGGCCGGCCGCGGCCAGGATCCCGTACGTGACCAGCCCGAACGCCGTCCAGGCCAGCAGGTAGCCGCACACGAACTCCGTCAGCCGGGCCACCCGGACCGCTCCCGCCGAGCTGCGGCCGATGCTCCGGGCCCAGGTGATCGCCACGGGCGCCACCGACGGGAACATCATGGCGATCATCATGACCACCCACAGCAGCAGGAACAGCGGCAGCGCCATGCCCATCGTCCCCGGGACGGCCGCCATGCCCCGAGCCTGCCCGACCACCAGGACCCAGGCGAGCAGCGCCACCACCGCCATCAGCGCCCAGACCAGGGCGGGCTCCCGCGCCGCCAGCAGGTCCGCCGGTCGCAGGGGCGCGGAGAGGTCGTTCCTCGGGCCGGGCCGCCGCACGCCTCCAGCACAGCACGCCGGGGCCGTCCGCGCGCCTTGGCGGACGGGCGGCCGCGGGCGGACACTGGAGGGGGGAAGAACCGGAGAGGTGCGCCTGGCCCGGCCGAACGCCCTCAGGAGGCGGCGAGATGTCCGCGACCGACACCGAGACGACGACCCCGGCGGCCATCCCCACGTGGCACGCCGAGGGGGACTGGTTCGACACCTGCCGGTGCGACGTCCCCTGCCCCTGCACCTTCGCGCAGCCGCCCACGTACGGCGCCTGCGACGGGATCCTGGCCTGGCACGTCCGCCAGGGCCACTACGGCGACGTGCCGCTGGACGGCCTCAACGTGCTGATGGTGGCCTCGTTCACCGGCAACGTGTGGGCCGAGCACTCCGACGCCTACGCGGCGGTCTTCCTCGACGAGCGCGCCGACGAGGCCCAGCGCGAGGCCCTGCTGATGATCTTCGGCGGGCAGGCGGGGAGCTGGCCGGCCGAGATGGTGAGCATGTTCGGCGCCGAGATGCGGGGCATGGACACCGCCCCCATCGAGATGTCCGTCGACGAGGACCTCGGCAGCTGGCGCGTCTCGGTCCCCGGCCACGTCGACGCGGCCGGCGAGGCCCTGACCGGCCCCACCACGCCCGAGGGCGAGCGCGTGCAGTCGAGGAACATGCCCGGCTCGGAGACCGGCCCGGGCCAGGTCGTCACCTGGGGCCGGGCCACGCGCAACCGCGTGGAGGCCTTCGGCTTCGAGTGGAGCCGGGACGGGCAGTCCAGCAAGCACATCCCGTTCGACTGGAGCGGCCCCGACGGGGCCTGAGCCGCGGCGCGGGCCGGTCGGCAGTCCGGTCGGCTCAGTCCGGTCGGCGGGCCAGCACCAGGCGCCAGCGCGGGCTGCCGTCGGGGCGGCGGCCGAAGGGCTCCAGGGCCTGGGTCCGCACGCTGAAGCCGGCCGCCTCCAGGTCGGTGCGGACGCCGCCCAGCGGGAAGGTCCGGTAGTACATGACGAACGGCGGCCGCCACAGGGCGTTGCGCACCCGCATGACGGCGTCGAAGCCGGCGGCGGCCCACCAGACGGGGGAGGCGGGGCGGGGCGGGGCCCCGATCGGGAAGGCGAAGACCCCGCCGGGGCGCAGGGCCGCGTACGCCTGGGCGAAGAGCCCGGGCCGCTCGGCGGGCAGGAAGTGCCCGAACGCCCCGAAGCTCACGGCCAGGTCGTACGACCCGTGCAGGGAAGCGGGCAGGTCCCGCACATCGGCCCGGACGAACGCGACCACGGGCGGCCCGGCCGGGCCCTGGGCCTCGGCCGCCCGCCTCAGCATGCCTTCGCTGAAGTCCACCCCGGTCACGCGGTCCCGGCACAGCCGGCGGAGCAGGGGGATCGCGGCGCCCGTGCCGCAGCAGAGGTCCAGGCCGGCGGGGACCGGGCCGGGGAGGGTCTGGGCGAGGGCCTCCTCGCAGGCGTCCAGGATCGGCAGCGGCGTGCGGAACGGGGTGTGGTCGAACCTCGGCGCCAGCAGGTCGTAGCCGCGCTCGGTCGAGGACAGGGCCTGGACGGCGAGTTCGCGGACGGTGGGTCCCTCTGCGGTGAACACGCCGCAAGCCTAGCCACCGCCGGACGTCCGGGGCGGGGAGGAACCGCCACAAATCGGCTGGTACATGACAAAAGACGGTCGCGATGGCTCCCCCTCCGGGCCACCGCGACCGTCTTCCCCCCTGCCGCGGTACGGGTCCCCCGACCCGCTCCGCGGCATTTCCCCCGTAGCTTTTCCCCCGTTGTTCCCCCGTGGTGGTGCTTCCCCCGGGTGCCCTCCGTGGGCCTCCCCCGAAGCCCAGGCGGGTCCTTGCGGTCCGCGCCGTGCAGCAGTTACGGGCGCGGGCCCGTGGCGTGGTTGTCCATCGAGGTGATCTCCTCGGCCGCCGGAGCGGTGCCCAGCGGGGCGCCGGTGGCGGGTGCGGCAGGTGCGGCGTCCGGCGCGGCCAGCGGCTCGGTGCCCGTCGCGTGGTTGTCCATGGCCTTGATATCGATGCCCGTGGCGTGGTTGTCCATGGGCTTGATGTCCCCGTCGCCCGGGACCTGGGCAGCGCTGTCGATCGTCGTCATCGTCCACTCCTGAGGATGTTCGGGCCCGTTCGGCGATTCCCCCGCGGACCGCCGAACGGGTCGATGAGTACATGGTGGCGCGGGGCGATAAACGAACGATGAACGCCCCGTTCAGCACCCGGGCCGCGCCGGACCGTGCGCATCGGCGCAGGTCGCAGCGGCCAGCGTACGGTTCGGGCCACCGGGTCGAGAATAGGTCAGGCCCTGGTCGCGGACGCCAGCAGGGCGCGCACTTCGGCGAGTTCGGGCGAGCCGAGCTGCTCGAAGACGGCCTCCGCGTCCCGCCAGCAGGCCTGCGCCCGGTCGGTCTGGCCGAGCCGGTGCAGGGCCCGGCCGAGCACCATCACCACACACGCCCGGCGCCACTCGCCGCCCATCACCCGCAGCGCGATGGCCTGTTCGGCGTGCGCGGCGGCCTGCGCCGCCCGGCCCGCCGCCAGCTGGGCCTCGGCCAGCCGGAAGTGTGTGATGCCCTCCCACAGCGGCTGGCGGTTGTCGTGGAACAGCGACAGCGCCTCGGTCAGCTGCTGCTGCGCGTCCGCGGTCCGGCCCGCCTGGGTGAGCACGATGCCCAGGGCGTAGCGGCCGTTGGCGGAGCGCAGGGACAGGCCCATCCGGTCGTAGATCGCGATGCCCTGCTCCGCCAGCTCGATGGCCGAGGCCAGCCGGCCGAGCTCGGCCTCGATCCGGGACAGGTTGCACAGGGCGCTGGCCTCGCCGACGTTGTTCCCGTCGGCCCGGAAGCACTCGATGGCCTGGCGCAGGTGCCGTTCGCCGTCGGAGTGGCGGCCCTCGTACAGGGCGATGATCCCGCGGTCGTTGGGGGCCCAGCAGCTCGGCAGAGGGTCCCCGGCGGCCCCGGCGAGCACCATCGCCTGCGAGGCTTCGTCGTCGGCCTCGGCGAACCGGCCGGCGACCAGGTGGACGTTGGTCAGCGTGGTCCGGGCCCGACCCTCGGCGCGCGGGTCGCCCGAGGCCTGCGCGGCGTCGCGCAGGGCCACGGCCGCGGATTCGTACTGGCGCGAGTTGGCCCCGGACTCCAGCAGGTCCTTGGCCGCCCACAGCAGGTCGACGGCCCGGCGCAGCACGTCCACCTCGACGTCCTTGCGCGCCGCCGCCTGCCGTACGCAGGCCAGCAGCGGATCGGCCTCCGCGTAGATCCAGTCCAGCGCGGCGTGCCGGTCGGCGAAGACCAGCCCGGGGTAGGCGGTGGCGGCCAGGTGGGCGGGCAGCCGGTCCCCGGGCCGCTCCAGGGCGTAGACCTGGGCGGCGGTGGACAGGTAGAAGTCCAGCAGCCGGGACAGGGCCGCGTCGCGCTCGGCCGGGGGCTGCTCGTCCCGCTCGGCGCAGGCGCGCGCGTAGAGCCGTACGAGGTCGTGGAAGCGGTAGCGGCCGGGCGCGGCCGACTCCAGCAGGGAGCAGTCCACCAGGGCCTCCAGGAGGTCCTCGGCGTCGTGCTCGGGCAGCGCCAGCACGGCGGCGGCCGCCGCGAGGGAGATGTCGGGGCCGTCGGCGAGTCCGAGGAGGCGGAAGGCGCGCTGCTGGCCGGGCTCCAGCTGGCCGTAGCCGAGCTCGAAGGTGGCCTTGACGGCGAGGTCGCCGGCCTGGAGCTCGTCCAGGCGGCGGCGTTCGTCGGCCAGCTTGGCGGCGAGGACCGAGACGGTCCAGGTGCGGCGGGCGGCGAGCCGGGAGGCGGCGATCCGGATGGCCAGCGGCAGGAACCCGCAGGCGCCGACGACGTCCAGGGCGGCCTGCCGCTCGGCGCCGACCCGCTCCTCGCCGACGATCCGGGTGAACAGCAGCAGCGCCTCCTCCGGGCTCATCACGTCCAGGTCGACCAGGTGCGCCCCGGCCAGCCCCGCCATCCGCACCCGGCTGGTGACCAGGGCGGCGCAGCCGGCGGTGCCGGGCAGCAGCGGGCGGACCTGGGCGGCGTCACGGGCGTTGTCGAGCAGGACCAGCACGCGGCGGCCGTCGAGCGTGGAGCGGTAGAGCGCGGCCCGCTCGGCCGGGGAGTCGGGGATGGCGGTGTCGGGGTGGCCCAGGGCCCGCAGGAAGGAGCCGAGGACGGCCTCGGGCTCGACCGGGCGGGCCTCGGTGCCGCGCAGGTCGACGTAGAGCTGACCGTCGGGGAAGTGCGGGCGCGCGGCGTGCGCGACGTGCACGGCCAGGGTGGTCTTGCCGACGCCGCCGATGCCGGCGAGCGCGGAGACGGCCATGATCTGGCCCTCGGCGCCGGCGAGGACCTCGCCGAGCTCGGCGACCTGGGTGGAGCGGCCGGTGAAGTCGGGGACGGTGGCGGGCAGCTGCGCCGGGCGCACCGGCAGGGCGGCCGAGGCGGCCGGCTGGTCGGCGGCGACGGCCAGCTCGGCGTCGGCGCGCAGGATCCGCTGCTGGAGCGCGGCGAGCTCGGGGCGCGGGTCGACGCCCAGCTCGTCGGCGAGCAGCCGGCGGGTGTCGGCGTAGACGGCGAGGGCCTCGGCCTGCCGGCCGCTGCGGTACAGGGCCAGCATCAGCAGCTCGCGCAGCCGCTCGCGCAGCGGGTGGGCGGCGGTCAGCGCGGTCAGCTCGGAGACGGCCTCGGCGTGGTGGCCGAGCTCCAGGTCGAGGTCGAGGCGGGTCTCCAGCAGCTGCAGGCGCCACTCCGCGAGCCGGGTGCGCTCGGTCTCGGCGTACGGGCCGGGCACGCCGGCCAGCGGCTCGCCCTCCCACAGGTCCAGGGCGCGGCCGAGCAGCGTACGGGCCAGGGAGCGGTCGCCGGAGCCGCGGGCCTTGTCGGCGTCGGCGGCCAGGGAGCGGGCCACGCCCAGGTCGAGGGCGGCGGGCCGGGTCCGGATCGCGTAGCCGCCGGACTCGCTGACCAGCTGGCCGGGGTCGAGGATCTTGCGCAGCCGGGAGGCGTAGGTGCGGATGGTGGCCAGCGCCTGCGGCGGCGGGTCCTCGCCCCAGATGGCGTCGATGAGTTCGGACGCGGTGGCGGTGTGGCCGCCGCGCAGCAGGAGGGCGGCGAGCAGGGCGCGCTGCTGGGGGCTGCCGGAGGCGAGGGCCTCGGCGCCCCGCCAGGCCCGGATGGGCCCGAGCACGGCGAAGCGCGAGCCGGCGGCACCGGTCCGGTCGGCGTCGGTCCGGGCCGTGGCCGGGGTCCCGGCCCGCCCGGGCGCGCCGTCGCGCGCCGGGCCGGTCGCCGGGGTCCGGGCCCCGGCCGGGGCCGACGCCCCGTCCTGGGACGTGGTGCGTGCCGCCTCGGGGTGGTTCCGCTGGTGCGGGATGGCCGGTATGCCGTCCATCTGTCGTCCCCCCTGCCTTCGGTCGGTGTAGTGGCCAGTCTGCCCTGTCTTGCGCACAGACGTCAGCCCGCGGCCGGTTCCGCACCCTCCAACTAGCTGACGGTTCGTCAGATCAGCGCTACCGTGGGAGCCATGGAGACCTTCCCGAAGATCATCTCGGTGGACGACCACACGGTGGAGCCCCCGCACGTCTGGCGGGACCGGCTCCCGTCGAAGTACCGCGACACCGGACCGCGCATCGTACGCGCCCCCTTGAAGGAAATGACCTTCCTCGGCGGCAAGTTCGCCCCCGTCATGGGCGCGCCGGGTGACGACGGGCCGATCGGCGACTGGTGGGTGTACGAGGACCTGCACCGCCCGCTGACCCGGCTGGACACCGCCGTCGGCTACGACCGCGACGAGATCCGGCTGGAGGTCATCACCTACGAGCAGATGCGCCCCGGCTCCTTCTCGGTCCGCGAGCGGCTGGCGGACATGGACGTCAACCACGTCCAGTCCGCCCTGTGCTTCCCCACCTTCCCCCGCTTCTGCGGCCAGACCTTCACCGAGGCCAAGGACCGCGAGCTGGCCCTGCTGGGGGTGCGGGCGTACAACGACTGGATGGTGGAGGAGTGGTGCGGCCCCGACGCCGCCGGCCGGCTGATCCCGCTCACCCTGATCCCGCTGTGGGACGCCGAACTGGCCGCCGCCGAGGTGCGCCGCAACGCCGCCCGCGGGGTGCGCGCGGTGGCCTTCTCCGAGATCCCGCCGCACCTGGGCCTGCCCTCGGTGCACACCGACCACTGGGACCCGTTCCTGCGGGCCTGCGACGAGACCGGCACGGTCATCGCCATGCACATCGGCTCCTCCTCCAGGATGCCGTCCACCTCGGCGGACGCCCCGCCCGCGGTCGGCTCCACCATCACCTTCGCCAACTGCTGCTTCTCCATGGTCGACTGGCTGATGAGCGGCAAGTTCGAACGCTTCCCGCGGCTGAAGGTCATGTACGCCGAGGGGCAGATCGGCTGGATCCCGTACATCCTGGAGCGGGCCGACGTGGTCTGGGAGGAGAACCGGGCCTGGGGCGGGGTCGCCGACAAGGTCACCCGGCCGCCGTCGGAGCTGTTCGCCGAGCACGTCCACGGATGCTTCTTCGACGACGCCTTCGGGCTGCGCAACCTCGACGCGATCGGCGTCGGCAACGTCCTGTACGAGACGGACTACCCGCACTCGGACTCCACCTGGCCGCGGTCCAAGGAGGTCGGCCAGGCCCAGATGGGCCACCTGCCCCCGGACGTGGTCGAGCGGATCGTCCGCGGCAACGCCATCGACCTGCTGGGCCTGACCCCGGAGGGCCTCTGGCCGGGAGCGGCCTGACGGGTCCGGATCCGGCCGTTGCGGCCGGATCCCCGGCGCCCGGGGGTGTCCACGGCCGACCATGGCGGGGCGGCGGGCGCAGCCGGGTGTCTTGCGTGCGGCGCGGGACGCAAGGCATGCTTCGCCGCAGCAAAGCGAGAGGGGTGGGGCTTGTGGTGGACCGGCAACAAGCGCTGACGGGTGTGCTCTGCGCCGTGGCGGCCGTCGCCGCCTCCGCCGTCGTGGCCGAGCTCGTCCCGCCGCCCGAGGCGCAGCCCGGCGCCCGCCCCGCCGCCGCGCACGGCTCGCCGAACCCGAAGTCCGGCAAGGACGGCACCGGTTCGCGGCCGCAACTGAACGGAGCCTCCTCCGCTCCGACCCCCGGTGCCTCGTCAGGCGCCCTCCCGGCACCTTCCGGTCCGGCCGGGTCCGGCACCGGACCGGCGTTCACCGGCGTGCTGTTCGAAGGAGAGGCGAAGGGCGGACACTTCTGCACGGCCACCGTCGTGCACAGCCCCGGCCGGAACCTCATCGTCACCGCCGGCCACTGCCTGGCCGAGGGCCCCTCCGGCCTCAAGGGCGCCCTCTTCGCACCTGCGTACGCCAACGGCGCGGCCCCGTACGGCACCTGGCGGATCGAGGAGGTCTACGAGGACGGCCGCTGGGCCGACGGTGCGGACGACGACTACGACCTGGCCTTCGCCCGGCTCGCCCCGAACTCCGCCGGCATCAGCGTGGAGGCCGCCGTCGGCGCCGCCGAACTGGACACCGGCGGCCGGTCCGACGAGGACGTCACCGTCACCGGCTACCCCTCGGGCCAGGAGGCCCCGCACACCTGCACGGCCCGGGCCGTGCGCACCAGCCCGACGGAACAGCGCTTCGACTGCGCCGGTTTCACCGACGGCACCAGCGGCAGCGCCTGGCTGGCCCGCGACGGCCGGATCATCGGCGTCCTGACCGGCGGCGACACCGACGACGTCTCCACCAGCACGGTCCTGGACCACTACGCGGCCGACCTCTTCCAGCGCGCCCAGCAGGCCGCCGCCAAGCCGTAACCGCCGCTCGCGGGCGGCCCGGGGAGCCGGGACCGGGTCCGTCCGGGCCGCGTGCCGGGCCTACAGGTGGGGGTTCACCAGCCCCAGGTGCACCGGTTCGGCCGCCCGGCCGGCCGCCAGCAGGCCCGGTATGCCCGGCGGCCACATCACCTCGTCGAGTGCGTCGAGGGCGGCCGGGGAGAGCCAGCGCCAGTGGATGCCCGGGTGTTCCAGGACCGGTTCGCGCTCGGGCCCGGAGGTGACGTAGATGTGCTCGTGCTGACGGACCGGGGTTCCCGTGTGGGTGAAGTCGTGCTCCCAGGTGCACAGCAGCCGTCGCGGGACGAGGTCGGTCCAGCCGGTCTCCTCGCGCAGCTCGCGCAGGGCGCACTCCTCGGGTGTCTCACCGGGGTCGATGCCTCCGCCGGGCGGTACCCAGTGGACGCCGACCTCGATGTTGTTCTCGCGGAAGAGGAAGACCGACCCCTCGGGCGAGACGACGAGGATCCGGGCGGCCCGGCGGGGCGTACGGGCCCGGGGGCGCGGGCTGCGAAGCTTGCCGAAGATGCTCATCGGCCCAGGTTAAGCCGCTGAACTGGGCTCGGCACCAGTGAATTTGACGGCTGCTGCGCGACCGCCGGGGGAATCGGGCGGGGGCGCAACGGCCCAACCCGAGGGTCGTATGGGTGTCCGATTTTCCCGACACACCACCCGGGGGGAAGTTCATGCCTGAACGACCCGAAACATCGCCTGTTGTACGGTCGGCCCAATGAGCACGCACGCCCGGAGCAAGCACGCCCGCCCCCGGTCCGGTATGCCCAGGCTCCTCGCCCTCACCGCGGGCGTGGGCCTGCTGACGTTCGGCGCCGGGTGGATCCATGCCGTCCAGGACCGTTCGGACGGCCCCGCGCTGCGGGCCGCCCGGGACGACCGCCCGCCCGTGCAGCCCTCCGCCCAGCCCCGCGCCACCCGCGGCGAGCACCGTCCCGGCCCGGCCGACCAGGGCCTGCCGGGCGTCAGCGAGCACACCCGGGCCCGTATCCCGGCCGAGTCCCGCCAACTCGTCCTGGTGACCGGCAAGGGCGTGGGCGTCTCGGAGAGCACCGCCACCCTCTACACCCGCCCCGATCCGGCCACCCCCTGGACCGCGCGCGGCAGCTGGCCGGCCCGCAACGGCGCCAAGGGGTGGTCCCCCGAGGGCAGCCGCACGGTCGGGGACCTGACCTCCCCCGAGGGGGTCTTCTCCCTCACCGACGCCGGCGGCCTGCTGCCGAAGCCGCCCGGCACCCGCCTGCCGTACGACCGCGACGACCTGTTCGTGCCCTCCGGTCGCGGGGTCGACGGCGAGTCCCTGGCCGGCTCCTTCGACTACGTCGTCGCGATCGACTTCAACCGTCGCCCCGGCCGCTCCCCGCTGGACCCGGTCAAGCCGGAGGGCGCGGCCAAGGGCGGGAACATCTGGCTGCACGTCGACCACGACGGCCCCTCCCAGGGGTGCGTCGGCATCCCCAAGGACGGGATGCGCACGATCCTGCAGACCCTGGACCCGGCCGCCCACCCGGTCATCGTGATGGGCCCGCAGGGCTTCTGACCCACCGGACGGGCACCGCCGCCCCGGCCGAGCGATGACGTCCGACCCCTTGCCTGACAGACCGTCAGCTACGACGATGGCCCCGCAGCATCCATATGACGATTCGTCAGATGAAGGCGGTGGCGGCAGCATGGTGGCGGCGCGACGCGTGTTTCCGGAGGGCCGGCTGGTCTACGGGATGCAGCTCCCGGTCCAGTCGCAGAGCACCCTCTACGCCGAGCCCTGGGAGGCCTCGGCGACCGTGACCGACCTCGCCGAGGTGGCCCGGGCCGCCGACCGGGCCGGCTTCGGCTACCTGGCCACCTGCGACCACGTGGCCGTCCCGCGCCGGCTCGCCGGACCGATGGGAACCGTCTGGTACGACCCGGTCGCCACCCTGGCCTTCCTGGCCGGGATCACCGAGCGCGTCCGGCTGCTCAGCCACGTCGCCGTCGTGGCGCTGCGCCACCCGCTGCTCAGCGCCAAGAGCTACGCCACCCTCGACCACCTGTCGGGCGGCCGGCTGATCCTCGGCGTCGGGGCCGGGCACGTGCAGGAGGAGTTCGAGGTGCTCGGCGTGGACTTCGACGGCCGCGGCCCGCTGCTCGACGAGACCGTGGACGCCCTGCGGGCGGCGCTCGGCCCGGAGGAGTTCCCCGTCTTCGAGGGACGGCACTTCGCCTTCCAGGACCTCGGCCAGCTCCCGCGGCCCGCCCAGGAGCGGATCCCGGTCTGGGTGGGCGGTTCCTCGCCCGCCGCCGTGCGCCGCGCGGCCGTCCGGGGTGACGGCTGGCTGCCCCAGGGTGATCCGCTGGAGAAGCTGCCGGCGCAGATCGCCCGGATCCGCGCCCTGCGCGCGGAGGCGGGGAACAGCGAGCCGATCGAGATCGGTGCCATCCCCCCGCCGCTCTACGTCGGCGAGCCCGGCTGGGACACCGGCCGGCGCACCCTCGCCGGCAAGCCCGAGGCCCTGGCCGAGTCCCTGCGCGCCTACGCCCGCATCGGCGTGGACCAGGTCCAGGTGCGCTTCCGCAGCCGCGACCGGGCCGAGCTGGTGGACCAGATCACCGCCTTCGGCGCGGACGTGGCGCCGCATCTCGTCTGACACGGACACCGAGGAGTGGGCATGGGCAAGCTGGACGGCCGCGTGGTGATCGTCACCGGCGCGGCCCGCGGCCAGGGCGAGCAGGAGGCCCGGCTGTTCGCCGCCGAGGGCGCCGAGGTGCTGCTGGGCGACGTACTGGACGAGCGGGGCGAGGCCCTGGCCGAGGAGCTGGGCAAGGGCGCCCGGTACGTGCACCTGGACGTGAGCCGGGAGGAGGCCTGGTGCGCGGCGGTCACCGCGGCCAAGGAGTCCTTCGGCCGGATCGACGGCCTGGTCAACAACGCCGGCATCCTGCGCTTCAACGAGCTGACCTCGACCCCGCTGGCGGAGTTCGAGGAGGTGGTCCGGGTCAACCAGGTCGGGGCCTTCCTCGGCATCAGGCACGTGGCCCCCGAGATCGCCGCCGCGGGCGGCGGCACCATCGTCAACACCTCCTCGTACACGGGCCTGACGGGCATGGCGTACGTGGGCGCGTACGCCGCCACCAAGGCCGCGATCGTCGGCCTGACCCGGGTCGCGGCGCTGGAGCTGGCCGCGAGCGGGATCCGGGTCAACGCCATGTGCCCGGGCGCGGTGGACACCCCCATGGCCAACCCCGGCCAGGTGGACCCGGCGCAGCTGGGCGACGAGGCACGCGAGGCCATGGCGGAGCTCTACCGGAAGGTGGTGCCGCTGGGGCGGGTGGGACGGCCCGAGGAGATCGCTCGGCTCGCCCTCTTCCTGACCAGCGAGGACTCCTCGTACATCACCGGCCAGCCGTTCGTGATCGACGGCGGCTGGACGGCGGGCGTCAGCCTTCCCTGACGCATCGTCAGCTATTGACGCGGACGAGCCGGGATGGAACAGTCGCAACGACCAATCTGACGATGCGTCAGAAATCGAAGGACGGTGAACCCCCTTGGAATTCGGGCTCTTTGTTCAGGGATACGTGCCTGAGGCGCGCTCCAAGGTCGACCCCGAGGCAGAGCACAAGGCACTGATCGAGGAGACCGAATACGTCATCCAGGCCGACAAGTCCGGCTTCAAGTACGCCTGGGCCTCGGAGCACCACTTCCTGGAGGAGTACTCCCACCTGTCGGCGAACGAGGTCTTCCTCGCCTACCTCGCCCACGCCACCGAGCGCATCCACCTGGGCTCCGGCATCTTCAACCCGCTCGCGCCGGTGAACCACCCGGTGAAGGTGGCCGAGAAGGTCACCATGCTCGACCACCTCTCCAAGGGCCGCTTCGAGTTCGGCACCGGCCGG
Source organism: Streptomyces sp. WAC06614 (assembly GCF_003949795.1). Taxonomy (GTDB): domain Bacteria; phylum Actinomycetota; class Actinomycetes; order Streptomycetales; family Streptomycetaceae; genus Streptomyces. The sequence continues at coordinate 36,934 of NZ_RPRY01000033.1, forward strand.
GGCGCCGGCAGCCACGAGATCCTCGGCTTCCTGCCCGGCATCACGGACATGAACCACACCAAGGAGATCTGGGAGGAGACCATCGCGGAGTTCCCCAAGATGTTCCTCCAGGAGGAGTACGAGGGGTTCCAGGGCAAGCACTGGTCGCTGCCGCCGCGCAAGGTCTTCCCCAAGCCGTACGGCAAGGCCCACCCCGCCATGTGGTACGCGGCCGGCTCCCCGTCCTCGTACGCCATGGCGGCGAAGAAGGGCCTCGGCGTCCTGGGCTTCAGCGTCCAGAAGGTCTCCGACATGGAGTGGGTGCTGGAGCAGTACAAGACGGCCATACAGGAGGCGAAGGCGATCGGCGCCTTCGTCAACGACAACGTCATGGTGACCTCGACCGCGATCTGCGCCGAGACCCACGACAAGGCCGTCGAGATCGCGGTCCACGCGAACATGAACCGCTTCCAGTCGCTGGTCTTCCGCTACCACGACACCTTCCCGCGCCCCGAGGCGATCCCCCAGTGGCCGGAGATCCTGCCGGAGTACAACGCGGAGATCATCGAGCTCCTCATCGCCGAGGAGCTGATGATCTGCGGCGACCCGCAGGAGGTCCTCTCCCAGTGCAAGCGCTGGGAGCAGGCGGGCGCGGACCAGCTCTCCTTCGGCCTTCCGACGGGCGTCTCCTACGAGGACACCATGAACACGATCAAGCTGATCGGCGAGCACGTGATCCCGGAGATCGACACCGACCCGGTCCACCGCACCACCCGCTTCCGTCAGGCCGCCGCCTGACGGGACCGAAACGGGAACGGCGCCTTCCCGGACCGCCGTTCCGCAACCGGCCCCGGCCGGAGGCGAACCAGGGCCGCGGCCGACCCTCGCCCCCGCCCGGGGCCGCTCCCCTGCGGACCCCGGTCGGCCCGGAGCCGGGCCTTCAGGGGCGCGGGGAACTGCGCGACCAGCCGCATCCGGCCCGCGGGCCGCTCGGAGGGATCGGCCACGGCGGCGGGACCGCGCACCGGCGCCGCCGCGGGGGTCACCACGCCACCCGGAGTGCGGGCCGCGGCCGGTCGGCCGCGCAGTTCCCCGCGCCCCTGGCGGCGGCTCCGGCCCCGGCCCCGGCCCGGCACGGCAGTGCCGCCCCTGGCGGCGGCTCCGGCGCGGCCCTGTCCGCACCACCGTGAGGAAGGACGTGAGGAAGGACGCCATGCTCGACCACCTGATCAAGGGCGCCACCGTCGTGGACGGCACCGGCGCGCCGGCCCGTGTCGCGGACGTCGGCATGGCCGACGGCCGCATCACCGTCGTCGCCGCCCCCGGCACCGTCACCGAGCCGGCCCGTACCACCGAGGACGCCACCGGACTCGTCCTCACCCCCGGCTTCATCGACCCCCACACCCACTACGACGCCCAGCTCTTCTGGGACCCGTACGCCACCCCCTCCATGAACCACGGCGTGACGACCGTCGTCGGCGGCAACTGCGGCTTCACGCTCGCGCCCCTCAAC
>NZ_RPRY01000332.1 GCF_003949795.1 Streptomyces sp. WAC06614
CTGCTGGACGGACCGCCGTGCCGGTGCGGGGCGCGGGGGTGCGTGGAGACGCTGTGCCTGGCGGCGGCGGCCCGGGGGGACATGGCGGAGGCCGCGCGGGTACTCGGCGAGGCGGCGGCGAACCTGGTCGCCCTGCTGGACGTGGACCGGGTGCTGCTGGGCGGCCGCGTGGTGGCCGCGGCGCCGGCCACGTTCGTGCACGGGGTGGGCACCGTCCTGGCATCCCGCGCCCTGACCCCCCACCCGGCCACGGTCGCCCTGGCGCCGTCCGGCGTGGCGGAAGGCGCCGCCGAACTCATCCTGGGCCCCCTCTTCGGCCGAACCCCCTAGAGCAGCCGCCACCTTGCTGCGCCGCGCCCGCGTGGCCCTGCTGTGCCGCCGCCCTGTGGTCCCGCGGCCCCGCGTGCGGGCGGGGAGCACTGCCTGGAGGCCGCGCACCGGGCCGCGCGCCGGGCCGCGGGCCCACCGCCCCGGGCACGCGCGCCAGGCCGCGCACCGGGCCGCGCCCCGGGCACGCGCGCCAGGCCGCGCACCGGGCCGCGCGCCAGGCCACGCGCGGGCACTGCACCAGCCTGAGGTGGGCTGCCGCCCCGGCCACGCGCGGGCACTGCACCAGCCTGAGGTGGGCTGCCGCCCCGGGCACGCGCGGGCACTGCACCGGCCTGAGGCGGGCTGCCGCCCCGGCCACGCGCGCCAGGCCGCGCACCGGGCCGCGCGCCAGGCCGCGCGCGGGCCCTGTATCGGCCTGAGGCGGGCTGCCGCTCCGGCCGCGCGCGGGCCCTGTATCGGCCTGGGGCGGGCTGCCGCTCCGGGCACGCGCGGGCCCTGTATCGGCCTGGGGCGGGCTGCCGCTCCGGGCACGCGCTCCGGGCACGCGCGCCAGGCCGCGCGCCAGGCCACGCGCGGGCACTGCACCGGCCTGAGGCGGGCTGCCGCCCCGGCCACGCGCGCCAGGCCGCGCACCGGGCCGCGCACCGGGCCGCGCGCGGGCCCTGTATCGGCCTGAGGCGGGCTGCCGCTCCGGCCGCGCGCGGGCACTGCACCGGCCTGCGGCGGGCTGCCGCTCCGGGCCGAGGCGCTGCCGTCTCGCCTGCCGCGCACCGCCTCGGCGAGGCCGCCGACTCCCGGCCGGCGGGCCGCCCGGCGGCTGGGCGGGCCGACCCCGTTGCCGGCCGCCCGGGTCGGGCGGGCGCTGCGCCCGGACGGGGGTAATGCGGTGGGGCGGCCGCGCGGCATGCGTGGGGGGCTTCGCGCGCGTGGGAAGGTGCAGGGCACAGGGCAGGGTGATGGTCACCTCGTCCGACCATCGTCCGGCGAACAGCGAAGGCCTGCCATGCGTGGACGCGACGCCCTTGCCCTGGCCGCCGTACTCCTTGCGGCGGCGGCCCCCGCCACGCCCGCGGCCGCCGCGGTGACCGGCGCCCAGCCCCCACTCCGTCTTCCGGCCGTCAACGCCGCCCTGCCAGTGGCGGTGCCCGCCCCTGCTTCGGCCTCGGCCGTCCACGCCGCCGCGCCCGCCCTGGCTTCACGCCCGGCCGCCCGCGCCGCCGTGCCAGCCCGGACTCGGGCCACCCGTGCCGCCGCGCACGTCCTGGCCGCGCCCGCCCAGGCTCCGCCCGCCCGCGCCGCCGTGCGCGCCCGTGCCGCCGCCCCGGCGGCCGCCGCCCCGGCGGCACGGGCGGCCGGTCCGTGGGCCGCCGGCCCGCGCGTGGTGGTTCCCGGGCCGCCGCCCGTGCGGGACGTAGGGGTCGGCGCCGGGCCCGGGGCCGGGCCCGCGGCGCCTGGTGGGGGGCGGCCTGCGCCTGCCTTGCCTTCGCGGGCCAGGGCCAGTTGTGGGGGCAGCGGGAAGGACGCCGCGTTCCCCATCGGGGCCCGGATCCGCGGGGGACCGTCCGTGTACCGGGCCGGCGGCGGGGCCCAGTCCTGGTACCTGGACCTGACCAACACGACCGACGGCCCCTGCACCGCCGTCCACCCCGTCGTCGTCCTCACCGACCAGGCCCGTACGCTGCGCCCGGCCCACCTGCGCATGGACTTCGAGACGGGCGCCTCCAGCCACTCCGTCACCCTCGAACGCAGCGACCGCGACGAGATCATCGCCGTCTTCGACGGCGGCGGCGCCTTCTCCGGGTTCACCGTCGGCCCCGGCGGGTCCGTCACCGTCAAGGTGCATCTGGCGTTCGCGCCCGACGCCCCCCTGGGTGAAGTCGTCGCCGATGCCGCGCTCGTGCAGCGCCGCGGCGACGACGGCGAATGGATCGGCGAGGCCGGCGGGTACCGGTTCTCCGTCGAGGGGCCGCAGGAGCCGGTCGAGGCCGGCGCCGCCGGGTCCCTGGCCCGTACGGGGGCGACCGAGGCCCGGGCGCACGCGGCGCGGGCCCGGGCCCACACCCTCGGCGCCTACGCCGCCGCCGCGCTGCTGGCCGGGGCCGGCCCGTTCGCTCGGGTATTCCCGAGCACGGCCGGATCCCCAAGTACTACGCCGTCAAGGCCCGTCTCTCCGTCCTCCTCGAAGAGCTCGGCGAGGGTGGGCTGCTGCCCACCGAGCGGGATCTCGCCGAGCGGTACGAGGTGTCCCGCGAGACCCTTCGGCAGGCCCTGCGCGAGCTGCTGCTCGAAGGGCGGCTCCGGCGCTCCGGCCGCGGTACGGTCGTGGCCGGGCCGAAGCTGGAGCAGCCGCTGTCGCTGGCCAGTTACACCGAGGGCGTGCGCCGCCAGGGCCGCCGCCCGGGCCGCCGGCTGATCGGCCTGGAGCAGTTCCCCTGCCCCGCCGACCTCGCCGCGGACCTCGGCGCCGCGCCCGGCGAGCCGCTGTGGCACATGGAGCGCGTGCTGCTCGCCGACGACGAGCGCGTCGGCCTGGAGAGCACCTACCTGCGCGTGGCGCGCGCCCCCCGACTGGACACCGACTTCCCGCCGGACTCGTCGTTCTACGGCTACCTCAAGGACCAGCTCGGCATCTCCTTCGGCGACGCCGACGAGAAGCTGGAGACGGTGCTCGCCACCCCGCGCGAAGCCCTGCTCATCGGGACGCCGCCGGCCCTGCCGATGCTGCTCATCCACCGGTTCTCCCGCGACCAGGACGGGCGGCCCCTGGAGCGGGTGCGTTCGCTCTACCGTGGCGACCGGTTCAGCTTCACGACCCGTCTGCGCCCCGCGTAGCCGTATCCGGCAACGGATCGAACCAGACCATTCGCTCCCCAAAGGGGCATCTCCTGATCACCAACAGGTAACGGGTCTAGTCCAAGCGTCGGGGGCTGTTCACCGTCGCGTCGCCGGACCGCCCCCGCCGGGTCACGGTGCGCCACGACCGTGAGGGGCGTGAGAGTCATAGTCGTCGGAGGCGGCGTGGTCGGCACCATGCACGCCTGGCAAGCAGTCGAACGCGGCCACGAGGTCGTCCAGATCGAGCGCGAGGCCGAGGCCCGTGGCGCCTCGTTGCGCAATTTCGGCCAGATCTGGGTCAGCGGCCGGGCCGGTGGCGAGGAGCTCGCCACCGCCCTGCGGGCCCGGGAGCTGTGGGAGGGCATCGGGGCCAAGGTCCCGGGCCTGGGCTTCCGCCCCAACGGCTCGCTGACCCCGGTGCGCGGCCCGCACGAGTACGCCGTCGCCGAGGCGGCCACCGCCCGCGAGGACGCCGCCGCCCGCGGCTACCGCCTGCTCACCCCGGACGAGGCCCGCGCCGTCAACCCGGCCCTGCGCGGCACGTTCGACGCCGCCCTGCACTGCGAGCGCGACGCCGCCGTCGAGCCGCGCACCGCCCAGCTCGCCCTGCGCGAGGCCCTGAAGGCCGGCGGCCGCTACACCTTCGTCCCCGGCCGCGAGGTCCGCGAGGTCGTCGGCACCGGCGCCGTCCGGGACGACCACGGCGACGTCCACCGCGGCGACCACGTGGTCCTGGCCACCGGCGCCTGGCTGTCGGGCCTGGTCCGCGAGCTGGCCCCGGACCTGCCCGTGCGCCGCGTCCGGCTGCAGATGATGCAGACCGAGCCGCTCGGCGAGCCGCTGGCCACCTCGGTCGCCGACGCCGACAGCTTCCGCTACTACCCCGCCTACCGCGGCCCCGCCCTCGACGCGCTCGACGCCGGGCAGGCCCAGGCCCCGGTCGCCGCCGCGCACAAGATGCAGCTGCTGATGGTCCAGCGCCTCGACGGCGGACTGACCATCGGCGACACCCACGAGTACGAGCACCCCTTCGCCTTCGACACCCTCGAAGACCCCTACGAGCACCTCACCGGGGTCGTCGAGTCCCTGCTGGGCCGCCCGCTGCCGAAGGTCCGGCGGCGCTGGGCGGGCGTGTACGCGCAGTGCACCGACACCACCCGCGTCGTCCACCGCCAGCAGGTGCGCGAGGGCGTGTGGTTGGTGACCGGGCCGGGCGGCCGCGGCATGACCTGCTCGCCCGCCATCGCCGAGACGACCGCCGACGAACTGAGCTGGTGACCGCCATGACCTCCACGCACCGCACCGACCACCCCGCCCCCCACCACGGCCTCGTCGTCCTCGACATGGCCGGTACCACCGTCGCCGACGGCGGCCTGGTCGAGCGCGCCTTCGAGCGGGCCGCCGCCCACCTCGGCGTCGAGCCGGACTCCGCCGACCACGCGGCCAAGCTCCAGTACGTCCGCGCCACCATGGGGGAGTCGAAGATCTCCGTCTTCCGCCACCTCTTCGGCAGCGAGGAGCTCGCCCACCGCGCCAACACCGCCTTCGAGCAGGCCTACGCCGAACTCGTCGACGGCGGCCTGGTCAAGGAGATCCCCGGCGCCCGCGAGGCCGTCGAGCAACTCCGCGCCGACGGCCGCACCGTGGTCCTCACCACCGGCTTCGCCCGCGTCACCCAGGACGCCGTCCTCGCCGCCCTCGGCTGGCAGGACCTGGTCGAGCTGACCCTCTGCCCGGCCGACGCCGGCGGCCGCGGCCGCCCGTACCCCGACATGGTGCTGGCCGCGTTCCTGCGTACCGCCGCGGTGGACGACGTACGCTCCGTGGCCGTCGCCGGGGACACCGCCTACGACATGCTCTGCGGCACCCGCGCCGGCGCCGGCCTGGTCGCCGGTGTGCTCACCGGCGCGCACGACCGCGCCGCGCTGGAGGCGGCCGGCGCCACCCACGTACTCGACTCCGTCGCGGAGCTGCCGACACTGCTGCGCGCCCGGGAGTCGGCGTGAGCGGCATCCGCTTCGAGTCGGTCTCCGTCGCCTACGGCGGCACCACGGTCCTGGACTCCCTGGACCTGACCGTCGAACCCGGCGAGGTCATGGCCCTGCTCGGACCCTCCGGTTCCGGTAAGACCACCGCACTGCGCGCCGTCGCCGGCTTCGTCACCCCCGCCTCCGGCCGGATCCGGATCGGCGGCCGCGACGTCACCCACCTGCCGCCGCACCAGCGCGGCATCGGCATGGTCGTCCAGCAGTACGCCCTCTTCCCGCACATGCGCGTCCAGGACAACGTGGCCTTCGGCCTGCGCGCCCGGAAGACCCCCAGGGCCGACATACCCGGCCGGGTCGCCGAGGCCCTGGAGATGACCGGCATGGGAGCGTACGCCGAGCGCTACCCGCGGGAGCTCTCCGGAGGGCAGCAGCAGCGCGTGGCCATCGCCCGCGCCCTGGCCATCCGCCCCGGCGTCCTCCTCCTCGACGAGCCGCTGTCCGCGCTCGACGCCCAGCTGCGCTCGGGCATGCTGGCCGAACTGGCCCGGCTGCACCGCGAACTCCCCGACGTCTCCCTCCTCTACGTCACCCACGACCAGGTCGAGGCGCTCACCCTGGCCGACCGGATCGCGGTCATGGACAAGGCCCGGCTGCAGGACTGCGGCACCCCGCAGGAGCTCTACCGCACCCCGCGCACCGCGTTCACGGCCTCCTTCGTCGGCAACGCCAACCTGCTGCCCGTCACCGTCGCCGCCGACGGGTCCGGCGTCACCTTCGAGGGCCGTACCCTCGCCGTCGACCCGGTGCCGGCCGCCGCCCCGGGCGCCTCGGCCACCCTGTGCGTGCGCCCGCACCTGCTCGCGCTCGGCGAGGGCGGGCCCAACACGCTGCGCGGCAAGCTCACCGAGGTCCAGTGGCGCGGCTCCACGCACCGGCTCCACGTCGAGGTGTCCGGCCACCGCATCACGGCGGACCTGCCCGAACTGCGCGAGACCCCCGCCCTGGGCACCCGGATCACCCTCCACTTCGCGCCCCGCGACGCCGTGCTGCTGACGGCGGGGGTGGCGCAGACAGCCGAGGTGTCCCATGGCTGACGCCGGGAGCGCGGCGGTGCCGCGCGCCGTGGCCGCCCCGCCGCGCCCCGGCCCCCGGTCGGTGCCGCGCGTGGTGTGGGCCCTGCCGCCGGTCGCCGTCCTCGGGCTGCTGTTCCTCTACCCGCTGGGCCTGGTCGTGCAGCAGTCCTTCTCCCCGGAGCGGGGCGGCAGCGCGATCAGCGGCTACACCAAGGTCTTCGGCTCGGCCGCCTTCCGCGACGCACTCGGCACCACCGTCCAGCTGGCCGCCGGCGCCACCGTGGGCTGCCTGGTCCTCGGCTTCCTCCTGGCCGTGGTCATCGCGTTCGTCCCGTTCCCCGGCGCCAAGGCCGTCGCCAAGTTCATCGATGTCTTCCTCTCCTTCCCCTCCTTCCTCATCACCCTCGCCCTGCTGTTCGTCTACGGCACGGTGGGCATGGCCAACGGCCTGTGGACGGGGGTCACGGGAGCCGCGGAAGGGCCGTTCCACTTCCTGACCACGCCCTGGGGCGTGCTGCTGGCGGAGATCACGTACTTCACGCCCTTCGTGATGCGCCCGCTGCTGGCGGCCTTCTCCCAGACGGAGACCGCCCAGTTGGAGGTGGCCTCCTCACTGGGCGCCGGACCCGGCCGGATCATCCGGCAGGTGATCCTCCCCGAGGCCCTGCCCGCCCTCGCCGCGGGCGGCAGCCTGGTGCTGGTGATGTGCCTGAACGAGTTCGGGATCGTGCTGTTCACCGGCGCCAAGGGGGTCACCACGCTGCCGACCCTGATCTACGGCAAGGCCATCCTGGAGGCCGACTACCCGGCCGCCTGCGTGGTCGCCGTCGTCAACATCGCGATCTCCGTCGGCCTGTTCGGCCTCTACCGGGTGGTGAGCAAGCGTGCTGGTGCATAGCAAGGCCGGCCGGTGGGCCGTCTGGACCGTCTTCGCCCTCCTCTTCCTGCCGCTGTTCGCGCTGCCCCTCCTGGTGGTGCTCGCCGCGTCCTTCGCCGGCCACTGGTCCGGGGCCTTCCCCTCCGACCCGACCACCGCCCACTACGCCGCGGCCGGCCGCGGCGTAGTGGGCGGTGGTCGGGTCGGAGGGGAAGGCCCCGGACCAGTGGCCGGCGAA
>NZ_RPRY01000333.1 GCF_003949795.1 Streptomyces sp. WAC06614
CCTTCCACCCCGTCCGGTCCATCCGCCCCGTCCGGTCCTGTCGGCGCGTCCGGTCCTGTCGGCGCGGCGACCTCGTCCGTCCCTCCGGCCTCTTCCGCTCCTTCGGCCTCCGCCATCTCGTCGTCCGCCGCGGCCCGGCCCGCGGGGCGGGGGCGGCCCGGCTCGAACGGTGTACCGACCACCGTTGTGCCCGCGCCGTCCACCGCCGAAACGCCGCCGCGCGAGCCACTGCCCGCCCCGTCGGACGCGACCCCGCAGCGGGTCGGCCACAGCGACGTGGCCAAGCTGCGCGAGGCGGCCGAGGACGCACGCCGTTGGGACAGCAAGTACGGCGGCGGGGACTGGCGTTCGTCGATGGTGCCCGAGTGCCTGCGGGTGGACGCGGCGCCGCTGCTGCTGGGCTCGTACAGCGACGAGGTGGGGCGCGCGCTGTTCGGCGCCACCGCCGAACTGACCCGGCTGGCCGGGTGGATGGCCTTCGACACCGGGCAGCAGGAGGCGGCCCAGCGCTACTACATCCAGGCCCTGCGACTGGCCCGCGCGGCCGCGGACGTGCCGCTCGGCGGCTACGTCCTGGCCTCGATGTCCCTCCAGGCCACCTACCGGGACTTCGCCGACGAGGGCGTGGACCTCGCCCAGGCCGCCGTCGAACGCAACCGCGGCCTGGCCACGGCCCGCACCATGAGCTTCTTCCGCCTGGTCGAGGCCCGGGCGCACGCCAAGGCGGGCGACCCGCAGGCCGCCGGGGCGGCGCTGCGGGCGGCCGAGGGCTGGCTGGAACGCTCGCGGGACGGGGACCCTGATCCGAGTTGGCTGGGTTTCTACTCGTACGACCGGTTCGCTGCGGATGCGGCGGAATGCTATCGGGACCTCAAACTGCCCCGGCAGGTGCGGCGCTTCACCGAGCAGGCGCTGTCCCGCCCGACCGAGGAGTACGTGCGCTCGCACGGGCTGCGGCTGGTGGTGAGCGCGGTGGCCGAGCTGGAGTCGGGCAACCTGGACGCGGCGTGCGCCCAGGGGGCGCGGGCCGTGGAGGTCGCCGGACGCATCTCCTCCGCCCGCACCACCGAGTACGTACGGGACCTGCTGCACCGGCTGGAGCCCTACGGGGACGAGCCGCGCGTGGCGGAGCTGCGCGAGCGGGCCCGGCCGCTGCTGGTGACCCCGGCCTGACGCACCGGCCCGGTCGACGACCGCCCCGGTCGACGACCGGACGGGGCGACAGCCGGGCGGGGCGACGACCGGCCGGGGCGACGACCGGGCAAGTCGGCGACCGGGCGGGTCGGCAACCGGGCGGTGGCAGCCTGGCGTCCGCGTTGTCAGTGCGGGGGTGCAGTATGCAGGGGTGGGAGGTGTCAGCGTGGGCGGCGGCAGCGTGGACTGCGATGTGCTGGTGATCGGTGGCGGGATCGTCGGCCTGTCGACCGCGCATGCCCTGTCGCGGCTGGCACCGGGCACCCGGGTGGTCGTGCTGGAGAAGGAGGCCGGCCCGGCCCGGCACCAGACCGGGCGCAACAGCGGGGTGATCCACAGCGGGATCTACTACCGCCCCGGGTCCCTGAAGGCGCGGTTCGCGGTGCGCGGGGCCGCGGAGATGGTCAAGTTCTGCGCGGAGCACGGCATCGCGCACGAGGTGACCGGGAAGCTGATCGTCGCCACCGAGCGGGCGGAGCTGCCCCGGCTGCACGCCCTGGTGCAGCGCGGCCGGGAGAACGGCATCCCGGTACGGGAGCTGGGCCCGGCCCAGATCTCCGCGTACGAGCCGGAGGTGCGCGGCCTGGCCGCGATCCACGTCGGCACGACCGGGATCGTGGACTACGGCCAGGTGGCCGCCCGGCTCGCGGAGTCCTCCGGCGCGGAGGTCGTCTACGGCGCCGAGGTGGACCTGATCTCGCGCCGGCCCTCGGCGGTGGCCGTGCGGACCACGTCCGGCCTGGTCGTGCGGGCCCGGGCGCTGGTGAACTGCGCCGGGCTCCAGTGCGACCGGATCGCCCGGCTCGCCGGGGACGACCCGGGCATGCGGATCGTCCCGTTCCGGGGCGAGTACTACGACCTGTCCAGACCCTCGCTGGTGCGCGGCCTGGTCTACCCGGTGCCCGACCCCGCGTTCCCCTTCCTCGGGGTGCACCTGACCCGGGGCATCGGCGGCGGGGTCCACGTCGGGCCGAACGCCGTGCCGGCGCTGGCCCGCGAGGGCTACGGCTGGGGCACGGTCCGCCCCGCCGACCTGGCCGCCGAGCTGGCCTGGCCGGGCACCTGGCACATCGCCCGGCGCCACTGGCGGTACGGGGCGGGGGAGATCCACCGCTCCCTGTCGAAGCGGGCCTTCACCGAGGCGGTCCAGCGGCTCCTGCCCGCCGTCACGGCGGACGACCTCACCCGGGCCCCGGCCGGTGTCCGGGCCCAGGCGGTCCTGCGCGACGGCACCCTGGTGGACGACTTCCTGATCCGTGAGGCCCCCCGCACGGTCCACGTGCTGAACGCCCCGTCCCCCGCCGCCACGGCCTCCCTCCCGATCGGCCGGGAGATCGCCACCCGCACCCTGACCACCCTCCGCTCGGCCTGAGGACCCCGGCCCTGCGCCGGGCCCACGGCGCCACGGGGCCCTCCCCGGCGCCCCCGGGTGCGCCCGCGGTGGGGACCGTAGAATCTGGGGATTGTGTCTGAGTCCCTGAATCCGCAGTCCAGCGCCCCCGAAGCGGCCCCCGCGCCGCAGGCGGCCCCCGCACCCGAGGCGGCCCCCGCGCCGGAGGCGGCGTACACCCCGCCGCGGTGGCGGACCGAGTCCCGGTTCGGCCCCGAAGGGCCCGCGCCCGACCCCGCCGGGTCGCACCACGACCGGCGGATCCGCAGCTTCCAGCCGCGCCGGAGCCGGGTGACCACCTCGCAGGAGGACGCGCTGCGGCGGCTGTGGGGCACCTGGGGCCTGGACATCGACGGCAAGCGGGTCCTCGACCTCGACACGCTGTTCGACGGCCGGCCCGTCGTGCTGGAGATCGGCTTCGGCATGGGCGAGGCCACCGCGCAGATGGCCGCCGCCGACCCGGAGACCGGCATCCTCGCGGCCGACGTGCACACGCCCGGCCAGGGCAACCTGCTCGCGCTCGCCGAGCGCGGCGGCCTCGACAACATCCGCGTGGCCAACGGCGACGCGATCATCCTGCTCCGCGAGATGCTGGCGCCGGACTCCCTCGCGGGCCTGCGCGTGTACTTCCCGGACCCCTGGCCCAAGAAGCGCCACCACAAGCGCCGGCTGATCCAGCCCGAGTTCCTCACCCTGGCCGCCACCCGCCTCGCGCCCGGCGCGGTCCTGCACTGCGCGACCGACTGGGAGCCGTACGCCGAGCAGATGCTCGAGGTGCTCTCCGCGCACCCGGACTTCGAGAACACCGTGCCCGAGGGCGGCTACGCGCCCCGGCCGGCGTTCCGGCCGCTCACCCGGTTCGAGGGCCAGGGACTCGACAAGGGTCACGTCGTACACGACTTGCTCTTCCGTCGCAGGAAGAACTGACAACGTCACCGCGCGTGTCCGACCCACTCGCTAGGGTCATGGCGTGTACCGAGCGCTCCCCCGAGTGCACGCACGTCGACCGGGCACGGCCCGTACGTGCGTGCTCCTCGCCCTGCTCGCCGCGTCCGGCGCGGCCATCCTGGATCTCGTCCGCGAGCAGACCGGCACCCCGGGGTTCTTCGTGGGGCTGGGTCTGGCCCTGCTGCCGGTGCCGCCGCTCATGGCGGCCTTCCGGTGGCTGGGCCGGGCCGCCCCCGGCCCGTGGGGGCAGGTGCTGTTCTGCTTCGGCTGGGGCGCCTGCGCCGCCGCGCTGATCGCCATACTGGCCAACAGCTTCGCCACCGAGTGGATAGCCGCTGCCGCCACCGACCCGTCCGACGCCGACCAGCTCGGCTCGGTCGCGATCGCCCCGGTGGTCGAGGAGAGTGCCAAGGCGGCGGCCCTGCTGCTGGTCTTCGTCTTCCGCAGACGGCACTTCACCGGTCCCGCCGACGGTTTCGTGCTGGCCGGCTTCACCGCGACCGGCTTCGCCTTCACCGAGAACATCCTCTACCTGGGCAACGCCTTCGGCGAGGACCTGGACAGCGGCGTCGGCGTGCTGGAGTCGATGACGGCCGCCACCTTCTTCGTGCGGATCATGCTCTCGCCGTTCGCGCACCCGCTGTTCACCGTGCTCACCGGCCTCGGCTTCGGCGCGGCCGTCCTGGCCTGCCGCCGCCGCACCCGGATCGGGCTGCCGCTGCTCGGGCTGACCGGGGCGATGGCCACGCACGCCGTGTGGAACAGTTCCTCGGAGCTGGGCGAGTACGGCTTCTACCTGGTCTACGGCCTGGTGATGGTCCCGGTGTTCGCCCTGCTGCTGTGGGCGGCCCTGCGCGCGCAGCGGCGCCAACTGCACACGCTCCGGGGGGAGCTGGCCGTCTACGCCTCGGCCGGCTGGCTGGACCCGGCCGAGGTGGCGGCCCTGGCCTCGCTGCCCGCCCGTGCGCTGGCCCGCAGCCTGGCCCGGCGGGCCGGCGGCCGGGCCGCGGCCCGTACGGTCGCCGCGTACGAGGCCGACGCCGCCGCCCTCGCCCTGTTACGCCACCGGGCCCGGCGCGGCGGACCGGAGCGGATGCCCGACTTCGTGGACCGGGAGGCCGAGTTGCTCGGCCGGCTGGCCGGGCGCCGTGCCACGGCCGGGCCGGCGCTGTGCCGGGCGGCCCTGCTGGAGGAGCTGGTCGCACCGCCGAGGGCGGTGCCGCGCGGGCCGCGGGCCCTGCCCGCTCAGACCTCCAGGCCCTTGGACTCCAGCCAGGCCATCGGGTCCATGGTGGAGCCGCCGCTGGTGCGGACCTCCAGGTGAAGGTGGGGGCCGGTCACGTTGCCGGTGGCGCCGACCCGGCCGATGGTGGTCCCGGCGCCGACCGCACCGGAGGTCACCGACATCGACGACAGGTGGCAGTACCAGATCTCGGTGCCGTCGGGGAGCTCCAGCACGATCCGGTAGCCGTACGCGCCGGACCAGCCCGCGGAGGTGATCGTCCCGCCGGCCACCGCCTTGACCGGGGTGCCCGTCGGGGCGGCGAAGTCGAGGCCGGTGTGGTGCCCGGAGGACCACATGGAACCGGCTGCCCCGTAGGTGGAGGTGATCGTGTACGAGGAGGTGGGCAGGGAGAAGCTGCCGGCCGGGGCCGGTGCGGGGGCCGCCGGGGCGGGCTGGGCCGCCTCCGCCTCGGCGCGGGCCGCTTCCTCGGCCTTGGTCCTGGCGTCCGCCGCCTCCTTCGCGGCGGCCTCCTCGGCCGCCTTGCGCGCCGACTCCTGCTTGTCCTTGGCCTCCTGGGCGGCAGCGTCCCGAGCGGCCTGTTCCGCGGCCGACTTGGCCACCGCGTCGGCGGCGTCCGTCTGGGCCTCGGCCTGCTGGAGGATCCGGCTGCGCAGCGCCTCCCCGGCATCGGCGTGGGAGGCGACCGCGCCCCGCGCCTGAGCGGCGCCGTTCGCCGTGTCGGCGTCGGCGGCCTTGCCGTGGTGGCCCTCCGCGCCGGTGAGGGCGTCGAGGGAGGGCAACGAGGGCAGGGATATGGAGACTTGGGGCCGGTCCTGCGCAGTGGCGATGCCGCCCGCGCCGACCGCGGCGATCACGCCGACACCGAGCACGGTGGAGCTGCGGGCAAGTCCCCCGCGCTGCTTGGCCACCCGGTGCCGGCCGCGTACCGGACGGACCGAGTCCTCGGTGGGGTTCCACTCGCCCCACGCACCGGCGCCGGCCGGCTCCAGGCTCTCGATCCCGTCGGGGGCAGGCGCGTTGGACTCCACCGGGCCACACTCCTCATCGCGCGCAGGCGCAGGCTGCCGCCTTGGACGGCGGCGGGGGGACGGCCGCGCTGCGTTATCGAAAGGTAATAGAAACGGAGGTGTGATTCCAAGCTGTTGCGATTGATCGTTCCGGTAACCGGCCACGCACCGGCCAGCCATGGCCTGGACTTTGACCCTCAAACCCCACCAACTACGACAAAAAGGCGCCACTTTCCCCATGTCTTCAGCCACACAAGCCTCATGACTGATCGTCAAGATCCTTGGACAGTGCGCCTCTTCGCTCACACACCGTGAGGGTGGTGCAACACCGGCACGGTCCGCCGTCGCCCGTGCTGCCGCTCCCCCGGCCGTGCCACCGCCAGGACCGCCATGTCGTCCGCGGCCCCGCCGCCCGCGTGCCGCCGTACGTCGGCCACGAGTGCGCTCAGCAGCTCCTCCGGCCCGGGGAAGATCCGCCCGCGCAGCCGGCCCGGCGGATCGTAGAAGATCCCGTGCGCGTCACGGGCCTCGGTCACCCCGTCGGTGTACAGCAGCAGGGCCGCCCCGGCGGGAAAGGGCCACTCCTGGGTGCGGTCCGGCCACACCCCCAGGTCGCCCATGCCCAGCGGCAGCGCCGGCTCGGCCGGTGCCAGCACGTCGAGGGTGCCGTCCGGGTGCAGCAGCAGGGGCTCGGGGTGCCCCCGGTTCAGCAGCCGCACCACCTCGTGCCCCGGCGGGATCTCGGCCAGCACGCACGTGGTGAACCCCTCCGCCGTGTCCAGGTCGTCCCGCCGGGCTCCCTCCCGGCTCAGCGCCCGCTCCAGCCGTTGCGCCAGCCGCTCCAGGTCCGGCTCCTGCTCGGCCGCCTCCCGGAACGCCCCGAGCACCACCGCCACCGCCTCCACCGCCCCCAGCCCCTTGCCCCGTACGTCGCCCACCGCGAGCCGGACTCCGTACGGGGTCTGCTGCACCGCGTAGAGGTCCCCGCCGATCAGCGCGTCCGCGTCGGCGGCCTCGTAGCGCGCGGCGATGTCCAGACCCCCGATGCGCTCGGCGGGCACGGGCAGGACGGCGCGCTGGGCGGCCTCGGCGATCTCGCGCGCGGAGGCGAGCTGCCGGCCGCTGCGCCGCACCACGCGGTTGATCACCAGGGCCAGGCCGGCCACGGTCACGACGGTGGCCAGCTCGGTCAAGGACTCGGCGTCCCAGGTGGTGCCGTGGCGCAGGTGCAGCCCGGCCACGGCGAGACAGGAGAAGCAGCCGGTCAGCAGGGTGGCGCCGAGGGCGAAGAAGGGGGCGGCGACCAGCGGGGCGGCGGAGAAGAAGGGGGAGCCGGTGAAGCTGGGCGGGGTCAGCAGGTCGAAGAGCGTGCCGACGACGATGAGGACGGCGGGGAGCATGCGCAGGAACCCACGGGTACGGCGGATCCGCCGCCCGCCACCGTCGCCGCTCAAGGTCGTCTCCTGCTCGCCGCCGCTTCGTCCCAGGCTGGGGGCGGGGGCGGCGGATCCGCCGTAC
>NZ_RPRY01000334.1 GCF_003949795.1 Streptomyces sp. WAC06614
GGTCGCACCGGAGCGTCGCCTGCCACTTCGCCGGGCCCGCTCCTGCCGCTCCTGCCGCTCCGGCCGACCCGGCCGACCCGGCCGCCCGGGCCGACGCGGCCGGCGCAGCCGTTCCGGCCGACCCGGCCGGCGCAGCGGATCCGGCAGCCACCGCCGTCACCGGCATCACCGGCGTCACCGCGAAGGAGGAGGCCCGATGACCGCCGACCCCATGGCCGCGGCCGGCCCGGCCACCGCCGCCCACGCCCCCGCCCCCGAGGCGGGGGCCGCACCCCTGCTGTCCGTGCGCGACCTGACCATGGCCTTCCCCGGCCGGCGCGGCCGGACCGGCTCGCGCGGAGCGCCCGTCCGCGCGGTCGACGGGATCTCCTTCGACCTCGCGGCCGGGGAGACCCTGGGCCTGGTCGGCGAGTCCGGCTGCGGCAAGTCCACCACCGGCCGGATGCTGGTGCGGCTGCTGGAACCCACCGCGGGCAGCATCACCTTCGACGGCCGCGACATCACCCGGCTGTCGCAGGGCGCCCTGCGCCCGGTCCGCCGGCACCTCCAGATGGTCTTCCAGGACCCGCACTCCTCGCTCAACCCCCGCCAGACCGTGGCCCGGATCATCTCCGACCCGCTGCTGGTCCAGGGCTGGTCGGCCGCCGACGCCCGGCGCCGGGCCGCGGAGCTGATGGACCTGGTCGGGCTGATCCCCGAGCACATCGACCGCTACCCGCACGAGTTCTCCGGCGGCCAGGCCCAGCGCATCGGCATCGCCCGGTCGCTGGCCACCGGCCCCCGGCTCGTCGTCGCCGACGAACCGGTCTCCGCCCTCGACGTCTCCGTCCAGGCGCAGATCGTCAACCTGATGGAGCGGCTGCGCCGCGAACTGGGCCTGGCCTACGTGTTCATCGCCCACGACCTGTCGGTGGTCAAACGGGTCAGTGACCGGGTCGCCGTGATGTACCTCGGCCGGATCGTGGAGATCGGCGACAAGAAGTCCCTCTACGAGGACCCGCAACACCCCTACACCCGGGCCCTGCTGTCCGCCGTACCGCTGCCCGACCCGGTCGCCGAGCGGCAGCGCGAGCGGATCACCCTGCTCGGCGACCCGCCGAGCCCCGCCGCGCCCCCGCCCGGCTGCACCTTCCACCCGCGCTGCGCCAAGGCCCAGGAGGTCTGCCGGACCGACCGGCCGCTGCTCAAGATCGCCGCCCCGGGCGCGTCGCGCGAGGTGGCCTGCCACTTCCCGGGTGACTGACGGGGAAACCAGGGAAGCGGGAAGGGCCCCGGAGCCGATGGAGTCTGCGGGGCCCTTCGCCGTGTCCGGCCGCGGGCGGCGGCCGGTACGTGCCGTACGCGGTACGTGCCGAACGCCGGTCAGGCGCCCAGTTCCCGGCGGAAGAAGGCCAGTTCCTGCCGCATGACCTGCTCGCGCACCCCGGCCGGGGGCATGTGCGTCACCCCGGGCAGCGCCAGGAGCTGGTGCGGCCGGCCCGCCCGGGTCAGGGCCTGCGACAGCCGCAGCGTGTGCGAGGGGTGGACGTTGTCGTCGGCGAGCCCGGTGATCAGCAGCAACGGCCGGGACAGCCGCGGCGCGTCACCGATCAGGCAGTCCCGCTCGTAGACCTCCGGGTGCTCCTGCGGCAGGCCGAGGTAGCGCTCGGTGTACGCGGTGTCGTAGAGCCGGAAGTCGGTGGGCGGGGCCCCGGCGGAGGCGGCGTGGAAGACGTCGGGGCGGCGCAGCACCGCGAGGGCGGCCAGATAGCCCCCGTACGACCAGCCGCGCACCCCGACCCGGGTCAGGTCCAGGTCGGCGTGGCGTGCGCCGAGCGCGGCGAGGGCGGCGGCCTGGTCCTCCAGGGTGACCGCGGAGAAGCCCCGGTACATGGCGTGGGTGAAGGCGGGCGAGACGCCGGCGGTGCCGCGGTTGTCGATGGTGACCACGGCGAACCCCTGGTCCGCCCACCACTGGCGGGCCTGCCAGCGCCGCGGCTCGGCGACGACGTCCTGGAAGCCGGGGCCGCCGTAGGAGTCGAGGAGCACGGGCAGCCGCCGGCCGGGCACATGGCCGCGCGGCAGCACCAGCGCAGTGGGCACCCGGTGTTCGGTCACCCGCTCCAGCAGCGGCCCCACCCGGTACGGCAGCGGCTCGGACAGGTCCCGGACGGTCAGGGTGCGCCCGTCGGCGGTGGTCAGGGTGCGCCGGATCCCGTCGGCGCCGGCCGAGGTCAGCAGCAGGGCCCCGGCGGAGGCCGTCACCGTGTGCACGCCCGGCCCGTCGGCGAGGGGCGTCAGTTCGGCGGTGTCCGGGTCGAGCAGCAGCACCTGCTGCTCGGCGGGGTCGCGCAGTGCGGCCTCGATCAGCAGCCGGCCGTCGTGGACGCCGGCCACGCGGCGCACCTGGACCTCGTCGCCGGTGACCGGCTTGCCGTCGACGCAGAGGCCGCGGGCCACCTGGGCCGGGGTGTCGGCGGAGGTCAGCATCCGTCCGTCGGGCAGCCGGGCCGGGGTGCCGGGCAGTGCGTCGACCCACTGCGGGTGGGTGGTGCGCGCGAGGGTGCGGGTGCGGCCGGTGGCCGGGTCGGCCGAGAGCAGCAGCACCTGCTGCTGGAGCCGGTCCGCGACGGTCAGCAGGATCTCCTGCTCCGACTCCCAGCCGGCGTCGCAGACGTACGGGAACCGCTCGGCGTCCCAGTCGAGGCGGATCCGCTGCCCCTGGGGGCCGAGCACCCAGAGCTGGACGTCGGCGTTGGGGCCGCCCGCCACCGGGTAGGCGAAGTCCTCCGCGGGCAGCTCGGGGTGGGCGGCGTCGGTGAAGTACCGCCGCTCCAGTGCCTGTTCGTCCACCCGGGCAGCCAGCAGGCTCACACCCTCGGGGGACCACCAGTGGCCGCGGCCGCGGTCGAGCTCCTCGGCGGCCGCGAATTCGGCCAGGCCCCAGCGGGCGCCGTCGGGCGGGCTGATGCGGCCGCCCGGGGCGAGGTGCAGGGCGTCGTCGCAGACGTAGGCGACGACCGAGCCGTCGGGGCCGGGACGGGGGTCGACGGCGGGCCCGGCGGTGCGGATCTCCTCGGGGTGCCCGTCGCCGTCGGCGTGGACGGCGTAGAGCCGCCCGTGGAGGGTGAAGGCCGCGCGGCGGCCGTCGCCGGACAGGGCGAAGGAGCCGATCCCCTCGGCGGCCAGCCGGATCCGCTCGCGCAGGCGGCGCTCGGCGGGCGGGAGTGCGCCGCCCTCGGGCGCCAGGGTGCGGGGGTCGGCCAGCAGGCGTTCGACTCCGGTGGTGGTGTCGAGCACCCACAGGCCGTCGTAGGGGTCGGTGGCGCCGGAGGAACGCAGGAAGTACAGCAGACGGGCCCCGTCGCCGAAGGCGAAGGCGCGCGGGGCGCCGTAGGAGAAGCGGTGGGTGCGGGCCGAGGAGGTGAGGAAGGCGTCGCGGTCGCCGCGGTCGTCGCGGGTGTCGCGGTCGTCGGAGGTGGGGCGGTCGGCGAGGGTGTCGGAGGTGTCGAAGGCGTCCATGGAGCGTAGTGTGACATGTGAAATATCACACCGCCTAGGCCATTGGAGTGGTGACGCCCCGGGACCGGGTCTAGCGTCGAAGACGTGGCTCCCCACGAACGGCCCACCTCCACCGGGACCACCGCCGAGGCCCCCACCGGCGGGAACGGCCTCGCGCTCTTCGTCATCGCCTCCTGCCAGCTCATGGTGGTGCTCGACATCACCATCGTGAACATCGCGCTGCCGCACATCCAGACGGCACTGGGCCTCTCCACCGAAAGCCTGTCCTGGGTCGTCAACGCCTACACCCTCACCTTCGGCGGACTGCTCCTGCTGGGCGGCCGGACCGGCGACATCCTCGGCCGCAAACGGGTGTTCGTCTTCGGCGTGCTGCTCTTCGGACTGGCCTCCCTGCTCGGCGGGCTCGCGCAGAACTCCGGGCAGCTCCTGGCCGCCCGCGCCCTGCAGGGCGTCGGCGGCGCCGTCGCCTCGCCCACCGCCCTGGCCCTGATCAGCACCACCTTCCGCGAAGGCCCGGCCCGCAACCGGGCGTTCGGGGTGTTCGCCGCCGTCTCGGCGGCCGGTGGCGCGATCGGGCTGCTGGCCGGCGGCGTCCTCGTCGAGTGGCTCGACTGGCGCTGGGTGTTCTTCGTCAACGTGCCGATCGCCGTGCTGATCGCCGTCATGGCCCGGCGGGTGCTGCGCGAGTCCCCCCGGCACGCGGGCCACTTCGACCTCGCCGGTGCGCTCACCTCCACGCTCGGCATGGTGGCGCTCGTCTACGGGTTCATCCGCGCCGCCCAGGACGGCTGGCGCGACCCCTGGACCCTGCTGTCGTTCGCGGCGGCCGTACTGCTGCTGCTCGCCTTCGTGCTCAACGAACGGCGCTCGCGCCAGCCCATCACCCCGCTGCACATGTTCGCCGACCGCAACCGCGCCGGGACGTACGGGATCATGCTGTTCCTGGCCTGCGCGATGTTCGGGATGTTCTTCTTCCTGACCCTGTTCGTGCAGGACGTGCTCGACTTCAGCCCGCTGCGCGCGGGTCTGGCCTTCCTGCCGGTCAGCGTGGTGATCGCGATCGTCGCGGGCATCACCTCACGGCTGCTGCCCCGGTTCGGGCCCAAGCCGTTCATGGTCCTCGGCGCGCTGTGCTGCACGGCCGGGCTGTCCTGGCTGACCCGGGTCGACGTCGACTCGACGTACTTCGGCAGCGTGCTGGGCCCGGTGCTGGTGTTCAGCACGGGCATGGGCATGGAGTTCGTCTCCCTGACGCTGATGGCCCTGTCGAACGTGCCCGACCGGGAGTCGGGCGCCGCCTCCGGCCTGCTCAACACCATGCAGCAGGTCGGAGGCTCGCTCGGACTGTCCATCCTGGTCACCGTCTTCGGCACGGCCAGCCGCAGCGAGGCCGTCCAGCAGGTCCCGGCCTTCCTCGCCCAGGCCGGCCCCGCCGAGATCGTCCGCTTCCGGGACACCCGCCGGCTGCCCGACCCGTGGGGCGACCTGGTCCTCACCGCGGGCATCACCCAGGCCTTCGTCGTGGCCGCCTGCTTCACCCTGCTCGGCGCGCTGATCGCCGTCCTGGTGATCCAGGTCCGGGCGTCGGACCGGGAACGGCTCCAGGGCAACCACGTACCGGCCGCCGGCCCCGGCTGACATCGCTGCCGCGCGCGGGCCACGGCGCCACGGCGGACCACGGCTGCGGGGCCACGGCTACGGCGCCGCGCGGGCTACGACGACGGGGTCAGGGCGCGCAGACGGCAGCGGGCCGGGCCCTCGGCGCGCAGGGTGATGCCCGCGCTGACCGGGACCTCGGTGTCCACCGCCTCGAACTCGTAGGCGCGCAGCATCATCGCCAGCGCGATCACCGACTCCAGCATCGAGAAGTGCTGGCCGATGCACGCCCGCGGTCCGCCGCCGAAGGGGAACCACGCGTACCGCGGCCGGGCCGCCTCCGCCTCCGGCGTGAACCGGTCGGGGTCGAACCGCTCCGGGTCCGCCCAGTGGTCCGGGTGCCGGTGGGTCACCCACGGAGCCAGGATCACGTCCGCCCCGGCCGGGATCCGCCGCCCGGCCACCTCCGCCTCGGCCACCGCCCGGCGGCCGATCACCGGCGCGGCCGGGTAGAGCCGCATGGCCTCCTTCAGCACCTGCGTCAGGTACGGCAGCCGGTCCAGGTCCGCGGCCTGCGGCGTACGGTCGCCCAGCACGGTCCGCACCTCCTCCCGGGCCCGCTCCTGCTGCTCCGGGTGACGGCCCAGCAGGTGCAGGGCGAAGGCCAGCGAGGTCGCCGTGGTCTCGTGCCCCGCGAGCAGGAAGATCAGCACCTGGTCGCGCAGCTCGGTGGCGTCGAACGCGTCCCCGCTGTCGGTGTCCCGGGCCGCGGCCAGCAACGACAGCAGGTCCTCGCCCGCGTCCCGGCTGCGGCGACGGTCGGCGATGATCCGGTCGCAGGCCCCGTACAGCTCCTCCATCGCGGCGGCGGCGCGCCGGTTGGCGGGCGTGGGCCAGGTGCGCGGGAGGTTGGCGGGGGAGTAGCCGCGGCGCAGGCAGTAGTCGGCGATGACCGGGAAGCAGCGGTCCACGACGTCCACGGTGGAGTCGACGTCCGTGCCGAACAGGATCCGGGCCACGGCGCGCAGCGCCAGGCGCATCATCTCGTCGGTGAGCTCGACCACCGCGCCGTCGCGCCAGCCGTCGAGGGTGGTGCCCGTCTCGGCCGCCACCGCGCCGGCGTACCCGTCGACCCGCTTGCGGGTGAACAGCGGCTGCACCAGCCGGCGCTGACGCAGGTACTCCTCGTCCTGGCTGGTCAGCAGCCCGTTGCCGAAGGACTCCCGGACCTCCTCGTAGAAGGGGTTGTCCTTGCGGAAGTTGGCCGACTGAGCGGCGAGCACCTGCTGGGCGCCCTCGGCCGAGAACACGCAGTACAGCGCGGCCCGCAGTCCGGGCGGTCCGGCGGTGATGCGGACGACGTCGCCGTGGGTGCGCTGGGCCTTGAGATAGGTCCCGATCGAGTCCTTCTTCAGGTCGAACAGCGACCCGAGCAGCGGCACCCCCGCCAGCTCCGGGATCTCCTCCGCCGCACTGACCGTCACGTCCACTGCCATGACCGACTCCCCCTCATCCCGTGCCGACGCCCCGTGCGCCGTCCCTACGGTCCCCACTGTGCCCCGCTACCCGCTCCGACCGCCCCACACACCGCCGCACCGGCCGGCCTGTGCGTCGCCTACTTGTCGCAGGCGATCCCGTCGTTGTCGCGGTCGAGGTGCTTGCCGTAGCCGGGCTGGCCGCGCCGGATGGGCGCCGCGCCGGCGGCCCTGGCGTCGGCGCACGTCTTGTAGTACACCCCGGCCGGGGCGCCGCCGGGCGTGGCCCCGGCGGGCGGTTCGGCCGGCCCGGGTGCGTTCGTCGGCGTCGGGCCCGGCCCCTTCGAGGGCGCCTTGCTCGGCTTCGACGTGGCTCCGGCCTGCTGGGGGCAGGTGGACCCGGGCGCGGTCAGCGACAGTTCGGGCCGGGTCCCGGCGGGGACCTCGGCGCCGGCGGCCGGGGTCTGGAAGCAGACGGTCCACTGTGCGGGGTCGGCGGCCAGGGTGACATCGGCGTAGGCGCTGCGCGGCTGGACGGCGGTCACCCCGCTCACCTGGGTGACGGCCGCCTGCGCCTCCTTGAACGGCTGCCCGACCACACCGGGCATCACCGGCTTGGCCGGGGCGGACGGCGCGGCGGAGACGGCGGGCCGGGCACTGCCCTTGGCCGAGCCGCCCTTCCCCTCGGTGTCCCCGCACCCGGCGACCAGGACGACGAC
>NZ_RPRY01000335.1 GCF_003949795.1 Streptomyces sp. WAC06614
GGACCTCGACGGCGATCAGCCGGTCGCAGGGGAAGACGTCGGCGGCGGCGAAGTTGTTGACCTGGCGGGAGCAGGTGCCGCGGCCGCGCCACCGTCTTCGCGGGGCCCACCGACTTCGCCTACGTCCCCCGCGACGCCACGACCACCGTCACGGCCGGTCCCACCGGCGGCCGCTTCGCCCTGGCCGGAGCCCCGGCGAGGCGCCGCCTGACCCCGCGCTACGGCCCCGCCGCATCCGTCCCGGTCGAGCTCCGCGGCCGCGGCACCTGCTCCCGCCAGGTCAACAACTTCGCCGCCGCCGACGTCTTCCCCTGCGACCGGCTGATCGCCGTCGAGGTCCTCACCCCCGGCGGGAACTGGTCCTCGTACCCGCCGCACAAGCACGACGAGCACCACCCCGGCGAGGAGTCCCGCCTGGAGGAGATCTACTACTTCGAGATCGCCCCGCACGGCGACGCGCCCGGCTTCGGCTACCAGCGTGTCAGCCCCTCCCCGGAGGGGAAGACCGACATCCTCACCGAGGTGCGCACCGGTGACGCCGTGCTCATCCCGGACGGCTGGCACGGGCCGTCGATCGCCGCGCCCGGCCACGACATGTACTACCTGAACGTGATGGCCGGCCCCGACGAGACCAGGGAATGGCTCATCCGGGACCACCCCGACCACGGCTGGATCCGGGACACCTGGCCCGCCCAGGACCTCGATCCCCGCGTGCCCTTCTACCGGGCGGAGGCCCCGCAGTGACCACCCCGAGCCCGACGAGCGGACCGAGCCCGACGAGCGGACCGAGCCCGACGAGCGGACCGAGCCCGACGAGCGTACCGAGCCCGACGAACAGGCCGAGCCCGACGAACAGGCCGAGCGGTACGAGCCCGGCGGCCGGCACCACCCCGGCGGCCGGCACCACCCCCACCCGGCGCCTCACCGTCGCCCAGGCCCTCGTCGCCTTCCTCGCCGCCCAGTACACCGAGCGCGACGGCCGCCGCCACCGGCTGATCGCCGCCACCTGGGGCATCTTCGGCCACGGCAACGTCGCCGGCCTCGGCCAGGCCCTGCTGGAGACCGGCCCGAAGACCATGCCCTTCCTCCAGGGCCGCAACGAGCAGGCCATGGTGCACGCCGCCGTCGGTCACGCCCGGCACACCGGCCGGCTCTCCACCCACGCCGTCACCACCTCCATCGGCCCGGGCGCCACCAACCTGGTCACCGGGGCCGCGCTGGCCACCGTCAACCGGCTGCCCGTCCTGCTGCTGCCCGGCGACACCTTCGCCACCCGCCCCGCCGACCCCGTGCTCCAGCAGCTCGAAGTGCCCGGTGCGGGCGACGTGACCGTCAACGACACCCTGCGGCCGGTCTCCCGCTACTTCGACCGCGTCACCCGCCCCGAGGCCCTGGTCCCCGCCGCCCTCCAGGCCATGCGGGTGCTCACCGACCCCGTCGCCACCGGCGCCGTCACCCTGGCGCTGCCGCAGGACGTCCAGGCGGAGGCGTTCGACTGGCCGGAGGAGTTCTTCGCCGACCGGGTGTGGCCGGTGCGCCGCCCGCGCCCCGACCGCGCCGAGCTGGCCGCCGCCGTGGACGCCGTCCGCGCGGCACGCCGCCCGTTGCTGATCGCCGGCGGCGGGATCCGGCACAGCGGGGCGCAGGACGCGCTGGCCGCGTTCGCCGGGGCCACCGGCATCCCGGTGGCCGTCACCCAGGCCGGCAAGGGGGTCCTGCGCCACGACCACCCGGCCGACCTCGGCGGCATCGGCCACACCGGCACCGCCCCGGCCAACGACCTGGCCCGCACCGCGGACCTGGTGATCGCCGCCGGGACCCGGCTCACCGACTTCACCACCGCCTCCGCCACCCTGTTCCAGAACCCGGCCGTCCGCTTCCTCGGCCTCAACCTGGACCCGTACGACGCCCACAAGCTCGCCGCCCGCCCTCTGGTCGGTGACGCCCGCGAGAGCCTGGAGCTGCTCACCGCCGAGCTCGCCGGGTACCGGGCCGACCCCGCGTACGTCCGGGCGTACGGGGAGGCCAAGGCCGGCTGGGAGCGGCGCGTGGACGCCGCCTTCGCCGCCCCCGACGACGACGCCGTCCCCACCCAGGTCCAGGTGCTCGGCGCTCTCGACGCGTTGGTCACCGACCGCGACGTGATCGTCAACGCGGCCGGCTCCCTCCCCGGTGACCTGCACAAACTGTGGCGGGCCCGGTCTGCGCTCCAGTACCACGTCGAGTACGGCTACTCCTGCATGGGCTACGAGATCCCCGCCGCCCTCGGCGTCCTCCTCGCCGACCCCTCCCGCCCGGTCTGGGCCCTGGTCGGCGACGGGACGTACCTGATGAACCCGACCGAACTGGTCACCGCCGTCCAGGAACGCCTCCCCCTCAAGCTGGTGATCCTCGACAACCACGGCTACGCCTCCATCGGCGGCCTCTCCGCCGGCACCGGCGCCGAGGGCTTCGGCACCGCCTACCGCTTCCGGGGCCCCGACGGTGACTTCGACGGCGAGCCGCTCCCGCTCGACCTGGCCGCCAACGCCGCCTCGCTCGGCCTGGCCGTGATCCGCGCCCGTACCGTCCGTGACCTGCGCGAAGCCCTCGCCGAGGCGCGTGCGGCGGACCGTCCCACATGTGTCTACGTGAAGACCCGAACGCCCGACACTGTGTCGGGCCCACCCCCCGCACAGGCGTGGTGGGATGTTCCTGTGGCCGAGACCGCGACGCGTGCGTCCGCACGTTCGGCCCGCGAGGAGTACGACCGGCAAGCCGCTCAGCGACGTCGCCATCTGTGAAGGAGCCACACACCATGAAGACCGTCAACCACTGGATCGGTGGCAAGACCGTCGAGGGCGCGTCGGGCAACTACGGCCCGGTCACCGACCCGGCGACCGGCGAGGTCACCACCCAGGTCGCGCTCGCCTCCGCCGAGGAGGTCGACGCGGCGGTGCAGACCGCGAAGACCGCGTTCGAGACCTGGGGCCAGTCCTCGCTGGCCGCCCGCACCAAGGTGCTCTTCGCCTACCGCGCGCTGCTCGACGCCCACCGCGACGCGATCGCCGAGCTGATCGTGGCCGAGCACGGCAAGGTGCACTCCGACGCCCTCGGCGAGGTCGCCCGCGGCCTGGAGATCGTCGAGCTGGCCTGCGGGATCACCACGCAGCTCAAGGGCGAGCTGTCCACGTCCGTGTCCAGCCGCGTGGACGTGGCGGCCATCCGCCAGCCGCTCGGCGTGGTCGCGGGCATCACCCCGTTCAACTTCCCGGCGATGGTCCCGATGTGGATGTTCCCGCTGGCCATCGCCTGCGGCAACACCTTCGTCCTCAAGCCGAGCGAGAAGGACCCGTCGGCCTCCCTGAAGCTGGCCGAGCTGGCCAAGGAGGCCGGTCTGCCCGACGGCGTGCTGAACGTCGTCCACGGCGACAAGGTCGCCGTCGACGCGCTGCTCGCCCACCCGGACGTGGCCGCGATCTCCTTCGTCGGCTCCACCCCGATCGCCCGCCACATCCACCAGGTCGCCTCCGCCCACGGAAAGCGCGTCCAGGCCCTCGGCGGCGCCAAGAACCACATGCTGGTGCTGCCGGACGCCGACCTCGACGCCGCCGCCGACGCCGCGGTCTCCGCCGCCTACGGCTCGGCCGGCGAGCGCTGCATGGCCATCTCGGCCGTCGTCGCGGTCGGCTCCATCGGCGACGAGCTGGTCCAGAAGATCCGCGAGCGCGCCGAAAAGATCAAGATCGGCCCCGGCACCGACCCGACCTCCGAGATGGGCCCGCTGATCACCGCCGCCCACCGCGACAAGGTCGCCTCCTACGTCCACGGCGCCGCCGCCCAGGGCGCCGAGGTGGTCCTCGACGGCACCGGCTACACGGTGGGCGGCTACGAGAACGGCCACTGGATCGGCCTGTCCCTCCTGGACAAGGTCTCCACCGACTCCGACGCCTACCGCGACGAGATCTTCGGCCCGGTGCTGTGCGTGCTGCGTGCGGAGACGTACGAGGAGGGCGTGGCGCTCATCAACGCCTCGCCGTTCGGCAACGGCACCGCGATCTTCACCCGTGACGGCGGCGCCGCCCGCCGCTTCCAGCTGGAGATCGAGGCCGGCATGGTCGGCGTCAACGTCCCGATCCCGGTGCCGGTGGGCTACCACTCCTTCGGTGGCTGGAAGGACTCGCTCTTCGGCGACCACCACATCTACGGCAACGACGGCATCCACTTCTACACCCGCGGCAAGGTCGTCACGACCCGCTGGCCCGACCCGTCCGAGGCCCCGGTCGGCGTCGACCTGGGCTTCCCGCGCAACCACTGAGCTGAGCCCTGAACGGGCCGCCCCGCGCCCGCGCCCGTCCCCGGACCGCACGAACCCCCTGGCCCACCCTCACCGGCCAGGGGGTTCGCGCGCATCGCGGACGCCGGTCGGCGGACGCCGGTCGGCGGACGCCCGACAGCGGACGCCGGTCAGCGGACGCCGGTCAGGTCGCGCGGCCCCGGAGCCCCGGCCGCGGTGGGCCGCGTACGGCGCCGGCGTACGGCCCACAGGGCGCAGCCGGCGCCCGTCAGGACCAGGAGGGCGCCCGCGGCAGGCCAGGGCACGGCCACGAACTCCGCCTCCCCGGCCGCCACCAGGTCCGGGTGGGCGGCGGCGGTCGCCGTGACGCGGACGCTCACCCAGTCCGACTGCGGCGCGTCCGGCCAGGGTTCGGTCAGTTCGATCCGCTGACCCGGCAGCAGGACCAGCTTCAGCTCGCGCGCCGGGCGGTCCAGCAGCTTCCGCCCGAACAGGCCCTCCGCGGCGAACGCCACCTTCGGCTCGATCACCACGTTGCCCCGGTTGACCAGTGCGTACGAGACCGTCGCCGAGGCGTCCCCGACCCAGGGCACCGCCGGGGCGCTGCGTCGCACCCGTACGTCCTCCACGCCGAGGCCCGGCGTCAGCGGCCCCGGGACACGGAAGTAGAGCCGGGCGCCCACCGAGCGCTTCACCCCCACCGTGACCTTGCCCTCCTGCTGGACGCCCTCCACCTCGGTGTTCAGGGCCACGATCCCGCCGACGTGGTCGCCGGGGACCGCGTCCTCGGGGACCTTCACGGTGAACGGCAGGTCCTTGCGGCCCTTCGGGGGCACCGTGACCACCCGGGCCGCCTCGGGCGGCAGGTGCACCCACGTGCCGACGCCGGTCGGCTTCGTCTCCACCGGCAGCAGGGCGAAGGCACCGCCGGCCACGGTGTTGACGGCGTCGGTCGCGAAGACCTGGAACGTCAGCTCCCGGTCGGAGGAGTTGAGCAGCGTGACGCTGTCGCTGACCGTCGTGCCCGCCGCGCCCTGGTGGAAGAAGTACGCCCGGTCGGTCATGGCCGCGCCGGCCGGGGGCGTGGGGAACACCCCCCAGGTCCCGTTCTCGGCCGCCCGGGCCGTCCCGGCCGGCAGCAGCCCCGTGACCAGCAGCCCCAGCAGGGCCAGCAGGCGCAGGAACCGACGGGTACGACGGGCGCGGCGGGGGCGCGGCGGCATGGCGGATCTCCCGGGGTGGGTCGGAGGATACGACGAGAGGGACGGACGCGACGGATGCGAAGGGCACGACGGACGCGACGGACGCGACGGATGCGAAGGGCACGACGGACGCGACGGACACGACGGACGCGAAGGGCACGACGGACGCGAAGGGCGGGGGCGGTGCGGCACTCGGTGTCCGCACCGCCCCCGCCAGGAGGGGGTGGGTCAGGCGATCGAGAAGGTGACCACCGACCGGTAGGTGTCGGCGAACATGAACGGCGGGAGCTGGATCATCCCCGCGCCGCCGATCTCGAACTCGCCACCGGTCAGCTGGTCCCCGCCGGCCGCCTGCGAGGCCACCTTCATCGGGGAGTCCGTGATCGCCCCCGGTGCACCGGCGGTGCAGGTGCTCGGGCTGTCCGGGTTGGTGACCTTGCAGCTCGGCTGGATGCCGATCTGCGCCTTGGCCATGGCGTGGCCGGTGGCCTCGTTCAGGAACGGCGTACGCGTGGCCGTGACGTCCCAGCCCAGCGTGCCGCCGCGGAAGTCCTGGACGGTCATGGCCGAGAACTGTCCGACCACCGACTGCGGCTTGCCGTTGATGGTGACCTTGCCGAAGTCCACCGCGGGGTTGCCGGCCTGCGGGCCGATGCCGAGCGGGCCGGGCAGCACCTCGACGTCGACCGGGTTCTTCACGCCCGGCACGTCCTCGACGAAGACGAACGCCCGGTACGGCGTGACGGACCCGTCGATCCGGATCGCGTCGGCCTTCTTGGTGACGGTGAGGTTGCAGGTCGCGGCGCCGGAGGCGTCCGCCGTACCGGTGCCGGCGTCCCCGGTGGGGGCGCCCGCGAGGAGCGCGGAACAGGTCACCGCGCCGGGCGGGAAGTTGGCGCCGGTGGCGACGACGGCGGTACCCGCCTTGCCGCTGTTGGGCGTCAGCTTGGTCGTGACCGGCTCCTTCGGGAGCGCGGCGACGGCCACGCTGCCCACCGGCGCGCTCGGCCGGGGCGCCGGGGTGCACGTCGTGGTGTAGACGGTGCCGCCGAGCTCGGCGTCCGTGATCACCTGGTCGATCGTGACCGCGACCGTGGTCCCCTCGGTCCCGTCGGGGATCTTGATGGTGCCGGAGAACTTCGGCGGGTCGGCCTTCTTGCCCGCTTCCTGGTGGCTGGGCGTGGCCGGGCTGGTCACCGTCTGGGCGACCCCGCCCACGAGCAGCTTGGCCTTGATGGTGTTGACGGTGTCGATGGAGAACATCGGGACGACCGGGGTCTCGCCCGGGTCGATCTCGATCGGCACGGTCTCGCCGGCCTTGGCCCCGTCGGGCAGGGTCACCGTGAAGTCCTGGTTGCCGTCGGCACCGGGCTGCGGCGCCGGGGCGACGCACTTCATGAACACGCTGGTGGTCCTGGTCGCCGCCTGCGCCGTCCCCGCAAGGCTCACGACGCCACCGGTCAGCGCCAGGGAGAGGGCTCCCGCCCCGGCCAGCACTCTTCGTCGGAACGTTCTCGTGCTCACTTCGGTCGCGACTCCTTCGTCATGACGAACCCTCCCCCCACCCGCTGTGCGGGGGAGGCCGAGCCGGTGCGGTGGCCGACATTGACGCGTCGCGGTCCTGAGAAGTCAATGACTTCCTTTCGGTTCCTTTCGTCCGAAGCACACAGAAATTGATGTCCCATCAGGGCGAGGTGGTGGGTGGGGCGGTGGGCGAGGCGGGGGGTGTGCTGCCCGGCGTGGCGCCCGGCGTGGCTACCGGTGG
>NZ_RPRY01000336.1 GCF_003949795.1 Streptomyces sp. WAC06614
GACCGTGACCGGATGGAAGCGTTCACCGACTGGCTGCACTGGTACAACTACCACCGACCCCACACCGGCATCGGCGGCCAAACACCCGCCAGCCGCGGCACCAACCTCTCCGGACAACACACCTAGGGCCTTCCTCCGGGCCGGAGAGGACGCCCGGGGTTGGTGGGAGTTCCGCCGGGCACAAGGGCAGGGCGGGTGAGGGGACTCGTCCGTGCGGTGCGGTGCGGGTCCGCGTCGGCGGCGGGCCCGTGCTCGATGATCGCGGTGAGGCCGCGTGCCGGTGGCCGTGTGCTGAGCAGGGTGGAAGGGTTTGATGGGGGACATGAGCAACGTGGATCGCACGGGTATGCCCGAGGTGGTGGACAGCCCGGCCCTGCGGCCCCAGCCGTCGGGCGGGCTGGGACGGTGGATGCTGCGGCACCGGGTGCAGCCGGTGGGGCCGGCGGCCGACGAGGGGCACGCCGAACCGCACGCCTGGTGGAAGGTGATGTGCCTGACCGGTGTCGACTACTTCTCCAGCCTGGCCTACGTCCCCGCGATCGCCGCTCTCGCCGCGGGCGCGGTCTCACCGCTGGCGACGTTGCTGATCGTGGCGTTGACGCTGCTGGGCATGCTGCCGATGTACCGGCGGGTCGCCGAGGAGAGCCCGCACGGCGCCGGGTCGGTGGCGATGCTGGAGGACCTGCTGCCCTTCTGGTGGGGCAAGCTGTTCGTCCTGGTCCTGCTCGGTTTCGTGGCCACCTCGTGGATCATCACCATCACGCTGTCCACGGCGGACGCGTCCGTGCACGTCGTGGAGAACCCCTTCTTCCCCGCGGCCCTGCACGGCCACGAGGTGGCCCTCACGGTGGTCCTGCTGCTCGTACTCGGCGGGGTGTTCCTGCTGGGGTTCAGCGAGGCGGTCAGCGTGGCCATCCCCCTGGTGGCGGTCTTCCTCGTCCTGAACGCGATCGTCATCGGCGTCGGGCTGGCCCACGTGTTCACCACCCCCGGGGCCTGGTCCGGGTGGACCGACGCCCTCGCGGCGGGCGGAGGCGGCTTCGGCGACCTCCTGGGCCCGGCGCTGCTCGCCTTCCCGCTGCTGGTGCTCGGCCTGTCGGGCTTCGAGACCGGCGTGAGCATGATGCCGCTCGTCGCCGCCGAGGGCGCCGATGCCGAGCAGCGGCTGCGCTCCCGCATCCGCAACACCCGACGGCTGCTGACGACCGCGGCCCTCATCATGAGCGTCTACCTGCTGTCCGCGAGTTTCGTCACCACCCTCCTCATCCCGCACGAGCTGTTCGAACCGGGTGGTGCGGCGAACGGCCGTGCCCTGGCCTGGCTGGCCCACGAGCAGGTCGGCGAGGCGTTCGGCACCGTCTACGACATCAGCACCATCCTGATCCTGTGGTTCGCCGGGGCCTCCGCCATGGCGGGACTGGTCAACATCGTCCCCCGGTACCTGCCGGACTACGGCATGGCCCCCGAGTGGGGCCGCGCCGTCCGGCCGGTCGTGATCGTCTACACGCTCCTGTGCATCCTCATCACGATCGCCTTCGACGCCGACGTCGACGAGCAGGCCGGCGCCTACGCCACCGGCATCCTGGCCATGATGGTCTCCGGCGCCTTCGCCGTCACCGTCTCCGTCGCGCGCCACCGCCGACGGCCCGCCACCGTCGGCTTCGCCCTGCTCACCGCCGTCCTGCTCTACGCCCTGATCGCCAACATCGTCGACAAGCCCGACGGCATCGTCATCTCGGCGTTCTTCATCGCCGGCATCATCGTCGTCTCGCTGATCTCCCGGGTCTCCCGCACCACCGAACTGCGCGCGGACCGCATCGTCTTCGACGCCGACGCCCGCCGGTTCATCGACGACACCCTCGCCCACGACGACGCGATCAACATCATCGCCAACCGCCGCCAGGCCGGCGACGTCGCCGAGTACCGCGACAAGGAACGCGAACAGCGCGGCGTCAACCCGGTCCCCGGCCGCGCCGACGTCATCTTCCTGGAGATCGACGTGGTCGACCCCTCCGACTTCAGCGACACCCTCACCGTCCACGGGGCCGAGGTCGGCGGCCACCGGATCCTCCGCGCGGCCGCCCCGGCCGCACCGAACGCCATCGCCGCCATCCTGCTGGCCCTCCGCGACGCCACCGGCGTCCAGCCGCACTGCCACTTCGCCTGGGCCGAGGGCAGCCCACTGGTCCACATGGTCCGCTACTTCCTCCTGGGCCGCGGCGACACCGCCCCGGTCACCCGCGAGATCATCCGCAGCCACGAACCCGACCCGACCCGCCGCCCGGGCATCCACGTCGGCGGTTGAGCTCCCCACCCGCCCACCACCGCGGCTGGACAGGGCCGGTCAGCGGGCGAGGGAGACGGCGAAGGGGGTGAAGCCGTGGCGGCGGAGGACGTGGGGGACGACCAGGATCATGGCCTCGGTGGCGCGGGCCGTGGTGACGTCACCGAGGTCCTCGATCCATGCGGGCCGCCAGCCCAGGTCGTGGAGGAGACCGGTGACGGTCTTCTTCGCCTGTGCGTCGTCGCCCGAGAGGTAGGCCGTCGGTGGGGTGGCCAGGCTCTCGGGAGCGGTCATCACCATGAACAGCATGGTGTTGAGGGTCTTGACCACCTGGGTGTCGGGCAGGGCGGCCTGGAGCTTCTCGGCGAGGCTGCTGCCGGGATGGCACAGGTCGCCGGGCAGGCCGTCGGCGGCGTCGCGGGTGGCGTTGGAGACGTCGACGAGGATCTTGCCGGCGAGTTCGGTGCGCAGGCCGGCCAGGAGGTCGAGGGCGCCGTCGCCGGGCGTCGCGTTGATCACGATCTCCGCGGTGCGGGCGGTGGTGCGCTGGTCGGCGAAGGAGATGCGGGGGCCCATGGTGGCGCGGGTGGCCGCCGTGGTGGCTTGCGTCGGGTCGCGGCGGCCGAGGACGACGTCGTGTCCGGCCTCGGAGAGTGCGCGGGCCAGGTGGGTGCCTACGCGGCCGGCGCCCAGGATGCCGATCCGGGTCATGCGGGTCCTCTCGGTCAGGTGGGTCGTGCGGGTCATGTGGTCGGGCTCCTTCGGGTGCAGCGGTGGCGGGGAGGGGCGGGTGTCAGGCGATCGGGGAGAGGACCTTGAGGGCGGCTCCGTGGAGGCCGGGGGCGGCGGCCAGGAAGTCGCGGCTTCCGGTCGTCCAGGGCGCGCCCGTCAGGTCGGTGACGGAGCCTCCGGCCTCGGAGACCAGCAGGGCGCCGGCGACCAGGCCGGAGCGGACGTCGGAGAACTGCCAGAACGCGTCCATGCGCCCGGCGGCGACGTGGATGAGCTGCATCGTGGCGGGAACGGACACCCGCACGACCAGGCCGTGGACGAGCATGGCGGTGACGGAGTCGCCGATCCGCCGGAAGGTGCGCTCGTCCTCGCCCGGCCGGGCCTGGCCCGTGCCGGTGA
Organism: Streptomyces sp. WAC06614; assembly: GCF_003949795.1. Classification (GTDB taxonomy): domain Bacteria; phylum Actinomycetota; class Actinomycetes; order Streptomycetales; family Streptomycetaceae; genus Streptomyces. The sequence continues at coordinate 3,416 of NZ_RPRY01000336.1, forward strand.
GCGCGGCGCCCAGGTCGGTCTTGGCGGACACCGTCAGGGGCCGGCCGTCGAGACGGGCCCCGGCGCCGGCGACGGCGGTGTAGGTGTCGCCGGTCAGCGGCAGGTGGACGACGGTGAGCACCGGCTGGTTGTCGCGGACCAGGGTGGCGGTGACGGCCCAGTCCTCCATGCCGTGGACGTGGTTGATGTTGCCCTCGGCGGGGTCGACCACCCACCACTCCCCGGCCGGGAGCGGGCCGCCGGCCAGCTCGTCCTCGGCCCACCGCGACCCCGGCCGGGACCGCAGCAGCGGTTCCCGCAGCACGGCGAGCACCGCGTCGTCGTTGGCGTGGATCTCGCCGACGACCTCGTCCAGACTCACGCCCCGGGGGTGCGAGGTCCAGCGGTCGCGCAGGGTGGCGCCGGCGGCCTTCACCGCCGCGGTCACGTCGGACAGGAGCGTCGTACCGGCGTCGAAAGGCGTGGCGGCTGCGCGCATGGCTGTGCTGCTCATGGGGGCTCCTCGGGATCGGTCGAAGCGGGCGGTCCGTCCCGCCCGTGCCCTTCGACCGTAGGCTGCCCGACCATTAACAACCAGTGCATGCTTGTCACTTGTAGAGTTACTGCCATGCAACTGGATCTGAATCTGCTCACCGCCCTGGACGCCCTGCTGGAGGAGGGCAGCGTCGCCGGCGCAGCGGCACGCCTCCACGTCACCGCACCGGCGATGAGCCGCTCCCTGGGCCGTATCCGCAAGGCCACCGGCGATCCGATCCTGGTCCGTACGGGCCGCAGCATGGTCCCCACCACCCGCGCGCTGGCCATGCGCGCCCAGGTCCACGCCCTCGTGCAGCAGGCCCACGAACTCCTCTCCGCGCAGGAGGAGCTGGACCTGGCCACGCTGGACCGGGTGTTCACCGTGCGCTGGCACGACGCCCTGACCGCAGCCTGCGGCACCGCCTTGACCACGGCCGTCCTTCACCAGGCCCCCGGAGTCCGGCTGCGCCTGTCCGCCGAACCCGGGACCGACGACGCCGAGTTGCGGCGGGGTGAGGTCGACCTCGAATCGAGCTCCAGCGCCCCGACGTTCCCCGACGTCCGCCACCGCCTCGTCGGCAGGGACCGGCTGGTCGTCGCCGTCCGCCCGGGCCACCCGCTCACCCGAGGCCCCCTGGGCCCGGAGCGCTACGCGGCCGCCGAACACGTCACCGTCTCGCGGCGCGGCAGCCTGCGCGACCCGATCGACGACGCCCTGACCGCACGCGGCCTCGAACGACGCGTCGTCGCCGCCGGGCCGACCGCCGCCTTCGCGCTGCAACTCGCCCTCGACAGCGACCTGGTGGTCACCCTCCCCGACGCGGTCACCCGCACGGCCCGGGAGCACCTCGGCCTGGCCACGCTGCCACCACCGCTCCCGCTGCCCGAGGTCCCCCTGTACCTGCTGTGGCACCGGCGCTACGACAACGACCGCGCCCATGCCTGGCTGCGCGACCTGGCCACCGGGACCGTCCAGGCCCTGTTCGCAGCCGGGCGGAGCCGGCCAAGAGGGTGACCGCGACGGTCACGGACGCCCTCCTGCCGGCCCCGTCACGGGACCGGGTCAGGCGCCTTCGACCAGGACGGCGCGGACCAGTTCGCGCTGTTCCTCGGTGAGGAAGGGGTCCTGGACGTCGAGCACCTGGTCGTCGACGGTGATGCGGTAGTGGAAGCCGTCCGCCGTGGGGGCGACGGCCCGGTGGGCGAGTTCCTCCCAGCGCGCGGCGTCCGGGCGGGCGTGGGTGTCGAGTTCGCGGGTCTTCTCGACGCCGGTGAAGCCGCCGGACCGGGTGACGGTGATCAGCATGGCCGTTCCTCCTGATGTCGAGTGCGGGCGGCGGTGTGCCGCCGTCCTCGCGGTTGCCCCGGATCCCCGTCCGCTCCCGCCTCCGGGCCGCACCGGGCCCCGGAACGTCCGGAAACCGCCGTTCCGTGGCCGGAGCCGTGTCCGCCGTCCAGGGGAGCGCGCGGTGTGCCGGGTCGGCGCTGCCGCCGGGGGTGGCGACGGCGACTGGGTGCAGGGCAACGACATCTGGTACCGGCTGCACGGCAAGCCCGGCTGGGTGTCTGCCCGGTACGTGCACAACTACACGGTCGTGCCGTGGTGCTGAGCCGGTGACGGCCCGGGCGGACGCCCGGGCCGGGCCGTAGGGCGGGGCTCACGCGGACTGCTGCTGGAGGGTGCGCAGCAGCGCGAAGGCGGCGGAGTCGACCGGGCGACGGGTGTTGCTCAGGACGACGACGGCCGTGCCGGTCTCCGGGTCGAACCCGGCGAAGGAGGAGAAGCCGCCGGTGCCGCCGTTGTGCCAGATCTGGAGGTGGCCGCCCTGGCGGGGGTGCAGGTGGTGGGCCGCCCAGCCCAGGTGCTTCCGGATGAAGCGGTTCGTGCGGTGCTCGACCTCCCGGCTGAGCCGGATGGCCTCGCCGAGCTCGGCACCCCCGTCACCGTCGACGCCGTCGAGCTGGGCCCGTACGTACGTCACCAGGTCGGTCGCGGTCGACCACAGGCCGCCCGCTCCGACGAGATCGGCCAGGTGCCAGGGCGGGGTGGGGCGGCGCCGGCCGTCGTGCCCCTGGGCGAGCCGGCCCGGCCGGGTACCGGCGACCGAGACGGCGGTGTCGGTCATGCCGAGCGGAGCGCATATGTGCTCGGTGATCAACTCCTCGTAGGTGGTGCCGGCGCGGCGGGCGAGGCCCAGTCCGAGGAGCCCGGCACCGAGGTTGGAGTAGTGGACCCGGCGGCCGGGCTCGGCACGCAGACGGGTGCGGGCCAGCCCGGCCAGCAGGACGTCCGCGGTGCAGCCGGCGTACGGGTCGGGGGTGCCGGGGCGCAGCAGGGCGCGGAGCAGCATGCCCTTGGGCAGCCGGGGGAGGCCGGAGGTGTGCGTGGCGAGGTGCCGCAGGGTGATCTCGTGGCCTCCCCGGGACGGTACGGGCGTGCCGTCGGGGAGGAGGGAGGCGAGCGGGTCGTCGAGACGTACGGTGCCGGCGACTGCCATGCGGGCGAGGGCGAGCCCGGTGAAGGTCTTGGTGACCGAGCCGATCTCGAAGAGCGTGCCGGCGTCGGGGGCCGCGCCGCCGGCGTGGGTGGTTCCCGCTCCCGCGATCTCCACGTGGCCGCCCGCGACGGCGGCGACCACGACACCGACGTGCCGTCGCGCGAGCTGCTGCGCGGTGCGCCGGGCCAGGGTACCGAGTTCGTGTGCCGTGTCCATGCCTGAATCATCGGGTCGCGGGAGGGCGGCCCCGCTGCGCCGGGATGATGATTGCGCGAGGGCCGCCGTGCGACCTGAGGAGGAGCAGGTCCGCGACGAACGGGTACGCGCGCGACCCGCCGACGCCTCTTTGCACGGGGGAAGGCGCCGTGCCGGCCGCCCGGGCGGTCCGCCAGGAGGCGGCGGCGCGGGTTCGGCGCGCGACCGGTGAAGGGGACATGGACATGGCCCGGCGTTCCGCAGGACCTCGGGTTCCCGCCGAAGGACTGTGCGGGCTGGACGACCTGGCGGCCTACGTCCCGCGCCGCAAGGGACGGGCGGCGGCCGGTGATCATGCTGACGCACAACCGCGAGCGGCACGAGGTCGATCTGGGCCGGCACCCGCGGGCGGAGGAGCTGCTGTGGCGCCCGGGCCCGTCTTCCGACCGACCCGTGCCGTACGTACGTCTTCCGCCCCGTGCGGTGGCGTGCCGTCGGGGCGTCGGCCGCTGTCCCGCCGGTACGGTGGGCGCCGCACACCGCCCGCCGGAGGG
>NZ_RPRY01000337.1 GCF_003949795.1 Streptomyces sp. WAC06614
CCCCCGCCCCGGCCACTCCCGGCGGCCGGTCCGGCGGGCCCGACGGCGCCCGATCCAGGGACGCCAGCGACGACCAGCACGGCTGAGCCCGGTCCAGTGGCCGCCGGCCCGGCGACAGCCAGCCCGGTGTCGCCCGGCCCGGTGACGGCCAGCCCGGCGGCGGCCGGTCCGACAACGGCCGGCCCGGCGACGCCCAGTCCGGCGACGGCCAGTCCGCGAGCGCCCGGTCCAGCGGCAGCCAGCCCGGTGTCGGCCCGTCCGGAGGCGGCCGGCCCGGCGGCGCCAACGACCGCCAGCCCGGTCACGGCCGACCCAGCAGCGGCCCGTCCGGAGGCGGCCGGCCCAGCAACCGCCGGTCCGACAACGGCCGGCCCGGTCACGGCCGGCCCGGCGACCCCCGGTCCGGCGACGGCCGGCCCGGGAGGGCCCGGTCCAGCGACGGCCAGCGGGGCGGCGCCCGTTCCGGGCGTCACCGGGCTGCGGGCCACCGCACGGATCCGGGCCGTCGCCGACGGCCGCGGCGGCACCGCGTTGCCCCTGCTCGCCGGCGAGGGCCCGCTCGCCCTACGACGGACCCGGGGGGCCGGGGACGGGGCCGGGGCCGACACCGCGGCGGCCTCGGTCACCCTGGTCGGGGCGATGAGCGCCCCGCTCGGCGGCGACCACCTCACCGTCGAAGCCGAGCTCGGGGCCGGCGCCCGACTCCGTATGGGGTCGGCCGCCGCCACCCTGGCCCTGCCCGGGCGCAGCGGGGCCCCAGCCCGCTACGAGACCCGGCTCAGCCTCGCCGAGAACACCTGCCTGCGCTGGCTGCCCGAGCCCCTCGTCTCGGTCCGTGGCAGCGACCTGCGGGTGCACACCCGCGTCGATCTGGCCCCGACCGCCCGGCTCCTGCTGCGCGAGGAGCAGGTCCTCGGCCGTACCGGCGAGGAACCCGGCCTGCTCCGCAGCCGACTGACCGTCACCCTGGCCGGCCGTCCGCTGCTGGACCAGGAACTGGCTTGCGGCCCGGGCGCCCCCGGCGGCTGGGACGGCCCGGCCGGCCTGGCCGGCCACCGCGCACTGGGCCAACTGCTCGTGGTCGACCCCGCCTTCGCCGAACGCCCGCCCCCGGCCGGCCCCCTGGGCGACCTGGCCGCCATCACCCCCCTGCCCGGCCCGGCCGTCCTGGTCACAGCCCTGTCCCCGAACGCCCTCCACCTACGCGCCGTACTCGACAAAGCAATCCAAGAACACGGCTGGTGACCCGTTCCGCCGGGGGCCGGGCGCAGAAGGCCTGCCACAGCGCACGACGCGGAACGGACCGCCTGGCACGCACAGCCCCGGCACGCCCAGCTCCGCCTGGCACAGCCCGGGCAGGCACGGCCCCGGCACGGACGGCTCCAGCCCGGACGGGCCAAGGTCGGCAGAGCCCCTCCACGGACGGCTCAGCGCGGACGACCCGCCAGGGACCGCTCCGGCTGGCCCGTCCCCAGGGCGCACGGCCCGGCACGGACGGCCCCCGGGGCGCCCGACCCGGAACGGCCGGCCAGCCACGGCCACCCAGGGCACGGCCGGCCAGGCACGGCCCGCGAGGGCCGGAACGGCCCTTCGGGGACGACGCCGGCAGGCTCGCTCCGACCCGGACGGCACCGGCAAACAAAGCCCAGGCCGGCCGGGCCGGGGCCCGCCAGGGCCAGGGCCCGCCAGGGCCAGGGCCCGCCAGGGCCAGGGCCCGCCAGGGCCAGGGCCCGCCAGGGCCAGGGCCCGCCAGGGCCAGGGCCCGCCAGGGCCAGGGCCCGGGTCATCCCAGTGGCTTCACCCAGCGCCGCCAGTGCTCCTCCACCCGGTAGCCGGCCGCGGCCCACACCCGGTGGGCCCGCTCGTTCGCGACGAGCACCATGGCGTCGCCCCGTCGCCCGCCGACCTCCCGGAAGCGCCGCTCGGCCGCGGTCAGGAGCGCGGTGGCGATCCCCTGCCTGCGGTGTCCGGGATGCACCGCGAGCCGGTACAGCGAGCAGCGCCACCCGTCCCAGCCGGCGATCACCGTGCCGACGAGGGCCCCCTCGGACTCGGCGAGGATCAGGGCCTCGGGGTCGCGGGCCACGAGCGCGGTGACGCCGGCCGCGTCGTCCGTGATCGACGTGCCCTCGGCCGCTTCCGCCCAGAACGCCAGCACGGTCTCCGCATCGGCCCCGGTGGCCGCCCGCACGGTCAGTTCGATCATGGCCGGAAGCCAACCACACCCTTCGTTCGTCCGTTCGATCGAGGCGGTCGCTTTGCCCATCCTTTACCCTGAGGTGAAACGGTCCTCCAGGGCCGTCGAAGCCCCCGTCCCACCCCCCGCCTCAACGAAAGGTGTGAGCGTCCGCCCATGGGCGAGCCTCCCAGTACCCGACATCGCGCGACTCCCCTCCTCCTGGCTGATCATGGGACGGAGGTGAACCGATGACCGAAGTGCTTCTGCTCCTCGTGGCGCTGCTGCTCTGCCTTGCCTGCGGAGCCTTCGTCGCCGCCGAGTTCTCCCTGACCACGGTCGAGCGCAGCGAGCTCGAACGGGCCGTCGAGCGCGGCGAACGCGGCGCCGACAGCGCCCTGTCCGCCGTCCGGAGCCTGACCTTCCAGCTCTCCGGCGCCCAGCTCGGCATCACCGTGACCGGCCTGGTCATCGGCATGATCGCCAAGCCGTCCATCGCCGCCCTGCTGCAGGGGCCGTTCGAGGCGATGGGGCTGTCCGCCACGGTCGCCTCCTCCACCGCCCTGGTCCTGGGCACCGTCCTGTCGACCGTCGTCCTGATGGTCGTGGGCGAGCTGGTCCCCAAGAACTGGGCGATCTCCTCCCCGCTGGCCGTCGCCAAGCGCGTGGCCACCATGCAGCGGACGTTCAGCCGGGCCTTCAAACCGTTCATCCGGCACCTCAACTCCACCGCCAACCACATGGTCCGGCGCCTGGGCATGGAACCGGCCGACGAACTCGCCTCCGCCCGCACCCCGCAGGAGCTGGTGGCCCTGGCCCGGCACTCCGCCAAGCAGGGCGCGCTGGAGAAGGACACCGCCGAACTGTTCGTACGGACCCTGAACCTGGCCGACCTCACCGCGGAGAACGTGATGACCCCCCGGGTCCAGGTCACCGCCCTGGACGTGACCACGACCGCCGAGGACGTGGCGAACGCGACCATGGCCACCGGCCTGTCCCGGTTCCCCGTCTACCGGGGCAACCTGGACACCGTCGTCGGCACGGTCCACATCAAGGACGTCCTCGCCCTGCCCGCCGAGGAGCGCCACCGCCACCCCGTCGCCCGGCTGATGCGCGAGCCGCTGCTGGTCCCCGAGTCGCTGACCGTGGACCGGCTCCTGGACCGGCTGTCCGGCGGCCGGACGATGGCCGTCGTCATCGACGAGTACGGCGGCACGGCAGGCGTCGCCACGCTGGAGGACATCGTCGAGGAGGTCGTCGGCGAGGTGCGCGACGAGCACGACCCGCACGAGACCCCCGACCTGGCCCCGGCCGGTACGGACGCCCACGGCCGGCTGCTGTACTCGGCCGACGGCGCGGCCCGCACCGACCAGCTGGAACGCATCGGCCTGCGCGTACCCGAAGGCCCGTACGAGACGCTGGCCGGGCTGATGGCCACCCGGCTGGGCCGGATCCCCGCGGTCGGGGACCGGCTGGAGCTGGACGGCTGGCGGCTGGACGTGGTGGACGCCACCGGTCACCGGGCCGCGCGGGTGCTGCTGCACGCACCGACCGAGGCGGCCTTCCCCACGGACGACGAGCGCGAGGAGGAGGCGCGATGACCGCCGTCCAGCTGCTGATCGGTCTGGCGACGCTGGTCGTCAACGCCTTCTTCGTCGGCGCCGAGTTCGCGCTGATCTCGGTCCGGCGCAGCCAGATCGAGCCCTACGCCGAACAGGGCGACCGCCGTGCGCGCAGCGTGCTGTGGGCCCTGGAACACGTGTCCGCCCTGATGGCGGCGGCCCAGCTGGGCATCACGCTGTGCACGCTGGTGCTCGGCGTGGTGGCCGAGCCCGCCATCGCCCATCTGCTGACACCGCTGCTGGACGCCGTGGGCGTGCCGGGCGGGGTGACCCACGCGATCTCGTTCGTGGTGGCGCTGGCCCTGGCGACGTACCTGCACATGCTGTTCGGCGAGATGCTGCCGAAGAACGTCGCGCTGTCGGAGCCGGTGCGTACGGCGCTGGCGCTCGGCCCGCCGCTGGTGGCCCTGACCCGGGCCCTGCGGCCGGTGATCTTCGCGGTCAACGCCTTCGCCAACGCCCTGCTGCGGCTGCTGCGGGTGGAGGTCAAGGACGAGGTGTCCGCGACCTTCACGGACGACGAGCTGGCGCGGATCGTCAAGGACTCCAGCGAGGCCGGGCTCATCGACGACCGGGCGAGCGAGCGGCTGCACGACGCGCTGGAGCTGGGTCGGCGCCCGGTCGCCGATGTAGTGCTGCCGGCCGGCGACGTGGTCTCGGCACGGTTCGGACTGACTCCGGACGAGCTGGAGCTGCTCTCCGCACAGACCGGCTACTCCCGCTTCCCGGTGGTCGACGAGGACCGCATGATCCTCGGCTATCTGCACGTCAAGGACGCCCTGGACGCGCCCTCGCGGGACGAGCCGTTCCCGTTGGCGGCGCTGCGGCCGATCGCGCAGGTCCGGGCCGAGACCCCGCTGGACGACGTGCTGACCGCGATGCGGCGCAGCCGGACCCACGTGGCGGCCGTGCTCGGGCCGGACGAGGCTCTGGCGGGGCTGGTGACGATGGAGGACGTGCTGCGCGAGCTGTTCGGCCGGCCTGCGGCCACCTGAGCCTGCGGCGTCGGCTAACCGCGCGGTAACATCGCAGGCGCCATGGAGATGAATGTGTCTTACACCAGTTTCGTCGCGCTCGGCGACTCCTTCACCGAGGGGATGTCCGACGCGCTGCCGGACGGCTCCTACCGCGGCTGGGCGGACCTGCTGGCAGGCCGCCTCGCCGCCCGGGAACCGGGCTTCCGGTACGCGAACCTGGCCGTGCGCGGCAAGCTCATCGGCCAGATCGTCGACGAGCAGGTGAGCACGGCCGCCGCGATGCGGGCGGACGTGGTGACGCTGGTGGGCGGGCTGAACGACGCGCTCCGGCCGAAGGTCGACATGGGCCGGGTCCGGGCCCGGCTGACCGAGGCGGTGGAGACGCTCGCGCCCTCCTGCAAGCACCTGGTGCTGATGCGCTCCCCGGGTCGCAACGGTCCCGTCATGGAACGGTTCCGGCCCCGCATGGAGGAGCTCTTCGGCGTGATCGAGGAGCTCGCCGCGCGACACGGCGCCCTGGTGGTGGACCTCTACGGTGCTCCGGCCCTCGGCGATCCCCGGCTGTGGGACGTGGACCGGCTGCACCTGACGGACGAGGGCCACCGCCGGGTGGCCGAGGCCGTCTGGCAGACGCTGGGGCTCCCGCCCGCCGAGGACTGGCGGGCGGAGTTGCCGCCGGCCCGGGTACCGGGCTGGGCCGTCCGCCGGCGCGAGGACGTACAGTTCGCGCGGCGGCACCTCCTCCCGTGGATCGGGCGCCGGCTGACGGGCCGCTCCTCGGGGGACGGCCGGCTGCCCAAGCGGCCGGAGCTGCTGCCCTACCCCGCCGCGTGACCTGGGACTCGTAGCAAGCCACAACCGGAGGCAGGCCCCGGACCTGCGTAAACACACAGCTCGGGCGCCAGTAGAATCCCTTTACGTGACAGCCAAGCCCCGCATCCCCAATGTCCTGGCCGGCCGCTACGCCTCTGCGGAGCTCGCCGTCCTGTGGTCCCCCGAGTACAAGGTGACGCTGGAGCGGCGGCTGTGGCTCGCCGTCCTGCGCGCCCAGAAGGACCTCGGCATCGAGGTCCCCGACCAGGCCCTCGCCGACTACGAGCGCGTCCTCGAGCAGGTGGACCTGGCCTCGATCGCCGAGCGCGAGAAGGTCACCCGGCACGACGTCAAGGCCCGCATCGAGGAGTTCAACGCCCTCGCCGGCCACGAGCACGTCCACAAGGGCATGACCTCCCGGGACCTGACCGAGAACGTCGAGCAGCTCCAGATCCGCCTCTCCCTGGAACTGGCCCGGGACCGTACGGTCGCCGTCCTCGCCCGCCTGGGCAAGCTGGCCGCCGAGCACGCCGAGCTGGTGATGGCCGGCCGCTCGCACAACGTCGCCGCCCAGGCCACCACCCTCGGCAAGCGCTTCGCGACCGCCGCCGACGAGCTGCTCGTGGCCTACGGCCGTCTGGAGGACCTGCTGGGCCGCTACCCGCTGCGCGGGATCAAGGGCCCGGTCGGTACCGCCCAGGACATGCTGGACCTGCTCGGCGGCGACGCCGGCAAGCTCGCCGAGCTGGAGCAGCGGATCGCCGGCCACCTGGGCTTCGCCCACGCCTTCACCTCCGTCGGTCAGGTCTACCCGCGCTCGCTGGACTACGACGTGGTCACCGCCCTGGTGCAGCTGGCCGCGGCTCCTTCCTCGATCGCCAAGACCATCCGGCTGATGGCCGGCCACGAGCTGGTCACCGAGGGCTTCAAGCCGGGCCAGGTCGGCTCCTCGGCGATGCCGCACAAGATGAACACCCGCTCCTGCGAGCGCGTGAACGGCCTCATGGTCATCTTGCGCGGCTATGCCTCCATGACCGGCGAGCTGGCCGGCGACCAGTGGAACGAGGGCGACGTCTCCTGCTCCGTGGTGCGCCGCGTGGCCCTGCCGGACGCGTTCTTCGCCTTCGACGGCCTGCTGGAGACCTTCCTGACCGTCCTCGACGAGTTCGGCGCATTCCCCGCGGTCGTGGCCCGCGAGCTCGACCGCTACCTGCCGTTCCTGGCGACCACCAAGGTCCTGATGGGCGCCGTGCGGGCCGGGGTCGGCCGCGAGGTCGCCCACGAGGCCATCAAGGAGCACGCGGTCGCCTCCGCCCTCGCCATGCGCGAGCAGGGCGCCGAGCGCAACGAGCTGCTGGACAAGCTCGCCGCCGACGAGCGCATCCCGCTGGACCGGGCCGAGCTCGACGCGCTGATGGCCGACAAGCTCTCCTTCACGGGCGCGGCGGGCGACCAGGTCGCCGCGATCGTCGGCCGCATCGAGGAGATCACCAAGCAGCACCCCGAGGCCGCCGGCTACACCCCCGGCTCCATCCTCTGACGACCGCCCCGACCCGAACCCCGTAGCGCGGCACCCACCCAC
>NZ_RPRY01000338.1 GCF_003949795.1 Streptomyces sp. WAC06614
CCACCAGGGCCCGGCGGCCGGTACGCCGGGCCCTGGTGGTCGGCGTACCGGTCACGGCCGCCGTGCTGACCGCCGTGGTCGCCTTCAACGCCACCGCCGGCTCGAACGCCGACGGCCGGGCCGCGCTGGTCGAGGCGCCGGTGGTGACGGTGGAGCCGGCCAGCGCGGAGCCGGTGGCGGCCACGGTGCGGCAGATCGCCGCCGCCGCCTCGGCGGGCCGGCTGCCGGAGCCGGGGCCCGGCCAGTACGTCTACGTCAAGAGCCAGGTCTCGTACGTGGTGACCTCGCACGACGTGGACCGCAACGACGCCAGGACCTGGGTGCAGCCGCTCCACACGCGGGAGGTGTGGAAGTCCCCGGACGGGACCAAGGGCTGGCTGGACGAGCCCGGTGAGCAGCCCAAGGGCGGGATCACCCTGGACCGGGACCATCCGCTGTCCCGGCCGAGGAACGGGCAGGACGTGCCCGGCCGGGCGCCGGACTTCTCCTACGACTGGCTCGAACAGCAGAACCCCGACCCCGACGCCCTGCTGCGCAGCGTCCACGCGGCGGTCGGGGAGGGGCCGGAGCGGGACCAGCGGGCGTTCCGGGAGATCGGCTCGATCCTGCACGAGCAGCTCGTCCCGGCGCCGGTGGCCGCGGCCCTGTACCAGGCCGCGGCGAAGATCCCCGGCGTGGTCGTCGTCCCGCACTCCCAGGACGCGGCCGGGCGCGACGGCATCGCGCTGGCCCGGCTCGACGAGCGGCACGGCGACCGCACCGAGTGGGTCTTCGACCGCTCGACGTACGCGTACCTGGGCAGCCGGGGCGTGCAGGTCAGGGAGCAGGACGGGATCAAGGCGGGGACGGTCGTGGAGCGGACGGCGGTCCTGGAACGGGCCGTGGTGGACGCACAGAAGCAGCGGCCCGGCGGCGCCCCGGACGCCGCCTGACCGGCCCGGCCGGCCCTGTCTGTCAGTCGTACAGCGCCTCGATCTCCTGCGCGTACCGCTCCGCCACCGCGCGGCGGCGGAGTTTGAGGGTGGGGGTCAAGGTGCCCGCCTCGATCGACAGGTCCTCGGGGAGGATGTGGAAGGCGCGGATGCGGGCCGGGCGGGAGACGGTGGCGTTGGCCGCTTCGACGGCCTCGGTCACCAGGGCGCGGACCGCCGGGTGGGCGCCCGGGACCGGGCCGAGGTCGCCGGGGGCGAGGCCCTCGCGGGCCGCCCAGGCCGCGATCTCCTCCGCGTCGAGGGTGATCAGCGCGACCGGATGGGGGCGCCGGTCGCCGATCATCACGGCACGGGAGACGTAGCGGGAGCGCTGGATCGCGAACTCCACCTCGGTCGGCGAGAGGTTCTTGCCGGCCGAGGTGATCACGATCTCCTTCTTGCGGCCGGTGATGCGCAGGTAGCCGTCCTCGTCGAGGGCGCCCAGGTCCCCGGTCCGCAGCCAGCCGTCCGCGTCCAGGACCTCCGCGGTCGCCTCCGGGTTGTTGTGGTAGCCGGGGAAGACCATCGGGCCGCGCACCAGGATCTCGCCGTCCTCGGCGATGCGGACCTCGCAACCGTCGATCGGGCGGCCGACGGTGCCGGGCCGGGCGGCACCGGTGTGGTTGGCGGAGATGACCCCGGCCGTCTCCGTCATCCCGTAGCCCTCGTGGACGACCAGGCCGCAGGCCCGCAGGAAGTCCAGGACGGCCGGATCGATCGGGGCGGCTCCGGTCAGCGCCCAGCGCAGCCGGCCGCCCAGCGCGGCCCGTACGGGCGCGAACAGGGCCGCCTCGGCGGCCTCGTGGGCGGCCTTGAGCTCCGCCGGCAGGCGTCCTTCGGCCGCCAGTACGCCGATCCGGACGGCCTCGTCGAAGCGCGTGCGCCCGCCCTCCTGGGACTCCGCGAGGGCGAGCACGGTGGCGTGCACCTTCTCGAACAGCCGCGGCACGGACGGCAGATGGGTGGGGCGGGCCTCGGCGAGTTCGGTCACCACGTCCTCGATCCGGCCGCCGAAGTAGCACAGCTCCGCGCCGCTCAGGAACGCCGTGAACTGGATGAGCTGCGCGAGTACGTGGGCCAGCGGGAGGTAGAGGTACGTGGAGTCGCCGGGGCCGCCCGGGACCAGCGGGAGCAGGGCGTCCTGGACCGCGCCGAAGTTGGCGTGGGTGAGGCGGCAGCCCTTGGGCGGGCCGGTGGTGCCCGAGGTGTAGATGATGGCGGCGTCCGCGGTGGCGGGGACGGCGGCGGCCCGGGCGAGGAGCTCCGCCGGACCGCCTGCGCCCTCCCGGGTCAGGTCGTCCATCAGGACGGTCTCCCGCAGCTTCGGCAGCCGGTCGCGGACCGCCGCGACCCGCGCCGCCTGGGCGGGGTCGTCGCAGACCACCACGACCGCCTCGGAGTCGGAGAGCACCCAGGCGAGCTCCTCCTCCCCCGCGCTGGGGTAGACCGGCACCAGGACGGCGCCGACCGCGAGTACGGCGAAGTAGGTGTACGTCCACTCCGGGCGGGTCTCGGCGAGGACCGCGACGCGTTCGCCGGGGGCCACGCGCAGGTCCAGCAGGGCCCGGCCGGTGCCGCGGACGCGGTCGCGCAGGTCGGCGTAGGTGCCCGTGCGCCAGGTCCCGTCCGCGGCGCGGTGGCGCAGGGCGGTGACCTCGGGCCCGTGCCGTTCGTAGGTCCACTCGGTGAGGACGGCGAGGGTCGCCGGTCGGTCCTGCGGTCGGGCGGATGGCGCGGCGGCAGCAGTCATGGACCGACGCTAGGCAGCCAGATGGCGCCAAGGGCATGACCGGAAGCGTCAGCACCGCTGACCGCAGCGCTCAGGGCGACTACCGTCGTGTCGTATGGGCAGGCAGACGATCTCCGTGCACCATGTGCGGGCCGTGCTCGCGGGGGTGCGGCGGGGCGGGGGCGACGTCGTGGCGCTGCTGCAGGCGGCGCGGATTCCGCCGCTGCTGCTGGGGGACGACCGGGCGCGGGTGACGGCCGCGCAGTTCGCCCGGCTGTTCCGGGCGCTGTACCGGTCCACGCAGGACGAGTTCCTCGGGCTGGCGGGCGCGCCGAGCCGGCCGGGGACGTTCGCGATGATGTGCTACGCCTCGCTGGGCTGCCGGGACCTGGGCGCGGCGATCGAACGCGGGACGGCGTTCTACCGGCTGTTCCCGGGCGGACCCGATCTGGGGCTGGAGGTGCGGGCCGGGCAGGCGAGGTTCCTGGTGCGCAGCGGTCCCGCGGGGGACGAGGAGCGGTTCCTGTCGGAGTGCCTGCTGTGCATCTGGCACCGGCTGTGCAGCTGGCTGATCGGTCGGCGGATCCCGCTGGCCGGGGCCGGGTTCGCCTATCCGGCGCCGCCGCACCGGGAGGAGTACGAGGCCCTGTTCGGCTGCCCGGTGCGGTTCGGGGAGCCGGCCACGGCCGCGGTCTTCGACGCGCGCTGGCTGGCCGCGCCGCTGGTGCGGGACGAGGCGGGGCTGGAGGAGATGCTGCGGCGGGTGCCGTTCGACCTGCTGGGGCGGCCGGAGTACGGCACGACGGTGGCGGAACAGGTCCGCCGGTCGCTGGCGGGGCAGTTGCGGCACGCGCCGAGGCTGCCGTCGCTCGGGGAGGTGGCGGCGCTGCTGGCGGTCTCGCCGGCGACGCTGCGGCGGCGGCTGCGGGCGGAGGGGACCTCGTACCAGGAGCTGAAGGACCAGGTGCGGCGGGACGCGGCGATCGCCGGGCTGGTGGAGGGCGGCGAACCGATCGCGGACCTGGCGGCCCGGCTGGGCTTCTCGGAGGACACCGCCTTCCACCGCGCCTTCCGCCGCTGGACGGGCACCACACCGGGGGCGTACCGGATCGCCTCGGGCGGGTGAGGCGATCCGGTGGGCCGACCCGGCCCCGGCCGCGGGTGCCCGGTCGATTCCGGCCGCTGCGGCGGGGATCAGCGAGGGGCGAGCTGCTTCGCCAGCCGGGCCCGCTGGGCGCTGTCGAGACCGAGAGCGATCACCGTGTGCAACGCATCCCATACCTCACGCGACTTGCACACGAGTGTGAGATGTTCCTGTGATACGGCACCGATACCGTTCTTCTCGTAGAACTTGGCCCGCCAGGCGGCGAATTCGTCGGCGCCCCCGGGCACCCCGCCGCTCGTCCGCTCCAGCACCTTCATCATGCCCCGGAAGTGGCGGAAGAAGTCTTTGGTGCCGAGGGCGGCCCGCAGCAGTTCGACATCGTCCCGGCTCACCGCGTCACCGTTCCAATGACTCACCAGGCGTGCGACGCCGGCCTCCCTCTTGGCGCTGCTCCTGGGCCCGTCCACGATGTCGATCCCGCCGAGCACCGGGGTGAGCCTGACCGTTCGCCGCCTGGTCCAGTCGAGGCTGTACGTGCGGCCGGCCCCCTGCATGATCCGCTGAAGGTCCTCCGCCACGCTCTTCCTGTACGCGTCGGGGCAGCCCTGGACGGTGAGGTCGAACTCGTACCGGTCGCCCTCGCCCCCCCGCTCGACGTCGAGGTGGCAGCGACCGCCGCCCGCGGCGAGCACGTAGGCCCCGTACTCCGTTTCGACGACCGGTCCTACGGCGATCCCCCGCGCGCTGACGACGCACTCGTAGCTGCACTCGTCGTCGGGTGTCAGAAGACCGCCGTGGTGCCGGTCGACCACTGCCATGTCGTCGCGCGTCGGAACCCAGTCCTCCTCCGGCCAGAGGGACCTGATGAAGCTGCACGAGACGAAGACGATCTGCTCCGCATCGAGGGTGAGCAGACCGCCGCACTGGTGGGCCTTCGGCGTCCCGTCCGGCGACATCCGGCCCTCCGGGGTCGGACACAGACCGTTGGAGTCGTCGCACAGCATGACCGCGCCCAGATCCACCCCGGGCCTGAGCAGTTCCCACTCGGGGAACTCCTGGGCGATCTGCCGTTGCAGCGAAGGGTTCTCCAGACCGGCGCACCCGATCATCGACACGTTGAGGCACGTGCCGTCACCCCCGTCGACCATCGCGTCGACGAGCTGCCCACCGAGCTGCTCGCCGATGGTCGTTCTCGGGCCGTACTCCAGTCCGGCTTCGCCGTCGCCGTAGCAGGTGACCGAGATACCCTCCGGGACCACGGCGAATTGCGAGGGGAAGTAATTGCCGTGGCCGACAACGATGTATTTGCGCCCCATGGGTGGATTGCCTCTCCTTGCCATTGTTTCGACTGATCCATCCTTTCGGCTCGTCCGGGCCCCGGGAGGCCCGGACGAGCAGGCCTTGGGGCAGCTAGCCTTGCCCCGTGGATCTGTTCACGCGGTCGTGGCACGCCCTGCTCGCGGCGGTGGCCGGGCTGGCGGACGAGGACTTCGGGCGACCTTCCGGCTGCGCCGGGTGGCTCGTGCGGGACCTGGTGTGCCACTTGGTGATCGACGCGCAGGACGTGCTGATCACCCTGGTGACGCCGGCCGGGGCGGGGCGGGCGGCGACGCACGACGCCGTGACGTACTGGCGGGTCTCCGGCACCCCGCCGACCGGGGACGATCCGCTGGACGCACTGATCGTGCGGCTGGCGGCGGCGTACGGGGATCCGGCCCTGCTCAGGTACCACCTGGACGACGTCGGTCAGGCGGCCGGACGGGCGGCTCGGCTGGCCGATCCGGGGCTGCGGGTCAGCACCCAGGACATGGTGCTCACCGCCGAGGACTACCTGTCTGCGTACGTCCTGGAGTGGACGCTGCACCACCTGGACCTCGTCGCGCACCTGCCGCACGTGCCGGGGCCGCCCGCGGAGGGGCTCGCGCGGACGCGGGAGCTGCTGGAGGCGATCGCCGGGGCGGCCTTCCCCGCCGCCCTCTCCGACGTGGACGTGCTGCGGGTCGGGACCGGGCGGCGGGCTCCCGACGCGGCGGAGCGGGCCGCGCTCGGGGAGTTGGGCGCCCGGCTCCCGCTCGTCCTCGGCTGACGGGACGGGCCGCGGCCGGGCCGGGCCGGGCCGCGGCTCAGCGGCGGCCCGGCAGGAGGGCCACCACCACCGAGCCCAGGAGGCCCAGCAGGCCGACGGCCGCCAGGGTCAGGGCGCCCAGGTGGACGAAGCTCAGCCAGGTCTCCGGTTCGCCGTAGGCGCGGTCACCCAGGACGTGGGCCTCGCCCTTGAAGGCCAGGGAGCCGGAGCTGCGCTCGATCTGGTCGGCGTACGCGTACAGCGCGCCCTGGTGGGTCTCGCCGTCGACGGTCCAGGTGGTGCGCTCGCACACCACCGTGCCCCGGCCGCCCGAGAGGGTCTCCGTGCCGCAGCGGCCGGGGAGTTGGAGCCGGGCCGGGGAGCCGAAGGCGTAGGCCGCTCCCCAGCCGGACGGTTGCTGGGAAGCGCTGCCGACGATGAAGAACACCCCGGCCGCGAGGGCGACGGCGAGCAGGCACAGGGTGGCGCGGTTCTTCAGGCTTTCCCAGCGTGCGGACACGGGCGCTCCCGTTGGGTGTGAACACGTCAACATCAACTCGGTGGCGTGTTTCTATCGCACTGCGTGACCGGCCCACAAGCAGTACGACGCACCCGGCGCGACGGTCAGAAGTCGTCCACGACCCGCCAGCCGGTCCAGTTGCCGTCGTGCTTGCGGCCGTTCTCGTGGGCGTAGCCGTCGGAGCCGTGGTAGAGCACCCAGAACGTCCACGGGTCGCCGTCGGGGAACCGCCCGTCGTGGATGTAGATCTTGCTGGCGGCGCGGCCGCCCATGGACTGCCAGCCGCTCCAGCTCCCGCTGGTGCTGGTCCAGCGCGTCCACACGGCGGAGTCCGTGCCGACCACGAACTGCTGCGTCGTGCCGTTGGGGAGGTTCTGGGTGGTGACCCCGTACTCGCAGATGTAGACCCCGCCGCCCAGCGAGCAGTTGGCGGCCTGGGCGGGCGTGGTGGTCAGGGCGAGACCGGCGACGGCGGCGGCCGTGAGCAGGACGGCCTTGATCGTGGTGGTCGCGGTGCGTGTCGTGCGCTTCATGGACGTCATCGTGCGCGGGACGGCCAACGGTCCACCAACGAACGGCCAATGCGGGCCGCCGGGCGCGGGACCACGCGCGGTCAGGAAGATTGAGCGGCCCGGTCAACGACCTCCCGACCGGCCGGTCACTACGGTCTCCTCACCCACCCCCACCCGGACCGTTGGGAGAGCCCCATGCGCATCCGCCGCGCCGGCCTGGCCACCGCCCTCGCCGCACTGACCCTGCCCCTGAC
>NZ_RPRY01000339.1 GCF_003949795.1 Streptomyces sp. WAC06614
AGCCCCACCCCTGTCGACCCTCACAGGAGCCGCCATGCACGACGACCGCAGCATCACCGAACAGCGCCTGCGCCGCGTCCTGGACGAACGCGTCCGCCCCGCCGTCCACTCCCGGGTGCTCCCGCTGACGGTCGAGCGCTGGGACGTCCCCGGCGAGCCCGTCCCGGTCACCGAGGCCCTGGCGGCGGCGTACGGGCCCTGCGCGGTCGGGGACACCTGGGGGCCGGCCTGGGGCACCACCTGGTTCAAGGTCACCGGCACCGTCCCCGTCGAGTGCGCCGGCCGCACCGTCGAGGCCGTCCTCGACCTCGGCTTCGACCGGATGATGCCCGGGTTCCAGTGCGAGGGCCTGGTGCACCGGGCCGACGGCACCGAGGTCAAGGGACTCAACCCCTACAACGACTGGGTGCGGGTCGCCGACCGGGCCGAGGGCGGCGAACGGATCGAGTGGTACGTCGAGGCCGCCTCGAACCCCGTCCTCGTCGCGCACGCCCCGACGTACGAGGGCGACCGGCGCACCAGCGGCGAGCAGCCGCTGTACCGGCTGGCCCGGATGGAGCTGACCGTCTTCGAGACCGAGGTCTGGGACCTCGTCCAGGACCTCGACGTGCTCGCCGAGCTGATGGAGCAGCTCGACACCTCCGACGCCCGGCGCCACGGGATCCTGCGCGCGCTCGAACGGGCCCTGGACGCCCTGGACCTGGCCGACGTCCCCGGCACGGCCGCCGCCGCCCGCGCCGAACTCGCCGAGGTGCTCGCGACCCCCGCCGCGCCCTCGGCGCACCGGATCAGCGCCGTCGGGCACGCCCACATCGACTCGGCCTGGCTGTGGCCGCTGCGCGAGACGGTCCGCAAGGTGACCCGGACCACCGCCAACGTGGTCCAGCTCATGGACGACCACCCCGAGTTCGTCTTCGCCATGTCCCAGGCCCAGCAGCTCGCCTGGATCAAGGAACACCGGCCCGAGCTGTTCGAACGGATCAAGAAGAAGATCGCGGACGGGCAGTTCGTCCCGGTCGGCGGCATGTGGGTGGAGTCCGACACCAACATGGTCGGCGGCGAGGCGATGGTGCGTCAGTTCCTCTACGGCAAGAAGTTCTTCATGGACGAGTTCGGGATCGAGCCGCGCGAGGTGTGGCTGCCGGACTCCTTCGGGTACACGGCCGCGCTCCCGCAGATCGTGCGACTGGCCGGCGCCCAGTGGTTCCTGACCCAGAAGATCTCCTGGTCGCGGACCAACCCCTTCCCGCACCACACCTTCTGGTGGGAGGGCATCGACGGCACCCGGGTCTTCACCCACTTCCCGCCCGTGGACACCTACAACAGCGACCTCGGCGGCGCGCAGCTCGCCCACGCCGCCCGCACCTACCGCGAGAAGGGCCGCGGTTCGCGCTCCCTGGTCCCCTTCGGCTGGGGTGACGGCGGGGGCGGGCCGACCCGCGAACACCTCGCCCGGGCCCGCCGCCAGCGCGATCTCGAAGGCTCCCCGCGGGTGGAGGTCGAACGCCCCGACTCCTTCTTCGACAAGGCCCGCGCCGAGTACCCCGACGCCCCGGTCTGGGCCGGTGAGCTCTACCTGGAACTGCACCGCGGTACCTACACCTCGCAGGCCGGGACCAAGCGGGGCAACCGGCGCAGCGAGTCGCTGCTGCGCGAGGCCGAGCTGTGGGCGGCCACCGCCGCCGTACGGGTGCCCGGGTACGCCTACCCCTACGAGGACCTGGAACGGATCTGGAAGACCGTCCTGCTGCACCAGTTCCACGACATCCTGCCCGGCTCCTCGATCGCCTGGGTGCACCGCGAGGCCCGGGCCACGTACGTACGGGTGCGCGAGGAGCTGTCCGCCCTCACCCTGGCCGCGCAGCTCGCCCTCGCCGGCCAGGGCAGCACCCCGCTCGTGTTCAACTGCGCCCCGCACGCCCGGCGCGGGGTCCCGGCCGGCGGAGCGGGCACCCCCGCCCCGGCCGCCGCGCCGGTGACGCTGGAGGAACGGCACGGCGGCGGGTACGTCCTGGCCAACGGCCTGCTGCTGGTGGAGGTCGACGGCAGGGGCCTGATCGTCTCGGCGTACGACCTGCGGGCGCGGCGCGAGACCCTGGCGCCGGGCGCGGCGGCCAACCTGCTCCAGCTGCACCCCGACTTCCCCACCATGTGGGACGCCTGGGACATCGAGGAGTACTACCGCCACCAGGTCACCGATCTGGTGGACCTCGACACCCTGGAGGTCACCGAGGACACCGGGCAGGCCGCCACGGTCACGGTCACCCGCTCCTTCGGGGACGGCTCGACGGCCACCCAGTCGGTCACCCTGCGCGCGGACGCCGGGACCGTCGACCTCACGACCACGGTCGACTGGCGCGAGCGCGAGAAGTTCCTGAAGGCCGCCTTCCCGCTGGACGTGAAGGCCGAACGGACCTCCGCCGAGACCCAGTTCGGCCATGTCCAGCGGCCCACCCACACCAACACCTCCTGGGACGCGGCCAAGTTCGAGATCTGCGCCCACCGCTGGATCCACGCCGAGGAGCCCGGCTGGGGCGTGGCCCTGGCCAACGACGCGACGTACGGTCACGACGTGACCCGCACCGTCCGCCCCGACGGCGGCCAGACCACCACCGTCCGGGTCTCCCTGCTGCGCGCCCCGCGCTACCCCGACCCGGAGACCGACCAGGGCACCCACACCCTGCGCCACGCGCTGGTCCCCGGCGCCACGATCGACGACGCCGTCCGCGAGGGGCACTGGCTGAACCTGCCCGAGCGCACCGTGCCCGGCGAGCGCCCGGTCGTCCCGCTGGTCTCGGTGGACCACCCGGCGGTCGTGGTCGAGGCGGTCAAGCTCGCCGAGGACCGCGGCGGGGACGTGCTGGTGCGGCTGTACGAGTGCCGCGGCGGCCGGGCCGCGGCCGTGCTCACCACCGCCTTCCCGGTGGGCGCCGCGACCGCGACCGACCTGCTGGAGCGGCCGCTGGAGTCGACCGCGGTGGGGCCGCTGCGCGAGGACGGCACGGTGGCGCTCACCCTGCGCCCGTTCCAGATCGTCACCGTACGTCTGCACCGGACGTGACGGACGCCGCACCCCGGCGATTATGCACCTAGTTGCATAAGGGCTGCCTCCTCGCTTACAACAGGGTGACCCCCCCCGCGCGAGGGGGCGCCCCGCCATGACCCCGACCCCCCAGAGCCGCTACCCGCACCTGCTGAGCCCCCTGGACCTCGGCTTCACCACCCTGGCGAACCGCGTGATCATGGGCTCGATGCACACCGGCCTGGAGGAGCACCCCGGTGGCTTCGCACGCCTGGCCGCCTTCTACGCCGAGCGCGCCCGCGGCGGGGTCGGCCTGATCGTCACGGGCGGCATCGCCCCCAACGACGCCGGCCGCCCCCTGGAGGGCGGCTCCCGCCTGACCACCGAGGCGGAGGCCGAGGAGCACCGGGTGATCACCGACGCGGTGCACGCCGAGGGCGGGAAGATCGCGCTGCAGATCCTCCACTTCGGCCGGTACGCGTACCACAAGGACCTGGTCGCCCCCTCCGCCCTCCAGGCCCCGATCAGCCCGTTCGTCCCGAACGAGCTCACCGACGCCGAGGTCGAGCAGACCGTCGAGGACTTCGTCCGCGCCGCCCGCCTGGCCCGGCTCGCCGGCTACGACGGCGTCGAGATCATGGGCTCCGAGGGCTACCTGATCAACGAGTTCATCGCCGCCGCCACCAACCGCCGCGAGGACCGCTGGGGCGGCTCGTACGAGAACCGGGTCCGCTTCCCGCTGGAGATCGTCCGCCGCACCCGCGAGGCCGTCGGCGAGGACTTCATCCTGATCTACCGCCTGTCCATGCTGGACCTGGTGCCCGGCGGCTCCACCCTCGACGAGGTCGTCCACCTCGCCAAGGAGATCGAGGCGGCCGGCGCCACGATCATCAACACCGGCATCGGCTGGCACGAGGCCCGCATCCCCACCATCGCCACCTCCGTCCCGCGCGCCGCCTACACCTGGGTCACCCGCAAGCTCATGGGCGCGGTCTCCGTCCCCCTGGTCACCAGCAACCGCATCAACACCCCCGAGGTCGCCGAGCAGGTGCTCGCCGATGGCCGCGCCGACCTCGTCTCCATGGCCCGCCCCTTCCTCGCCGACGCCGCGTTCGTCGCGAAGGCCGGGGCCGGCCGGCCGGAGACCATCAACACCTGCATCGGCTGCAACCAGGCCTGCCTGGACCACACCTTCAGCGGCCGGATCACCAGCTGCCTGGTCAACCCGCGCGCCTGCCACGAGACCGAGCTCGTCCTCGGGCCCACCCGCACGAGGAAGCGCATCGCCGTCGTCGGCGCCGGCCCGGCCGGCCTGGCCTGCGCCGTCTCCGCCGCCGAACGCGGCCACGCGGTCACCCTCTTCGAGGCCTCCGACCACATCGGCGGCCAGCTCGACATCGCCCGGCGGATCCCCGGCAAGGAGGAGTTCGAGGAGACCATCCGCTACTTCGGCACCCAGCTCCGGGCCCACGGCGTCGAGGTCCGCCTCGGCACCCGCGCCGACGTGGCCCTGCTGGCCGGCTACGACGAGGTCGTCGTGGCCACCGGCGTCACCCCGCGGATCCCGCAGATCGAGGGCGTCGACCACGCCAAGGTCGTCAGCTACCTCGACGTCCTGCGCGACGGCGCCCCCGTCGGGCGCCGCGTCGCCGTCGTCGGGGCCGGCGGCATCGGCTTCGACGTGGCCGAATACCTCACCGACGGCGGCGAGGACGCCGGCCGGGACCCGGAGGTCTACTTCCGCCACTGGGGCGTCGACACCTCCTACCGCGCCCCCGGCGGCCTCGCCGCCCCCGAGCGCCCGGCGCCGCCGCGCGAGGTCCACCTGCTCCAGCGCAAGACCACCAAGGTCGGCGCCGGCCTCGGCGTCACCACCGGCTGGATCCACCGGGCCGAGATCAAGCACCGCGGGGTGGTCACCGTCGCCGGCGCCACGTACGACCGCATCGACGACGAGGGCCTGCACATCACCGTGGACGGCGAACCGCGCCTCGTGCCCGCCGACACCGTGGTCCTGTGCACCGGGCAGGAACCCCGCCGCGACCTGTACGAGGCGCTGCGCGCGGCCGGTGTCGAGGCCCACCTGATCGGCGGCGCCGACGTCGCCGCCGAACTCGACGCCAAGCGCGCGATCCGCCAGGGCACGGAGCTGGCCGCCGCCCTCTGACGGCAGCCGGAGCACGCGGGATTGTGGCGGCCCGGACGGGGCCGCCACAATCACGCCTGTGACGCTCACACCCGCAGAAGCCGACAAGATCCTCGCCGACAACTTCGCCCCCTGGGTCCTGGCCCTGGGCCTCACGGTCCAGGAGACCGGCGACCGCCACGCCGTCCTGCGCCTGCCCTGGTCCGACACCCTCGCCCGGGACGGCGGAGGCCTGAGCGGACAGGCCCTGATGGCCGCGGCCGACACCGCCACGGTCATCGCCATCTCCGCCGCCCGTGGCGGCTACGCCCCCATGACCACGGTCCAGCAGTCCACCACGTTCCAACGCCCGGTGACCGGCACGGACGTCCTGATCGACGTCCGCCTGACCAAACTGGGCAAACGCCTGGCCTTCGCCGACATCACCATGACCCCCACCGACGACCCGGCCCCGGCAGCCAAGTCCTCCACGGTGTACGCCCTTTTGGGCTGAGTCCTCCAGCGGCCTCCAGGTCGTGACGGCCCGGACCGTGCGCGGTGAACGGGCACCGGAACACCTGGAGCACGTCGCAGTCGCCCGGCCAGGACGGCAGGTCGGGGACATCGCGCGGGTACAACTGCGCGAGGGCGATCATCGGGAGCGGGTCCGTCCCCGACGCACCCGGGAGCCGGGGTTCGAGGCGCAGCTCGCGCAGGAGCGTGCGCTCCGCTTCCGTGGGGCCCGGGTCCTGTTCCCGGGCCCATGCGGCCGTCAGCACCTGCCGGTGACGGTGGACGTCGGCCGGGCGCAGACCACGCCCACGGCCGTGGGCCTCGCCGCACACCGGCCAGGGCTCGCCCGCCGGCCACTGCATCGGGCCACCCACGGAGCGGGCCGACGCCTGCGGGCGGCCCGGTCGCGGGTGGAGGCGCGTCGTCGTGCCACGGTAGGCGGCCGGTTCCGGGAAGAGCGCCTCGACATCGAACGGGCACGGGGGCGTGGTCCTCGTCATGGACGGGACCTTGGACACCTGTCGGCCTCGGCCGTCGCGCGACCCGGGATCGGCGGGGCTGCCGGGCCGCGGGCCGGGCCGGAGCCGGCAATCGGCGGGTCCGGACTATAACAGGCCTTCGGGGGCTTGCCCGGATGTTTATCCGATGGTGATGGACCCGTAGTCCCGGCACCACATGCGGCACTAGCGTCCCTTCGCACCCCGGGAATTCGGGTGCGCACCCCGCGGCAGTCCGCCGCCCCGTGTCACGGCGCCCCCTCCCGGCCGAGGAACGAGGAGGGAACCGTGCTGTCTCTGCGTCGACGGACCGTCGGCACCCTGTCGGCCGCCACCCGCTACGCGGTCGCCAGCGGCGTCGTCATCGGCGCCCTGACCCTGACCCTGATCGCGCTGCTGATCCCGGTGGACAAGTACGGCGACCGGGCCCCCGTGGCCGCCGCCGCGCCCGCCGCCGGGGACGACGGCGGCGGGACCATGAGCACGCCGTACGGGCCGCTGACCGCGCAGGACCGCGACTTCGTCCGCAAGGTGCGGCTCGCGGGGCTGTGGGAGCTGCCCGCGGGGCGACAGGCCCAGCAGCGCGGGACCCGGGCCTCGGTGCGCCACGCGGGGGACCATCTCGTCGAAGGACACACCGAGTTGGACCGGCGGGTCATCGAGGTCGGCCAGGCCCTCGGCCTGGACCTGCCCAACCAGCCCAACGAGCAGCAGCAGGGCTGGCTGGCCGAGCTGAGCCGGGCCCGCGGCGACGACTACGAACGCCGCTTCGTCCAACTCCTTCGCCAGGCCCACGGCAAGGTCTTCGCCCTCGTGGCACTGGTCCGCGCGCAGTCCCGCAACACCATGGTCCGCCAGCTCGCCACCGACGCCAACTCCACCGTCCTGGACCACATCACGGTGCTGGAGGACACCGGGCTGGTCGACTTCGAGGCCCTGATCGCCGATGCCGCCTCCACGGCGCCCCCGCAGCC
>NZ_RPRY01000340.1 GCF_003949795.1 Streptomyces sp. WAC06614
ATTCATGATTGTGCTGGGAGTGATTCTGCTCATCGTCGGCTTCCTGACCGGCATCTCGATCATCTGGACGATCGGCATCATCCTGGTCGTGCTGGGCCTGATCCTGTGGGTGCTGGGCGCGGCCGGGTCCAGTTCCTCCAGCCGCTTCATCATCTCCTCGGCCGCGGCGTGGTCCGCGATCTCCTTGTCGGCGATGCGGTCACCGCCGTCGAGGTGCTCGCGGACGGCCGGGTACAGGTACTGCTCCTCCGCCACCGAGTGGCGGACGAGTTCGATGGTCAGCTGGTCGGCGATCTCCCGGCGCTGCTCCGGCGCCGTCGTCCCCGCCAGCTTCCGGAAGAAGTCCTTGACCTCGTCGTGATCGGCGGTGAGTTCGCGCACCACGTCTCCACCGTGTCCCATGGTCGGTCCGCCTCCTGTGCTGATCGGGTCCGGGCCCGTCGCCCGGACGCTCGGACCCGCGCCTTCCCACTGGCCCCACCCTCATGCGTCGGCCGCAGGTTCCGGTTCGGATGCATAGGACGGCAGGAAGGTGGTAGACGCAGGGCGTCCCCGTTGCAGGGGGCCATGGCCCGGGAGGTATTCATGATTGTGCTGGGAGTGATTCTGCTCATCGTCGGCTTCCTGACCGGCATCTCGATCATCTGGACGATCGGCATCATCCTGGTCGTGCTGGGCCTGATCCTGTGGGTGCTGGGCGCGGCCGGGCACGCCGTGGGGGGCCGTACCCATTACTGGTGACGCCGCCCAGGCACCCCCTGGCGTCCCCGGCGTGCTCGTACCGCCGGGGACGCCCGGTCCTGCCCCACCGCGCGACGACGCGCTGCCGAAGGACCACACGCAGGCGATCCTGGAGACCACCAAACAGGTGGCGGCCCTGCTGAAACGGTCCGGGAAGCCGTTCGCCCTCGCCGGCAGCGTGGCCGCGTTCGCCCACGGCCTGCCCGCCAGTTTTCAGCACGACACCGACTTCTGCGTCCGTCCCGAGGACGCCGACGCGGTGATCGAGGCCCTGACCCAGGGCGGCATCACGATGCGCCGGGCACCCGAGGACTGGCTGGTGAAGGGCCGCTCGGGCGGGGAGGAGATCGACCTGATCTTCCAGTTGGCCCGCCGTCCGGTCAGCACGGAGCTGCTGGAGCGGGCGACGGTCAAGGCGGTGGACTCGGTGTGGATGCCGGTCCTGTCGCCGACCGATCTGATGGACAGCCGCCTCGCCGCGCTGTGCGAGCACTACTGCGACTTCGGCGAACTGCTGCCGATGGCCCGGATGCTCCGCGAGCAGATCGACTGGGCCCGGCTGGACCGGGCCCACCGGGCCTCGCCGCTCGCCGACGCCTTCCTCCACCTGCTCGACCGGCTCCGCGTCATCGAGCGGCCGGACGTCCACGGCGACCCGGAGGTCGGCGAAACGGACCTCGGCGATCGGGACGGGGCCGGCCCGGTCGGCTCGCGTACGACGGACAGAACGGAGACGGCGGTATGAACACGGCCGGGAACCCCGGGAACATCGAGTACCGCATCGAGCACCTGCGCGACCGCCTGGCCCGCGAGGAGCTCGCCGAACTCGGCGTACGGATCGAGCCGCACGGCTCCGGTGCGATGGTCCGGGGCTGCGTCAACGACGCGGCGGCCCGGACGGCCGTGCTGATGGTCGTCGCCGAGGAACTGGCCGGCATCGACTGGCACGCCGATCTCACCGTGAGCTGGCCGCGTCCGCCCGACCGGGCCGAGGAGCTGGCATGATCCGCGTGGCGGCCGTCGGGGACATCCACCTCGGGGTGGACAGCGCCGGGCTGTTGCGGCCGGCGTTCGAGACCCTCGGCGACCATGCGGACGTGCTGCTCCTGGCCGGAGACCTGACCCGGCACGGCACCCGTGAGGAGGGCCGGGTGGTGGCCGCCGAGGTGGCGGGCCTGCCGGTCCCCGTGGTCGCGGTGCTCGGCAACCACGACTACCACAGCGACCAGGAGAAAGCCGTCACCGAGGAGCTCCGCGCCACGGGGGTGCAGGTGCTGGAGGGCGACGGCGTGCTCCTCGACCTCGGCGGAACGCGGGTCGGGATCGCCGGGACCAAGGGGTTCGGCGGGGGCTTCGCCGGGCGCAGCGGCAGCGATTTCGGCGAGCCGGAGATGAAGGCCTTCGTCCGGTACACCCGGGGCTGCGCGGCCGCCCTGGGCCGGGCGCTGTCCGAACTCCAGGAGGCGGGAGCGGCATTGCGCATCGCGCTCACCCACTACTCCCCCGTCCCGGACACCCTCGCCGGCGAACCGCCGGAGATCTTCCCGTTCCTCGGCAGCTACCTCCTGGCGGAGGCCATCGACGCCGAAGGCGCCGACCTGGCGGTCCACGGCCACGCCCACCTCGGCACGGAGCACGGCATGACCGGCGACGGCGTACCCGTCCGCAACGTGGCCATGCCGGTCATCGACCGCGCCTTCGCCGTCTACCACCTGGGCAACCACCTCCACGCGCGGCGGTGACAGCGGCGCGCGAGCGGTGACAGCGGCGAGGTGCGCTCACAGCTTCCTGCGCTCTGCGCTCACAGCTCTCGGCTCACAGCTCCCGCAGGGCGGGCAGGAGCTTCGCCTCGGCCCACTCCAGGAACGGGACCTGGTGGTCCCCGCCGATCTGGACCAGGGCCACCTCGGTGAACCCCGCGTCCGCGTACGCGCGTACCGCCGCCACCACGGCGTCCACGTCGTCCCCGCAGGGAATGGTGTCCGCGAGGTCCTCCGGGCGGGTGTGGCGCGTCGCGGCGGCGAACCCGGCCGGGCCGGGCAGCTCCGCGTTCACGGCCCACCCGCCCACGGACCAGCGGAACTGGTCGTGGGCCCGGGCGAGGGCCGCGGCGTGGTCCGGGTCGTAGCAGACCGGGAGCTGCCCCACGCAGGGCTTGCCGGCGCCCCCGTGCTCTTCGAACGCCGTGACGAGGTCCCGGTCCGGGGCGACGGCGACGAGCAGGTCGCCGTGGCGCCCGGCCAGCGCGCAGGAGCGGGGGCCGGAGGCCGCGATGCCGATCGGCGGCGGCTCGTCGGGGAGGTCCCACAACCGGGCGTCGTCGACATCGAAATGCAGGCCGTGGTGGCTGACCGAGCCGCCGGCGAACAAGGCGCGGACGATCTCCACCGCCTCCTCCAGCCGCTCCAGCCGGACCCGGGCGGCCGGCCAGCCGGCCCCGACGACGTGCTCGTTGAGGTTCTCGCCGGACCCCAGACCGAGCCGGAAGCGTCCTGCGGACAGCAGCTGCACGGTGGCCGCCTTCTGGGCGACCACCGCGGGGTGGTAGCGGAAGGTCGGGCAGGTCACGTACGTCATCAGCGGGATCCGGGAGGTGGCCTGCGCGGCGGCGCCCAGGACGCTCCACGCGTACGGGGAGTGGCCCTGGGAGTCCAGCCACGGGAAGCAGTGGTCGGAGACGACGGAGAAGTCGAACCCTGCCCGTTCGGCGCCGACCACGTGCTCCACGAGGGCGCGCGGACCGGCCTGCTCGGTCATCATCGTGTAGCCGATGCGCACCATGGCCCGCACCGCCTCCTAGGTGCTGAGCAACCGGTTGAAGAACGACCGGTAGCGCTGGAGGGCCAGGCGCAGGTCCTCGGTGGCCACTTCCCCGCCGCTCTGCCACTGCTTCTCCAGGGCGTCCTTGTGCTCGGAGAACGTGCCGGCCAGGTGCTGCATGACGGAGGCGACCAGGCTGTCCGCGGCGCGGACGGCCTCCTTGGGGTCGTCCACGAAGCCGCCCTGGATGCTGCTCCACTGGTCGCGGAACTCCGCCGCCTCGTGCTCCGGCATCAGCGGCTCCTCGTCGGCGAGGTCACCGCTCGGCCCGCCCGCGCCGGCGGTGTCCTCGGCGCTCCCGGCCTCGGCGGTGCCGGCGATCTCGGCGGTACCGCCGGTGCCACCGGTGCCACTGACGTCACCGGTACCACTGACGTCACCGGCGTCGCCGGCGTCACCGGGGTCACCGGTTTCGCCGGTGACGCGGGCGTCGTCCTCAGGTGTGGCCTCGCCCGGGTAGGCGGCGGCGCCGGTGCCCGGGCGGGCCAGGTCCTCGGTCGTCAGTGCGTCGTCCGGCGCCGTGCTCCGGGCACCGGTGTCGATCTCGTCCCGCATGGTGCTCACTCCTTCCGGCCGGAACCGGCGGGGACCAGGAGCTCCTCGAAGAGCGCCCGGTAGTGGACCATCGCTCCGCGCAGTTCCTCGGTGGTGGCCGCGCCACCACGGTTCTGGCGTACCTGTACCTCGTGCGCCCGGCGGTAGTGGTCCAGCGTCTGCGCGTGCTCCACGGAGAGGTCGCGCACGCGCTGCTCGAAGTCCTCCGTGGGGTAGCCGCGGTCCCGCATCACACGGATGACCAGTGCGTCGGCCTCGCCGACCGCCTGCTCGGGCCGGTCCACGAAGTGCTCCTGCACCTGGGTCCACTCCTGCGCGTAGGAACGCCGGGTCTCGGCGGGCAGTTCGTGCAGGTCCAGCTCGTCGTGCCGCTGCTTGCGCGAGTGCAGCTCACGGTCCGCCGCCAGCGTTCCGCCCTTCTCGTCCCGGGCGAGTTCGTACTCCGAGCCGAACTCGTGCTGCAGCCGCCGGTGGCGCAGGAAGAGCCACAGCCCCACGAGCAGGGCGATCAGTACCAGGGCGCAGGGGATGATGATGGCAAGCAAGGTTCCGGTCGACATCGCGTCCTCCAGTGCCTCGGTCGATGCTGCCCCGCGCCTGCCCGCCGGATCCCGCAGCAAACGGCCTCCGGCTCAGCCCGCCGTGAGGAGGCGGGCCGGCGTGGGTCCGT
Source organism: Streptomyces sp. WAC06614 (assembly GCF_003949795.1). GTDB lineage: Bacteria > Actinomycetota > Actinomycetes > Streptomycetales > Streptomycetaceae > Streptomyces. The sequence goes on from NZ_RPRY01000340.1 coordinate 4,787, forward strand.
CCGGGCGGACCGTGATGCTGTACGCCGCGCCGGGCGGGACGGAGCGAAAGCGCGGGGTGCGGGCCGGCAGGAGGTGTTCCAGGAGGACGGTGGACTCGCGGAGCGCGAACTGAAGGCCCAGGCAGGCCCGGGGGCCGACCCCGAACGGGTAGTAGCTGCCCGGGTGGGTCGGGCGGCGGCCCGGTGTGGTGAAGCGGGCCGGGTCGAAGCGGGCCGGGTCCGGCCACAGTTCGGGGTCGCGGTGGGTGAGGTAGGGGCAGACCAGGACGTCCGTGCCGGCCTCGATCCGGTACCCGGCGAGTTCGTCGTCCTGCGCGGCGCAGCGCGGCAGGATCCAGGCGGACGGGTAGAGGCGCAGGGTCTCGTGCACGAGGGCCTGGACGGCCTGGCGGCGTTCGGCGGAGCCGTCGGGGCCCGCGGCGAGGGCCCGTTCGCGTTCCTGGGGGTTGCGGTCCAGCAGGAGGTGGAGCCAGGTCAGGGTGGAGGCGGTGGTCTCGTGGCCCGCGACCAGCAGGGTGACCAGCTCGTCCCTGATCAGGCGGTCGGTGTACGCCGGCCGGGTCCGCGCCGCGTCGAGCAGGACGTGCAGCAGGCCCGGCCCGTCGGGCCCGGCCGCGCCGGTACGGGCGGCGGCGACGGCCCGGGCCGTCACGGCGTCGATCCTGGCCAGGTCGGCCGCGACGGCGTCCGGTGCGGCGGAGCCGTCGACGGGCAGCTGCGGCAGCGCGGCCACGACGGCCGGTACGGCGGCCAGTTCGCGTGCGGTGGCGGGGTCGAGCGGGTACCCGGTCAGCGACCGCCAGATGGTGTCCAGCGCGAACCGGCGCATCTCCTCCCCGACGTCGAAGACCTCGCCCGTGCGCGCGTACGCCGCCCAGCGCGCGGCGGCGGTCCGGGCGGCCCCGGCGATCCGCTGCTCGTAGCGGCGCATGCCCCGTCCGGTGAACTGGGACTGCAGCAGCCGCCGCTGCCGCTGCCAGGCTTCGCCCGTGGCGGCCAGGACCCCGTCGCCGATCAGCAACCGGGCGCGGTGCGAGCGCTTGACGTAGCGGTCGGGGTGCAGGGCCAGGACGTGCTGCACGGCCCGCGGCTCGGTGACCACCACCGTCAGGCGCGGCCCGAGCCGCACCCCGGCGACACCACCGAGCCGTTCCCGCGCCCGGGCGAACAGCTCGACGAGCTCCCCTCCCCCGGCCCGCCACGCGGCGACCTCATCGTCCTCCAGCTCGGGAACCGGGACACCGCCGGCCCTCGGGGAGGGGTTCGGGAGGGATCCGCTCGGCAATCCGGGACGGGCTGGGGTGACCACGAGCAGCTCCTGTTTCCTCGGGCGGGCGCACCGGACGGACCGCACCGCCACGGCGGGCCTCACGCACTGTAGGCGAACGCGAGCGGGGGGCGACAGGTGGCCAGGCCTGCGGCGCCGGGCGGGGGGCAGCGCGCGGGCCGCGGCCGCGGACGCCCGGACGCCGGCCGGCCCCGGTCAGCACGGTGCTCGGCGCGGCGCAGCCGGGCGCCGGTGCCGCAACACCACCGCCCCCGCCCCCACCGGCCCCTCGGCCCGGGCTCGCATGTCGGCGCCCGGTGGCGCGGGATGGCGCCATATGGCGCCATGGGGGCACTGAAGCGGTACCGATGGCACCACCCATCCGGTCGGTCCGGCACCGAGCGGCGCCACGTGGCGCCATATCCGCTTGCCATGGCGCCACTTTGGTGTCACGATAGAGCCATGGACCTGACCCCCTACGTCGACCACCTCCGCCACGAGCTGGCGGTCGCCGCCAACGCCGGTGGGGACGAAGCCCGCGCCCTGGCCGAGCGGCTGACCGCGCCGCTGGAGTCGGCCGCACGGCTGACCCTGCTCAATGCGCTGTCCGCCGCCTCGGACGAGATCACCCGGGAGTTGGCGCCCGGCTCGGTGGACGTACGGCTGCGGGGGCTCGACCCCGAGTTCGTGGTGACGGCCCCGCCGGCCCCGGAGCCCGTCGGCGAGCCCGGCGGCGAAGTGGCGCCATCCGTGGCGCCGGCCGTGGTGCCGCCCCTCGCGTCGCCCACGTCCGCCGGGGGCGACGCCGACGAGGGTGGCACCGCCCGCATCAACTTCCGCCTCCCCGCCCACCTCAAGGCCCGGGTGGAGGAGGCCGCCGGTCAGGAAGGCCTGTCCGTCAACGCCTGGCTGGTCCGGGCGGTGGCCGTGGCCCTGGAACCGGGCGCGGCGCCCGCCCCGCCGACCACCCGCGGCCCGCGCATCGGCCAGAGCTACCGCGGCTGGGTCCGCTGACCCGCGGCCCCACCGACCCGCCGACGCGCACCACCTCTCGCAC
>NZ_RPRY01000341.1 GCF_003949795.1 Streptomyces sp. WAC06614
GTATAAGGGACGGGCGGACAGGGAGGGGGCCGCGGCGGCCCCGGTCGCGCCGGTGGCCGGTTCCCGCCGTTCGCGCGCAGCGCGGAACGCGGCGACTGCGGCTGCCTCGCCCGGCAGTTCCGGACCGCCCTCGGGCGGGGTGCGCGGGGTGAGGGAGTCGAGCGCGCCACGCAGCCGGGCGGCATCGGCCCGGGCACGGGGATCGGCGACAGGTCCGGCCGGATCGCCGCGCAGCAGGTTCTCCGCCGCGGCTGTGTCCAGCCAGCTGTTGCCCTCGTCGGCCATCACATGTCCCTCTGCGTCCGCCAACGTGAATGCGTCACACCGGTTTGTTCTACGAGTTCACCGCCCGGACCGCGCTGCGCCGGGACGGCGTCGAGTTCCCCGGGGCGGCCCTGGGAATTATGGCTGACTTCTCCTGCGGTTTCCGCGCCGAGGAGTTCCGCCAGCTTCTTCAGGCCACGGTGGGCCGCCGTACGGACCGCGCCGGGCCGCTTGCCCAGGGCCTCGGCCGCGCTCTTGGCGTCCAGCCCCACCACGACGCGCAGCACCACGGCCTCGGCCTGGTCCTGCGGGAGCCGCGCGATCAGCCGCATCGTGTGGCCGGTGGCCACGGATTCCATGGCCTCGCCCGCGGTGTCGCTGTCGGCCGCGCGGCCCGTGAGCTCGGTCTCGTCCCCGCCGACCGCGGGGCGCCGGCCCCGCATGCGGATGTGGTCGAGGGCCCGGTTGCGGGTGATCCTTGCCGCCCAGCCGCGGAAGCGGTCGGCGTCCCCCGTGAAGGTGTCGAGGTCACGGGCGATCTGCAGCCAGGCCTCGGAGGTCACGTCCTCGGCATCCATGTCGCCGACCAGCGTCCGTGCGTACCCGAGCAGGCGGGGGTGCACGGCTCGGTACACGGCACGGAAGGCGGTGTCGTCGCCGCCCTGTGCCGCGAGCACCGCGGCGGTCAGCTCCGCGTCGTCCCCCAGCAAAGTCCCCAACCCGTTCACTGTCCTGTACGTGTGGCGCAAATCAGCACGTTAAGGGTTTCACGCTCCTCTCGTCCATGAGTTGTACAACCAGCAACGAACCCTGTGCACAGCGGGGTGTGACACAAAACGCACTCGCGGCGCTGACAGGGGTACGGGCTTGTCGCACGAGCCCGTGCCGGACGGCGACCGGGGCCTCTCCTGTGGGGGGTGGCGGCCTCGGTCGTCATCCATGGTCGGCCATGCCGGGCCGGGGCCGCAGCGCCCCCTTCCCCCGCTTCGCACGCGCCTCACCTCCCCCTCCCCTCTCTTCCGGGTGAAATCCGCCCATGAGTACGGCAGCCCCGCGCCCGCCTCGCTAGCGTGGTGGCGATCTTCCGTGTCCGGACGACCCGTGCCCCGGAGTCTTCCGCGTCCCGCCCCGAGGAGCCACCGCTGTCCAGCCACCTTCCGGCACAGGTCCGCGGCATCAGTGGCCCCTGGCTGGTCCGGTTCAACGCCTGCCCCGCCGAGGCGGCCGAGGAACTGCTGCGCCACTGCTGCGCCAGTCCGCGCTGGGCGCACCGGGTGGCCGCGCACCGCCCGTACCCGGACCTGGACGCACTGCTGGCCGCCGCCTCCGAGGCCTCGTACGACCTGTCCCCCCAGGAGCTGGCCGGGGCGCTGGCCGCCGAGGACCCGTCGGACCTGGACCACCGGGCCCCGTACGCCGCCCAGCTCGCCCTGCACGCGGCCCACGCGGAGTACGAACGCCTCTTCGGGCACGCCTTCGTCATCTGCCTGGCCGGGGTCCCGCCGCAGGAGCACACCGACGCGGTGCTCAGCGGGATCCAGTCACGCCTGGGCAACAGCCCGGAGGAGGAGCGGGCGGTCGCGGCGGACGAGCTGAGGCGGCTGGCCGGGGCCCGGCTGGCACGGCTCGTGGAGCTCTCCGTCGCACCCGGGGCCGAGAAGGGCGCAGATCCCTCAGGTGCACCCGAATTGGTGCGGTTTGCCCCCGTAGGGTAGGCCGTCCGTGCCTCTTTGATCACACCGATGGACCCCGCGCGAAGGAACCGACAACTCGTCGCTACGATGTCCGGGGCCGGTGGACCGTACCCGGCCGGGCCGACCGACAACGAAGCCGGCAGGCCCCCGCCCCGCTTCCGGAGGGTTTTTCCGTGCCGGCTGGAACGTTGTACCGCGGCCGGGAAGGAATGTGGTCCTGGGTGGCTCACCGAGTCACCGGCGTCCTCATCTTCTTCTTCCTGTTCGTACACGTCCTCGACACCGCTCTCGTCCGCGTCTCGCCCGAGGCGTACGACGACGTCGTGGCCACCTACAAGACTCCGATCGTCGCGTGCCTGGAGTACGGCCTCGTGGCCGCCATCCTCTTCCACGCGCTCAACGGTCTCCGTGTCATCGCCGTGGACTTCTGGTCCAAGGGCCCGCGCTACCAGAAGCAGATGCTCTGGACCGTCGTGGGCGTCTGGGTCGTGCTGATGGTCGGGGCCCTTTACCCCGTGCTCGGCCACGCGGCTGCTGAACTGTTCGGGAAGTGACGCCGATGTCTGCTGACACCTCTTCTTCCGCCATCGGTGAGGTCCAGGGCGCGAGCCTGTACGACGTCGACAACCCGGCGCCATACATCGAGGCCCCGCGCAAGCGCACCTCCAAGACGCCCCGCACCACCCGCGGCAACTTCGAGATGGCCGCGTGGCTCTTCATGCGCCTCTCGGGCATCGTCCTGGTCGTCCTGGTCATCGGCCACCTGCTGATCCAGCTCGTGCTGGACGGCGGCGTGTCCAAGATCGGCTTCGCCTTCGTGGCCGGCCGCTGGGCCTCGCCGTTCTGGCAGGTCTGGGACCTGCTGATGCTGTGGCTGGCGATGCTGCACGGCGCCAACGGCCTGCGTACCGTCATCAACGACTACGCGGAGCGCGCCAACACGCGGCTGTGGCTGAAGGGCCTGCTCTACACCGCCACGGTGTTCACCATCCTTCTGGGCACGCTGGTGATCTTCACCTTCGACCCGAACATCCGCTAGGCAACGGGGCTGAGGCGAAAAATCTCATGAAGATCCACAAGTACGACACCGTCATCGTCGGCGCCGGCGGCGCGGGCATGCGCGCCGCCATCGAGGCGACCAAGCGCAGCCGCACCGCCGTGCTGACGAAGCTCTACCCCACCCGCTCCCACACGGGCGCCGCGCAGGGCGGCATGGCCGCCGCGCTGGCCAACGTGGAGGAGGACAACTGGGAGTGGCACACCTTCGACACGGTCAAGGGTGGTGACTACCTGGTCGACCAGGACGCCGCCGAGATCCTGGCGAAGGAGGCCATCGACGCCGTCCTCGACCTGGAGAAGATGGGCCTGCCGTTCAACCGGACCCCGGACGGCACCATCGACCAGCGCCGCTTCGGCGGCCACAGCCGCAACCACGGCGAGGCCCCGGTCCGCCGCTCCTGCTACGCGGCCGACCGCACCGGTCACATGATCCTCCAGACGCTGTACCAGAACTGCGTCAAGGAGGGCGTGGAGTTCTTCAACGAGTTCTACGTCCTGGACCAGCTGATCACCGAGGTCGACGGGGTCAAGCACTCCGCGGGCGTCGTGGCGTACGAGCTGGCCACCGGCGAGATCCACGTCTTCCAGGCGAAGGCCGTCATCTACGCCTCCGGCGGCACCGGCAAGTTCTTCAAGGTGACCTCGAACGCGCACACCCTCACGGGTGACGGCCAGGCGGCCTGCTACCGCCGCGGCCTGCCGCTGGAGGACATGGAGTTCTTCCAGTTCCACCCGACGGGCATCTGGCGCATGGGCATCCTGCTGACGGAGGGCGCCCGTGGTGAGGGCGGCATCCTCCGCAACAAGGACGGCGAGCGCTTCATGGAGAAGTACGCGCCGGTCATGAAGGACCTCGCGTCCCGTGACGTCGTCTCCCGCTCCATCTACACGGAGATCCGCGAGGGCCGCGGCTGCGGTCCCGAGGGCGACCACGTCTACCTGGACCTGACGCACCTCCCGCCGGAGCAGCTCGACGCCAAGCTGCCGGACATCACCGAGTTCGCGCGCACCTACCTCGGCATCGAGCCCTACACGGACCCGATCCCGATCCAGCCCACCGCGCACTACGCCATGGGCGGCATCCCGACCAACGTCGAGGGTGAGGTCCTGGCGGACAACACCACCGTCGTCCCCGGCCTGTACGCGGCCGGCGAGGTCGCGTGCGTGTCGGTGCACGGCGCCAACCGCCTGGGCACCAACTCGCTGCTGGACATCAACGTGTTCGGCAAGCGGTCGGGCATCGCGGCGGCCAAGTACGCGGCCGAGGCCGACTTCGTCGAGCTGCCGGAGAACCCGGCGGGCCTCGTCGAGGACCTCATCGAGCGGCTGCGCTCCTCCACGGGCACGGAGCGGGTCGCCGACCTGCGCACCGAGCTCCAGGAGACGATGGACGCGAACGTGATGGTGTTCCGCACGGAGCAGACCATCAAGACCGCGGTCGAGAAGATCGCGGAGCTGCGCGAGCGTTACAAGAACGTCGCGATCCAGGACAAGGGCAAGCGGTTCAACACCGACCTCCTGGAGGCCATCGAGCTGGGCAACCTGCTCGACCTGGCCGAGGTCATGGCGGTCTCCGCCCTCGCCCGCAAGGAGTCCCGCGGCGGTCACTACCGCGAGGACTACCCGAACCGCGACGACGTCAACTTCATGCGCCACACCATGGCGTACCGCGAGGTGGCGGCCGACGGCAAGGACTCCGTCCGGCTCGACTACAAGCCCGTCGTCACCACCCGCTACCAGCCGATGGAGCGTAAGTACTGATGGCTACCCCGACCCTCGACAAGGTGGAGGCGGAGGCCGCCGCCTCCCCCTACATCACGGTCACCTTCCGGATCCGCCGCTTCAACCCCGAGGTCTCCGACCAGGCGGAGTGGCAGGACTTCCAGATCGAGATCGACCCGAAGGAGCGCGTGCTCGACGGTCTCCACAAGATCAAGTGGAACCTGGACGGCACGCTCACCTTCCGCCGCTCCTGCGCGCACGGCATCTGCGGCTCCGACGCGATGCGGATCAACGGCAAGAACAGGCTCGCCTGCAAGACGCTGATCAAGGACATCAACCCGGAGAAGCCGATCACCGTCGAGGCCATCAAGGGCCTGACGGTGATGAAGGACCTCGTGGTCGACATGGAGCCCTTCTTCCAGGCGTACCGCGACGTCATGCCGTTCCTGGTCACCAAGGGCAACGAGCCGACGCGCGAGCGCCGGCAGTCCCCGGAGGACCGCGAGCGCTTCGACGACACGACCAAGTGCATCCTGTGCGCGGCGTGCACCTCGTCGTGCCCGGTGTTCTGGAACGACGGCCAGTACTTCGGCCCGGCGGCGATCGTGAACGCCCACCGCTTCATCTTCGACAGCCGGGACGAGGCGGGCGAGCAGCGCCTGGAGATCCTGAACGACAAGGACGGCGTGTGGCGCTGCCGCACCACGTTCAACTGCACCGACGCGTGCCCCCGTGGCATCGAGGTCACCAAGGCCATCCAGGAAGTCAAGCGCGCTCTGATCACGCGCCGCTTCTGACCTGGCGGTCGGCCGCCCAGGCCTGACGAAAGCCCCGCCCCCGGTCCTGTGCACCGGGGGCGGGGCTTTCGTCCCTTCTGATGAAAGGCCCGGCATCCGCTTCAGGCTCGTCCTCGAAGTGACGAGATCGTCACCCTGCCCGACTCCCTCGGCGCCGAGGTGACGCTGGACGTCCAGGAGATCCTCGCCGCCGCACGGCCCGGGCCCGAAGCCGAGTAGCCCCCAGGGGGCCTCTCAGGGGCGGATCGGGGGTGGCCCCGATGGCCGGGTGATCATGGGCGGCGAGACTTGTCGCATGACGAAATCGCCGAAGACGTACGGACGTTGGATCACCGCCCTGGCCGCCGGTGCGGCCCTTCTCGGGGTGGCCGCGGGCGCCGCGGTGCCCGCCCAGGCCGCCGAGCGGCCCGTGACCGGGACCGTGCGGGAGCCGGTCGACCCCGCCAAGCTCCGGGCCGCGCTCGGGAACCTGCCCGACGGCGTCCTGGCCGGGGCCATGGCCCGGGTCGGGGGACGCGACGGGCGGTGGACCGGGGCCGCGGGGAACGTCTCCGCCGACCCGGAGGCCTCGTTCCGGATCGGCAGCATCACCAAGCTGTTCACCTCCACCCTCACCCTCCAGCTCGTCGCCGAGGGCCGCATCGCCATGGACACCCCGGTCCAGGAGGTCCTCCCCGGCACCCTGCCCGCCCACTGGGCACCCATCACGATCGAGCAGCTGCTCAGCCACACCAGCGGACTGCCCCGCCCCGCCTGCTACGAGCAGGGCCGCTCGTACACCCCGGAGGAGTTCGTCAAGACGTTCACCGACTGCCCGCAGGCCGGGGAGCCCGTCACCGGGGACCGGATCACCCAGATCTACATGGGGTCCAACTACCACCTGCTCGGCATGGTCGTCGAAAAGGTCACCGGCCACACGTACACCCAGGAGCTGAACCGCCGGATCGTCCGCCCGCTCGGCCTGCGCCACACCTACCTGCCGGCGAAGGGCGACACCTCCCTGCCCGACGACGCGCTGGCCGACCTGCCTCCGGCCGACCCCTGGGCCTGGGCCGAGGGCGGGATGGTCTCCAACGCCCCCGACCTGGAGCGGTTCCTGAGCAGCCTCCTGCGGGGCCGGCTGCTGCCGCCCGCGCAGCAGAAGCTGGTGTTCGAGATGCCGGCCCATGCCGAACGCGGGTTCAGCCGGGCCGGGGTGCAGTACTACAAGCTGCCCGACGGTACGGAGGTCTGGGGCAAGACCGGCAGCTACGGCGGCTACGTCAACGGCGCCTTCGCCACCCGCGACCTGCGCCGCAGCCTGGTCTACTCGCTGGTCCCGGTGACGGACGACCAGAAGCAGATCGAGGGCCGCTACTTCGGTCTCGCCGCCGCCGCGTTCTGACGCCCGGGGCCGCTGTGCAAGGATCGGCCGTATGAGTGAGCAGCAGCCCAATCCTTATGCCGGCGGCCCCTCCCAGGGCGGACCCAGCGGGCCCAACTGGGGCCCGGCACCGCAAGGTTACGGATACCCGCACCCCGCACCCCAGCCCGGCTACGGATACC